>DATKPK010000284.1:0-15611 GCA_035524095.1 Binataceae bacterium (SeqCode) | reverse complement strand
AAAACCCGCCACGGGCCAAATATTGGAGCCTCTCAATTGAGTCTGTTGAGTGCACAAACTGCCGGCCAGGCCGGCTTAAACCGGATCACGCAGGCCGCTTTCTCTACTTCCGGTCGGTCCGAATTTCCGGGACAGGTCACGCAGGCCGCTTTCTCTACTTCCGGTCGGTCCGAATTTCCGGGACAGGTCAGCAGGCCGCTTTCTCTACTTCCGGTCGGTCCGAATTTCCGGGACAGGTCAACCGGATCACGCAGGCCGCTTTCTCTACTTCCGGTCGGTCCGAATTTCCGGGACAGGTCAGTGCACGGTTCGGTAATTGTGGCCGTGGTCCAGTGTGCGGGGGGCGCGCGGCTCTCAGTCAGCCGAATCCTCGAGCAGCAGGTCTTCGAAGAATGCTCCGATAGCCTTCGTTGGACGGCGAATTTGAACCTCAAGTATCCATAGATTGGGCGAAGGACGGATTGAGACGGCACCCAGAGTTCCATCATAGAGCGCTCGATGTGGGTAGTCTGACAAGCGATGGCCAGTCAGGTCCATGTTGAGCACCCAGCCCATATCGGCGGTGGTTCTGGCGGCAAAATCATAGAGTTCTTTACCGGTCATTCCGCTCGTCAACCATTGCTTCCTGACAATGACGAAAATCTGTTTGACGGCGTCGACGCAGCGCCGCATGTCGGGGTCGGGGTGTTGCCCGACGACGAAAGTCTCCCCTCCATCACCTTCTGTACCGTCCCAAATCGGACCGATATCGAGGAAGAAGAGATCGCCATCGGCCAGGCGCACGTTCGGCTCCGACGGCTCGACGAAATCTTTGATCGTATTGGGGCCGAAACGGATGAGGATCTTGTGCCAGCCTTTGACTGAGCCCAAACGCGTGAGAGTTTCTTTGGCGATTTGGCGGGCGTCTTCTTCGAGCATGCCAGGTTTGATCGCATCGGCGATCAGCGAGATTGCTTCTTGAGTCTTGTCGCGGGCACTCATCAAGCCTGCGAGCGAGAAATTCGGTCCGGTTTTTTCCAGCGTCTGCAAATCCATGTTGAATCTACTCCGTCATTTCGTCGAAATTGCTAAGTATGATGATGCCTTCCGTGGCAAAGCTCACGCGCAAGTACCAAAGAGGCCTGTCCGCGCCTGATCCATGACGACAGGATAACCCTACCGCCAGTGAACGCCGACAGGGTCGGCCCGACGGTCATAGGCGGAATCGCGATGGAAAGGAATCATTGCCCTATGGCACTTAGCGCACGGAATCATCTCAAGGGAGTGATCACTGAAGTTCTCCTCGGCACGGTGACCGCACTGATTACGGTTAAAGTCGGCGACGAGGTCGTCGAGTCAGTGATCACTAAACGCAGCGCCGAGGAAATGGGTCTGAAGGTCGGAGATAAAGTCACGGCAGTCATCAAGGCCACCGAAGTGATGATCCATAAGGACTAAAAGTTTAGTCCGAGAATCGAAGTTGAAGGCGGCCTGATAATGACTCGAATCATATCAGACCGCCTTCCCGAGATACCGTCCTTTTGTGAGAGTTAGAGCTTGATGTAAACGGACTTGATCTGCGTGAACAGATCGAGCACGTGCTTGCTGCCCTCGCGGCCGAAGCCCGACTGCTTGTAGCCGCCGAAGGGCATGCCGGTATCGATCATTCCGTAGCAGTTCACACATACCGTGCCAGCTTTGAGAGCGCGGGCGACTTTATGGGCGCGGCTGATATCGTTGGTCCAGACTGCCGCGGCGAGACCGTAGGTCGTGTCGTTGCCCTGGAAGACTGCGTCATTCTCGTCTTTGAAAGGAATCGTTGCCGCGACGGGTCCGAAGATTTCTTCGCGGGCGATTTTCATATCGTTTTTGACATCGGCGAAGATCGTCGGCTTGACGAAATAGCCTTTGCCGCTTTCAACGCCACCGCCAATCGTGACGCGCGCGCCCTCGCCCTTGCCGGCTTCGATATAGCCATTCACGCGATCATATTGTTCGCGCGAAACGACGGGGCCGAGCCGGGTTTTGGGGTCAAGCGGATTGCCGGGCTGCATGCCTGCACTGACTTTCGTGAGTTCATCGACGAACTCCTCGTAAATGTCGCGCTGGACGAAAATCCGCGTACCCGCTGCACATACCTGGCCGGAATTGAAAAAGACGCCGTTCATGGCATTGCGCGCCGCCAACTTCATATCGAAGTCGGGGAAGATAATATTGGGCGACTTGCCGCCAAGTTCCAACAAGACGCGCTTCAGATTCCCGGCGGAGGCTTGGAGGATCAACTTGCCGACTTCGGTCGAGCCCGTGAAGCTGATCTTGTCGATATCGGGATGCTCAACGATAGAGCTGCCAGCACCGGGACCGAAGCCCGTGACGATATTGACCACGCCGTCGGGAATGGTGCTCAAGAGCTATCGGGAGCGCGGAGGCGATGACGATGGCAGCGGGGAAGCAGTGGCCGGCGCCGGCTTCCTGAAATATCTCGCCCAGCCGAAGCGCAGTAAGCGGCGTCTGCTCAGCGGGTTTCAGGATCGTCGTGTTGCCGCAGGTCAACGCCGGGGCAAGCCTGTTCACAGCCATCATCAGCGGGAAATTCCACGGCACGATGAGACCGCATACGCCGATCGGCTCGCGTAACGTGTAGTTAAAGAATGCCGGATCGGAAGGATTGGTCTCGCCGTAGATTTTGGTCGGCCATCCCGCGAAATAACGGAAGACGCCTGCTGCCCCCGCGATATCGATGGTGCGGGCCTGCGACACCGGTTTGCCATTGTCGAGGCTTTCCAGCTCGGCGAGCTCGTCCGCATACTTGTCGATGAGGTCGGCAACCTTAAGCAAATAGCGGGTCCGCTGATGCGGACTGATGCTTGACCACTTGCCGGTTTCAAATGCAGTGCGCGCGGCTTTGACGGCCTCGTCGACATCGGCCTTATCGCCTTCGGCAACTAGCGCAAGGACTTCTTCGTTGGCGGGGTTGATGGTCTCGAAGGTCTTGCCGGATTTCGACGGCATCCACTTGCCGCCGATCAGCAACTGCTGCGGGCGCTTGAGGAAATCCAATACGGCGCTCGACTTGACGCCCTCCGTTGCTCGTTCAAATGAAGATGGAACTGCTGCTGCTATTTTCTGTTCTCCTGTAAAAGTTTGCTGAACTGTCAGCCAAATACGGTGATCTCTGCTTTCTAGAGTTTTATGTAAACCGACTTAATCTGCGTATAGAGATCCACTGACTGCGGACCAAGTTCACGCCCAAACCCCGATTGTTTATAACCACCGAAGGGGGAAATAGGATCGATCAAACCGTAGCAATTGATCCATACCGAACCTGATCTAAGTGCACGCGCGACTTTATGCGCCCGGCTGATGTCGCTCGTCCAAACGCCCGCGCCGAGACCGTAAGTAGTATCGTTGCCTTGCAGCACGGCGTCGTTTTCATCTTTGAACGGAATCAATACGGCTACCGGCCCAAAGATCTCTTCGCGCGCGATTCGCATACCGTTTTTCGCGCCGGTATAGATCGTCGGTTTGACGAAATAGCCCTTGGGCTGCGGACCACGCTCACCGCCAGCCTTCGCCTGCGCGCCCTCTTCTTGCGCCAGCCTCAGATAGTTCAGGACCCGCTGATGCTGTTCGCTCGAAACCAGTGGACCCATCGTGGTGGAAGAATCCAGCGGCTGGCCGAGCTTGATTTGATCAGCCTTGGCGGCAATCCGCTCGGCGAATTCATCGTAGACGCCTTCTTGCACGAACATTCGCGTCGCCGCGCAACAGACCTGTCCTTGATTACGAAAGACGCCGGTGGCTGAGAGCGCAACAGCTTGATCCATGTCGGCGTCAGGGAAGATAACGTTGGGCGATTTGCCACCGAGTTCCAGCGAGACACGCTTGAGATTTCCGGAGGAGGCCTGAAGAATGAGCTTGCCGACTTCAGTGGAGCCGGTGAATGCGACTTTGTCGATATCGGGATGGGACGCAACCGCGGCCCCTGCTGTCTCGCCGAAACCGGTGACTATATTAACAACACCATCCGGAATCCCAGCTTCGCAAATCAACTCGCCCATGCGAATCGCCGGGAGCGGAGTTTGCTCCGCCGGCTTCAGGACCAGCGTGTTGCCGAAGGCCAGAGCAGGTGCGATCTTCCAGCTAATGGTGGCACGCGGGCCGTTCCATGGAATGATCTGGCCGCATACGCCGATGGGCTCACGCAGCGTGTAGTTGAAGAAGCTGGGATTCGAAGGATTGGTCTCGCCGTAGAACTTCGTAGCCCAGCCGGCGTAATAGCGAAAGGTTTCGGCGGTCCGGCCGACTTCGACGGTTGATTCACCCAGCGGCTTGCCGTTATCGAGCGTGATCAGTTCGGCTAACTCATCGCCATGAGCGTCGATCAATTCGGCAATTTTGAACAGATACCGTGCGCGCTGATGCGGTCCTATGGCGGGCCATTTGCCGGTCTCGAATGCTGCGCGCGCAGCTTTTACCGCTTCGTCTATATCGGCTTTGTCACCTTCCGAGACGATCCCGAGAACCTCTTCATTGGAAGGATTGATGGTCTCAAAGGTTTTGCCGGATTTGGCCGGAATCCATTTGCCGCCAATCAAGAGCTGTTTCGCGCGGCCTTGCAGGAATTCCCTCACCGACGGATTGATTTTTACCGCAGCACTTTCGGCTGCTGGAATCGCTGCTGCCATGGCATTTACCTCGTTTCAAATTTTTCCAACAGTTAACGCGCGCAACTTCGTCACCCATGCACGATGTGTCATACGCGCAAAGCTGCGCCACTTCATCAGCGAAGCGGCGTGATCGCGGCACGTCGAGCATGCGCCTCACAGGTGCCGCTTCCAGTTGGTTTTCGGCGATCACCAGATCGTACCGCTCCTCGCGCAGCGGAATGAAGCCGAGCCCGTAGGCCTCCGCCGCCACTCGAATCGTGACACCTGTTGTCGCGCGGCCGCTAGCCACTGACTCTGCTACTTCCAGATGGCCGCCGATCTCGTCTTCGTATCCCGTGACTTGTTGCGGGCTCATGCCTGCTCCGGCCAGAGCTTCGTCCAGCGCCTGACGCGCGCCCGAGCCGCTCTCCCGGTTGATGATTCGGACGTCAGGGCGGGCCAGCTCTGCCAACTTGCTGATCTGGTGCGGACCACTCTTGGCCGTGACGAGGCCAACCTCCCAACTCGCAAAGGCAAAGAGGACCATCCGCTTTTTGCCTGCGGCGAGGCGAACCGGCTCGAGGTTATAGTCGCCGCCTTCAGCGTCACGCAGACGAACGCCCGCCGCATGTACTGCGCCGGTGGCCAATGCCGTCAGCGATTTTCTGCTTGAAGATGGCAATGCCACGACCCCCATTTGCGAACCATTGCGAGCCATCCGATCAATAGGAATCGAGACCGAGGGATCACAACCAGCGATCAGCAGCGTCGAATCAATTTCTTCCGTTGAACGGATCGTCTGCACAGCCGCCTGCTTACCGTTGACTTGCTGCAACCTCCCGCTCGCTGGCGATAGCCAAGCCCTGGTCTTGGTTCGGGGATCGCGACCAATTTGCCACCGATGCGTCCAAGTACTACCCGGCCGGATATTCCGTCAGCGGAGGTAGCTCCCGCCACCGTCAACATGGCGTTGATAGCCTCGCACTGATGGACGTCGCCGCCACCAAACAAACTTTCGACCGTTTCCCCGAGTTCGCGCGCGAGCTTCATCGCGACCGTAACACCTGGCTGATAGATGCCCGCTTCGATCGCCCCGAGCGCCTGGCGCGAAATGCCGCAACGCCCGACGAGTTCAATCTGGCTCATCCCTTTAGAGCGTCGCAAGCGGCACAATCGCATCGATGAACTCGCCATGTTGCTTGTCCAAACGCCGGTAGCATGGCATAGATCGCCTGAGTTGGAAAATGGCTACGCTCGCTCCGCTGTAAGTTCCTCACGACCAAATCGAGCTGTGTCGTCACGGTTTGAAATTCGTTGCAGCGCCAAAGGCTTAAGCATGAACCAACAATCATCAGTGGTGATTGAGTTTAGCGCAAGGAATTAAGAAGATGGCGAAAATAGTTTGTGTGCTTTTCGATGATCCAGTTGACGGGTACCCACCGGCTTATGCACGAGATGGCATCCCGGTCATCGACCACTATCCTGGCGGCCAATCCACGCCCACGCCGAAAGCCATCGATTTCAAACCTGGAACTCTCCTGGGCAGCGTCTCGGGCGAACTCGGTTTGCGTAAATACCTCGAAGGCCTTGGCCATCAGTTCGTGGTCACGTCAGATAAGGACGGCGCCAATTCCAAATTCGATCGAGAACTAGCCGACGCCGAAATAGTAATCTCTCAGCCATTCTGGCCCGCTTATCTAACCGCAGAGCGCATCGCGAAGGCCCCGAAGCTGAAGCTCGCTATAACCGCTGGCATCGGCTCAGATCATGTCGACCTGCAAGCTGCGATTGATCGGGGAATAACTGTAGCTGAGGTGACTTATTCGAATTCGATTAGCGTCTCCGAACACGCCGTCATCGTGATCCTGGCGCTAGTGCGCAACTACATTCCATCGTACCAATGGGTAGTCAAAAGTGGATGGAATATCGCCGACTGCGTTGAGCGCTCGTATGACCTCGAGGGCATGCATGTCGGCACTGTTGCAGCGGGCCGGATCGGTACTGCGATTATGCGCCGCCTGAAGCCCTTCGATGTGCACTTGCACTACTTTGATCGCGGGCGCTTACCGGAAGCGGTGGAACAAGAATTGGGCGTCGCGTGGCATCCGACCGTCGAGGACATGGCAAAAGTCTGCGACGTGGTGACGATCAACGCGCCGCTGCATCCGCAGACCGAGAATCTTTTCAATGACGTTTTCCTGGCGAAGATGAAGCGCGGCGCGTACCTGGTGAACACTGCACGCGGCAAAATCTGCAATCGCGACGCCATCGTGAGAGCGCTGCAGAGCGGACAGCTCGCAGGGTACGCGGGAGATGTTTGGTTTCCGCAACCAGCGCCGAATGATCATCCGTGGCGAACGATGCCTCATCACGGCATGACACCTCATATTTCAGGTACATCGCTGTCGGCGGAAAGTCGTTACGCAGCAGGGACTCGCGAGATACTTGAGTGCTGGTTCGAAGGCAGGCCGATCAGAAATGAATACCTAATCGTAGATGGCGGCAAGCTCGCCGGCGCAGGTGCGCAATCTTACAGTGAAGGTAACGCGACCGGCGGTTCTGAAGAGGCGACCCGCTTCACGACACAAACCTGATCAGCTTGCCAAAATTGGTGGAAGTCAAGAAGAAGGACTGCACCCAAGTGCTATATTGCAGATCTAATCCCGCAGTCTCTCAGAGGCTAGGAATGCTGTGAGCAAAGACCTGCCACCGTCTCGTAAACTCGTTGCACTTAATCCCGCACCGCGGCATATGCCTCCGAACTGGAAGCCGCCCGCGCTGGCGTGGGCGGCCAACTTCTCAGGTCAGACAACGCCGGTCGTCATGGGATATTTCGGAACCCAGCTTCCATGACATGATTACAGCCGAAGCTCGTCGCGAATGTTGGAGTTCTTCGATTGTGAAAATGCTCCCGACAACCTCGAACACGGGAGGTTTATTGATCGCGCCGGATGCTACAATCTCATGTCATTTGCCTATTGGACCGATCCTGGCCGCTACGAGCGATGGAAGGAGCAATCGGGCTTCGAGGCCTGGTGGAATGACCCTGCCAGATCAGCCGAGCAGCGAGGGCATTTTCGTGAGATTCTGACAGTGCCGCTGAATCGATTCGAAACGATCTTCTCGCGCGACACGCTGGTCGGAGTGGCCAAGACTGGCTGTCCAGTCGTGGGTCCCATCCGAGAGCATAACTATTGGGGTAGTATGCGCGATCGCATTCAAGCCTCTGCCGACGACGATCTGACTAGTCTCCACGGCGAGCGTCTTCCACGGTTGGGCTCGGCGGCTACAGTTGGCCGCCGGCTTCGCGTCGCCACTCCGGAGAATCTCGCGGTTATCCGCTCAGGTCAGGACTGGACTGACTCCACCGGGAACGAACTGGCCGAATACGACGCCTTGGTACGTCCGGCGCTCGTCGAAGCAATGAATTTTCTTCGCGATCATGCTGACGAGTCTGGCTGCTGCGATTTGCGCTTCGCAGAGGAAACAAATCGAACCGGCTCGCCTCTAAAGAAGACTTTCGCGCTGAGCTATTTTCTGACTCTGGCGCACTTGGAAAAATGGGCCGCGAGTCACCCAACACATCTGGCGATCTTCGCGAAGTTCCTAACCATGGCCAAAGAATACGGATCGAGCCTGAAACTAAAGCTTTGGCACGAGGTTTCCGTCCTGCCGGGGACCGGCCAGATTTTCGAGTACGTTAACTGCCACCCAGAAACGGGTTTGCTGCCCTACTTCCGCTCGGAAGAGTGCTGATCTTTATAAGCGGTCAACGCGTTCAATTCGCGGATAGTCACGGAAGGGGGTAACATCGTCCAGCACGGCATCTGAACTGAAGATCGCAAAGATGCCAGCTCAGGCGAGTGCGCAGCAGGCGCGCATCTCGGCGAGCAAACAACGACGATGCAACATTACAATCGTGCCGCAGTCGTTGCTGCGCACGTAGTTGCGGTTGCGGCCGATGGGCCTGCCGCAACTTGCGCATGGTCGATTTTGGTAAATCCTGCTGCCAGGCGCCTTTCGCGCATACAGCTTTACGACATTGCAGGTCGTTAACTCGGTGGCCATGAACTTATTCTTTCGGTTTCGGGTCGCTAGAGTGTATTGCGTCTCGCATGCGCGACCCGCGCCATCTAGCTAGTCATCTTCTTTCTAGGCTTGCGCTCTTTTCGCCGGACGCGCTTCTCCGCTGCGTTTATCGCCTCGCTGACTCGGCGGCTCCACAGGCTTCTGTGATCCCGTTCGCAGTTTTTGCACTCAGGTCGAGCCGGCTGCGTCATCGAAGATAATAGTGGTCCCCGCACACGATCTCTTATCAGCGATCGATCCCGCCTATGTTGAAGGAATAAATATCGGAGGCTATGACTCCGTGTCAAGTATCAATGACTAAAAGTTAACGGCATCGCGATTCGCTCTTCAGCTTGAACATTTTCTATGAAAATGGTCCACCACTGTTTGAGTATTCGTCACATCGTGAATGGTAGTGACGACACTGTCGTGCGGGAGGCGGAAAGCTTCATGGATCATTTTGGCCACCGAAGCCAGCCAGTTCGTGGTACTGGAAGCAGCTGTGACTGCCTCCGCGCAGGTTATACGTCAGCTGTTAGAGCCTTTAGGCTTTGGCTCACACAATCTCGAAGTACAAAGAGTAATGAGAGTCGCAGCGCGGATTGAACTTTGATCCACAGATCGGGCAGCTTGCCTTGCAGGCGAGATATTGGACGATGCTGAATTCGGTGCCACAAGCGCCGCACAAAATCGCGTTTTCGCCGAACTGATCGCGATTCCAGATACGCGCCGAATGGTCAGCCTCCGCTTGATGGCAAAAGAAACAGGAATAATATCTCCGGCAACAGGCAAGTTTAATCGCCACGATATCAAGCGTACTTCGATAGTGAGCACACCCCGTACGGGAATCAACCTCAATCCCGTGCACCGGCATTCCCGAGATTCTAATCGCCAATTTCTTTTCCGCCTTCGAAAGCTTGCGCGCCGAGAAATCTAGTCAAAAGATTACGGCTTGCTCGGCGGCACCGGCCATGACCCATCTACCACCCACGCAGTCATGCTCCGATGCCTCTTTTAGCTTTGATTTCACTGAGCAAGGAATCGATTTTCTCGTTACGCTCCATTGCACGAAACCGATCATCAAAATCATCGCCAAACAATTCCCCATTCGCTCGGCTAATCGCTTCTTCGCGAACGATCTTCGATCGCATCCGCTCGAAGGTACTAGCAGGGTCCGATGAATCTTGCGAGCTTGCGACACGATTGGCCGCGCGCGATCGGCGATGGCGCACGATTAGTAAGTCCGCTTTCGTCCTAGCCTCCGTCAGCTTAACTTCGAGCTTATTCAACGCCGTTTTCAACGAATCCACCTGGACCTGCTGATCTGCTATCTGCTGCTCGAGAGTGGCGCCAGCCAGTTCCGCACTTAAGGCCCGGCTCAATGCCGCGCGCGCTAACTCATCGTCCTGCTTGCCGACCGCCAAGTCCGCCTTGCGCATCCAGTCTGCAAGCGTCTTAATATTTTCGCGATGCTTCTGGCGCAGTACGTGCAAATCCGCGAGCGCAATGGCCACTTGCGTCTTGACTTGCATGTACTGGTTCTCCATATCCAGGATTACCTGCTTCAAGATCTTTTCTGGGTTCTCGGCCTTATCGACCAGGTCATTCAAATTGGCCAGTACCAACGTCGCTACACGATCCAGTAATGCCATTGGGAAACTCCTTATTCGCTTCACTGCGACTTCGCTTCATAAGTCTGAAATTATTTAGTTGATCCAGGCGGCTTGTCGTCGATACGCGGACGCACGTCAGCCGGATGACCCGACTTGTCACCGAGCACTCTTATCTTGCCCAGCAACTCGGACATCTGCATGCCCGACAGTGCCTCGAATAATGCCGGCACTTGCGCCGCCATTTGCGTCAGGTCGCCCGTGATTTTATGCATTCCGGCGGAATCGCCGTTGCCGGTTGAGACCACTGTGATGTGATCTACTTTGGCCAGGGGACTGGCTAGTGCTTTGACTACTTCAGGCAAGCTTGTGATCAGCTTGTCAAGCACCGCGGCCTGGTTGTACTCCTGATAGGCTTCGGCTCTGATATTCATGGCTCGCGCCTCGGCATCTCCTTTTTTGAAGATGATCTCGGCTTCTGCTTCGCCCTGTGCTCGAATCGCACTGGCGCGGCCTTCAGCCTCAGCGATGGTTTTTGATCGCTCAGCCTCAGCCAACGTCTGAATGCGCTGGCGTTCAATCTCGGCCTGCTTAAGCACGGTCGCTATTAGTTCTTTTTCGCGCCGCACGATTTCAGCCTCCTGCACTTTTACCTGCTGTTCTTTTTCAGCCTGCTGGACTTTCACGGATTCCACGATCAATTGCTGCTGCATGACGTTGGCTTGAATTTCGTAGGCCTTGTCTGCCTGTGCCTGCTGCCGCTTGACCATCTCCGCATAGGAGGCTCTTTTGACTTCGAGGTCGCGCTGCGCTTCGGCCTGGAGCGCAAGCGAGGCGGTTTCCGCAGCGACCCGCTCCTGATCGGCCTGGGCTTTGGCGGTTGCTGATTCTCGCAGTGCGATTGCACGCTTAATCGCCGTGTCACGGTCAGCCTCGGCCGTGGCGACGTCGGCATCACGCTTGATCCTTGCGATATCGGGACGCCCCATGTTGGTGATGTACTCGTTCTTGTCACGGACTTCCTTAATCGTGAACGAGATAACTTCAAGCCCCATCTTGTTCATGTCATCGGCGCAGGTTGAGCGCATACGATCTGCCACCATCTCCGGCTGTTTGACGATTTCTTCCACCGTGAGCTGGCCGATGATGCCGCGTAGATGCCCTTCCATGACCAGCCGAATGAGCGCCTCGCGATCCGGCGGCGTCTTGGTGAGAAACTGCTCCGATGCGGTCAAAATAGATTCCGGATCGGACTTGACTTTGATTTGTGCAACCGCCTCCACTGTCACCGCCACACCCTGCTTGGTGTAAAGATCCTGTTGCGGCGCGACGTCGAAAGACATCAATTCCAATGACAGTTCACGGCAGCTCTCGACCATCGGCAGGATTACCGTGCCATGTCCTTTGATCACGCGCGTGCCGCGAAAGCCGTACACCACCAGCGCTTCGTGCGGTCCGGCCTTGCGATATAGTTTCGCGAAAACCCCGGTCAGCAGAATCAAGACGGCCACCGCCGTGCCGGCAATCACGAAAGCTTCGGTTGGAAAACTCATCGGCCCCCTCCAGTCAACTCGCAATAGCCAGGCCGCGAATCGGCCTTGCCTGGTGCTTGAAAACGCAGCTTCTCATCGGTTACGACGATCATTCTGGCTTGACGCCATTGTAAGCTGATTGTCCATGCGCTTGTCATCGATCATCTCATCCCATCGCCGCACGTACGCGATTCCATGTTCGTAACGCGTGATTACCACTTCAGTGCCGCGCGTGAGTGGCTGACCATCCTCGCTTCGGGCGCCGCAGGTCTGCCGGGTTCCGGCCAATGAAAAGATTATCTCGCCGGTACCTCCCGTGCTGATGCGGCTAATCACGCGACCTAAGACCCCCACCCTTTCGTAGTCGGCCGGATCCAATGCGCGATCGTGACTGAGCAATAGTTTCACTACTAGCCAGAAGATCGCAGCGGCCGCCACCAGTCCGGCCGCGACGGCCGCGAGCAAAATCACCGTGACCATCAGCGTCGAATAGCGCGTCAGCAAAAAACCCGCGCCTCCAAACCAAGTTAGAAACGCCGTCATCGTAGCGAAGTTGAACCACGGCATTTCAGCTCCGCGCCCCGCGCGTCCGCTAATCGCATGCGGCGCTGCGCCATGACTGTGGGGCAAATGTGCATCCAAATGCGGCAGGTGCAGGCCGCCGAGAAACGCGAGTAGACTCAGCGCCACACCAACGAGGAAGCACACCAGGTATAACGTTGCCCAGGTCATAACTTCACCGCTTGCTTTCGACGGCCACCGCGCGCCGCTGACGCGTCCGTTGCAGGCTGCAAAACCTCAGTCAGCCGCTCTGCTAAATCGGGCATTTCCAGAATAGCGCCCAGCAGCAATAGACATTTGCGCGTGTCATCACGCCCCGCGACCCGGCGTATCGTTTCGCTTAACTCGGGATCGTGTGCGAACTTCTCGGCACCACTGAGAAGCCACGCTTCAAGCCGATCTTCGCGCATCCGCAGACCGCTGGCTAATTCCGTATGATAACCCTCGGGATCATCGACCAAGTGCCCCGGATGGACCTTGAAGAAACGCGCCAGCAACATCCGCGAGGTATTGGTCAGATGGGCGCGTGCACCGTTCTCTATTTGCGACAGATAAGCTTGGCTGAGTCCGTTTCCTAATTCCTTTTTTAGCGCGCGTGCCAGCTCTTGCTGAGTCATCGCGCGGTCCATGCCGCGCAACACACCTTCCACCATCCGCAGATGGCGCAATTTTTCGCCGAGAGTCATCGACCTTTGTTATCACAGATTGCAATTATCATATAGCTTATTGCAATCTAAATTGATACGGGCTCGAGGACTCTGCGTGCGGCGGCCTGGCGTCCCTCGATGAAGCTCAGTATGGTGTCTAGGCGATCGCAGAACCCTGCCTTAGCCGATGCTGAATTCCTCCGGTCTCTGGTATCCACGTAGCACCACCGGCGATGGCCAGCGGTTGCTCGTCACGCGGGCGTTGCGCGGACTCGCCGACGGCGGGGTCAGCGTGCTGCTGCCGAGCTATTTAACGGCGATCGGCTTCAACTCTCTGCAGGTGGGGGCAATTGTCTTCGGAACGCTAATCGGTTCCGCTGCTCTAACGCTATGGGTCGGGCTGGCGGCTCATCGACTTGGGCGCAGGCGCGTGATGCTGGCATCTTGCGCTCTGATGTTTGCGACTGGTATCGGCTTCGCGACCGTCACGGCCTTCTGGCCACTATTCGTAATCGCGTTCGCCGGCACGCTCAATCCCTCGGCGGGCGACGTCAGCCTCTTCCTGCCGGTCGAGCAGGCGGCACTGGCCGAGACCGTCGCGGCGCACGACCTCACGGCCATCTTCTCGCGCTACAATGTCGGCGGTGCATTAATGGGAGCGATCGGTGCGCTCGCCAGTGCGGTCCCCGCGATTATAGCGGCCCGGATGCATGCGAACGGGGTCGCTGCGCAACGTTCTGGCTTCGTTGCGTACGCCGTTCTCGCTCTCCTAGTCGCTGCCATCTATTGGTCGCTGACGCCTGCGATTGAGGCCGAGCCACAGTTGCCGGGCGCAAAGCCGCTCGCGCGGTCGCGCGCCATCGTGGTCCGTTTGGCAGCGCTCTTCAGTCTGGATTCATTTGGCGGCGGACTCGCGATCCAGTCGCTGCTAGCCCTGTGGCTGTTTCGCCGTTTCCAACTCTCGCTTCAGTCTGCCGCTTCGTTCTTCTTCGTCACTGGATTGCTGGGCGCGTGCTCACAACTGGCGTCGTCATGGTTCGTTGCGCGAATCGGACGTATTCGCACCATGGCCTATACTCACATTCCAGCGAACCTTTGCTTGATTCTCGCCGGGATGATGCCCGACGTCAGACTCGCTCTGACGTTCCTGTTGTTGCGCGCATCGATGTCCTCGATGGACGTGCCGGCCCGTCAGTCGTACGTGATGGCGGTGGTGCCGCCTGAGGAACGTGCGGCGGCAGCAGGAGTCACCAATGTACCGCGCAGTCTGGCATCAGCGATGGCGCCGCTGCCCGCAGGCGCGCTGCTCGATTACTCCCTTTTCGGCTGGCCGCTCATTCTTGGTGGGGCCTGCAAACTGGTTTACGACGCATTACTACTCGCACAGTTCCGATCGGTCAGGCCTCTGGACGAGCAGTGAGGGAAGAGCCAAAAACAACCACAACAAAATCTTCCACATCAGTGATAGATTCTCTTATCGGTCACTAGGTCATTGCGGTTAAGTTTGAGGGTCGAATTCGCTTACCACCTACGTTGTGGGCACGGCCCGGGACTTTTGAGTTCGGCAGGATATAATCGGCCAGCGGATTCTGGCGAGAGGATAGGAATAAAACATGGCTGGTAAACTTGAAGGTAAGGTCGCCATTGTGACTGCAGGTGGATCGGGGATTGGAGCTGCCACGGTGCGGCGCTTTGCTAAAGAAGGTGCAGCGGTGGTCATCGCCGACCTAAGTGGCACTCGCGGGCGAGCCGTCAATGAAGAAATTAAGGCTGCCGGAGGACGAGCCGCATCGATTAAGATGGACGCGTCCGACTCGGAAGCGATTCAGGCGACTATCAAGCTCGCGCTCGATTCTTATGGCCGGCTCGACATTCTCTTCAATAATGCCGGGATGGCAGAAGTTGGATTAGTTCAAGATACTACCCTCGAATCATGGAACCGCGTGATGGCGGTGACGCTTACGAGCACTTTCCTCGGTATCAAGTATGCGGTTCCGATCATGCGGGCGCAGGGCGGAGGAGTGATTTTCAATACTGCTTCGATATCCGGTATGGGCGGCGACTACGGGATGGCCTCTTACAATGCCGCCAAGGCCGGGGTCATCAACCTGACCCGCGCGGCGGCGTTGGAAAATGCCAAACACAAAATTCGGATCAATTGCGTGTGTCCTGGCGGCATTAACACTCGCGTCGCTGAAGTCCTTGGCGGCGATCGCGCCGACGAGTTCCGGCGCAGGATGGGCACGAGCCATCCTGTCGGTCGCATGGGGGAACCGGAAGAGATAGCTAGTATGGTAACATTTCTGGCTTCCGACGAAGCTACGTTCATCACCGGAGCTATGATGGTCGTAGATGGAGGGGTTACCGCTCAAACTGGCATGCCCCCCTTTATTCCTTCGTTGAAGAACTAGAGCGACGCCGTGGGTGACCTGTTCCGGAAATTCGGACCGACCGGAAGTAGAGAAAGCGGCCTGCGTGATCCGGTTTAAGCCGGCCTGGCCGGCAGTTTGTGCACTCAACAGACTCAATTGAGAGGCTCCAATATTTGGCCCGTGGCGGGTTTTC
>DATKPK010000283.1:0-5279 GCA_035524095.1 Binataceae bacterium (SeqCode) | reverse complement strand
TGAGAATGTCCAGTGCCTCCCCCGGCAGCAGGTCCTCTCGCGTCGAGAGCATCTGGATCAGCTTCATGAAAGCGCCGCGCAGTTGCCGCGAGCCTTCGACGATCCGCACCGCGTTCTTGAGATGCGTATCAAGCATCTCTTGCTCGTATTGGTCTGACTTGAGGAAAGGCCGCCGCAGCGAGGTCCACAGGTAGCTTGAACCCACCTGCGACGCGAGACCACCCATCTTAATCGCCCGCCGCGTCCGCCCGCTGGTGAGATGCTTCCTTTCAGCCATCCGCATTGCCGCGGCCGAGCCCGGCACGATTGATCAGCGTTGCGGCGAAGGCCGCCCCGAAGCCATTATCGATATTCACCACCGTCACGCCACTCGCACAGCTGTTCAGCATGCCCAGCAGTGCCGTAATTCCCTTGAACGAAGCCCCATAGCCGATGCTGGTCGGTACCGCGATCACCGGTGCACTCACCATCCCCGCCACCACTGATGGCAATGCACCCTCCATCCCGGCTGCGACGATTAGAACGGTCGCGCGCCTGATCAACGCCAGGTTGGCCACCAGCCGATGCAGTCCGGCAACGCCTACGTCGTAGAGCCGTTCCACCGAATTGCCGAATAGCTCCGCACACAAAGCCGCCTCTTCCGCGATCGGAATGTCCGACGTGCCTGCACACAGCACGCCGATCATGCCGTGACTCACCACTCGCGGCGTTTCAGTCAGAATCGTGCCGATTCGTGCTTCCTCGTGATAGTCCAGCTCGTGCAGCTTGCGTTTAACTTCCTGCGCCTTCACCGCGTCCAGCCGCGTAATCACGAGATTGGTTTCGTTCGCTACGATCCGCTTGCCGATCGCAATAATCTGCGCTGCCGTCTTCCCTTCACCGAAAATCACTTCAGGAAGCCCGCGGCGCAGCGTGCGATGATGATCAATCTGGGCAAAGCCCAAGTCCTCGAACGGCAGATCGCGTAGCTTTTCCAGCGCTTGGTCGGGACTTACCCGGCGCTCCGCAACCTGTCTCAGCAGTTGACGGATTTTCGCTTCGGTCATCGCCGTCGCGGATGCTCAGGGCGTAACGGCCGGCTTAGATGGATCGTCACATCCCTGACCGCGCGCGCGTCGCTGCGCGCCACTGCAATCGTGGCGTCACCGGCCTTGAGCTGCTCACCCGGCTTGGGAATATGACCGAGGCGTTCGACTACCAATCCGCCGATCGTAGCATACTCAGGCGACTCCGGAAGCTGGAGCCCAAAGCGTTCGTTAAGTTCCACCACCCCCGCATGCGCCGACACCGCGAGCGTGCGCGGATTGACCACTCGCACCACTTCTTCATCGACGTCATGTTCGTCCGCGATATCCCCGACAACCTCTTCCAGCAAATCTTCCATCGTCAGGATTCCCGCTGCGCCGCCATATTCGTCCACCACTACCGCGAATGATTCGCGCGTTCGCTGTAGCGCGACCAGAATCTCGTCGATCGGTGTCGACTCGGGAAAGTAACTGACCGGTCGCACAATCTCGCTCACTGGCCGGCTGCGATCCGGCGCCTCCAGCAAATCGAACGCATGGACCACGCCAACGATATTGAAGATCCGACTCTGAAACACCGGAATCCGTGTATAGCCCTCGCGCCGAACAACCTCGATAACCCCCGCGACCGTGGTCTCCTCAGGCACTGCTTCAACCCGCACCAGCGGCACCATCGCCTGCCGAGCCTCGGTATGGGTAAAGCGTAGAATCCGTGAGATCATCTGCGTCTCAGCCGGCATGATTTCATCACTAGCTGCCGCAGCACCCGTACCGATTCCCTCTGGCTTGCGCCGCCGCACTAGCAGCGCGAGATCCTCGCGGGTCAGGAACGCATCCTCGCTTTCCGGCGAGACTCCCGCCACCCGCCGCAGCGTCCGGCTCAGCGCGGTTTCGGCGATCAACAGCGGCGCGAGTAGCCCTGCAACCAGAGCGAGCGGCCGTGCGGCGAATCGCGCAAACACAATTGGCGCTCGCAGCGCCAGCATCTTGGGGATCGATTCGCCGAGCATCAGCGATACGGGTGCAAGAATAAACGGTGCTGCCAGCGATTTGTGCGGTCCAAGGTCATGCAGAAAACTTGTCAGCGTCGCCGCCGCGATCACCGTCGCCAGATTGTTGCCCGTCAACAGCAATGCGACCATCCGGTCGCGCCGCTGCAACAGTCCGCTGAGAATCCGCGCCGACCGTTTACCCTGCGCCTCCTCGGCGAAGACTTTCACTTCGTCAGCCGTCACCAATGCGATTTCGCTTGCGGCGAAAAATGCCTGTGCGATCACGCAACCGATAATCGCTGCTACCAGTAGTGCTAGGTGCATCTGCTTAGCCTGACCAATTCGACCGTTGCACCACGCACGCGCTCTACCGCCGCTTCAAAATTCCCGATCCTGAACTTTTCTCCCGGGCGCGGCACCCGCCCCAGCCGCCGCAAGACCATCGTGCCCAGCGTATGCTTACCATCGGCGCCGAACAGTCCCGCCGCATCTGGCGCTTTACCGTTCGCTAGCGCCCGTCTCAGCCGATCGATCTCTATCGCTCCCGAAACCAGCCATTCGTTATCGGTAACCGCCAGAACTTCTGGACCGTCGTAGTCGAATTCGTCGCGAATCTCGCCGAAGAGTTCCTCCAGCAAATCCTCCAGTGTGATCACGCCCAGCACGCGCCCGTACTCGTTCACTACGATCGCAAGCTGAAAGCGTCCCCGCCGCATCTCGTCAAACAGTTGGCCAAGCGGGCGGCTCGGCGGGATGAAATTGGCTGAACGTACCAGCCGTTCGAGCCGCGGCGGCGCATCCAGGCTGCGAATCACAAGGTCTTTGACATGAAGCACGCCGATAATGTTGTCGGGACTATTCCGGTAAATCGGGACCCGCGAAAAATGCCCCGCCACCACTTCCGCAATCACACGGTCAGGCGGTGTTCCGACGTCCATCATGAACATCTTTTCGCGCGGCGTCATAACCTCACCCGCGCGCCGATTATCGAAGTCGAACACCCGATGGATTAGCTCACGCTCGCGCGGCTCGACTTCGCCCTGGAATTCACTCGCCTTGAGCAGTGCCTTGAACTCTTCCTCTGACACCGGCTCCGGACGTGGCGGCGGCTGCGCTGGCGTGAACCACTTTGCCATTGGATGAGCGAAACTCGCGAGCACCGCCAAGGGCCGCGCACTGACCTGCACCACCAGTGTCGGAAATGCCAGCGACAGCGTCTTGGGCGTGATGTCGCAGAAGATCAGCACCGTCACCAACATCAAGGGCACCGACAGATATGCGCCCAGCTTGCCGAGCCATAGAATCAAAAACGTAGTCGCGAGGCATTCCGCAAAGACGTTCGCGGCTTCGTTCAGCCCGATTATCACCATAATCGATTCGAGCGGACGCCCCATCAATCGCTCGACTGCCGCCCGCACCGGGCCGGTCAATTGCTCGAGCGTATGCTCCATTCGGGTGAGCGAAAACAGCGCGGTTTCCGACGCCGCCAGGATCGCACTGATTACCAGCAGCGATGCAACCGCGATCGGCAATAAGAGCATCAGCATCTGCTCTAATGCTCCCGCAACTGATTCCAACCGGCAACTCCGCTGTAGGGCTGCCGCGTTCCATCGGCGCCGATCAGCGTTAGCTGCCGCCTACCGACGATCCGCCCAATCCGGCTGACCGCCACGCCAAGGCGCCGGCTCAACGCCGCCTCTGATTCTCTCCGCCGAAGACAGAAGAGCAACTCGTAGTCATCGCCCCCACTCAGCGCGAGCGCCGGATCGTCGCCGGCCACCGCCCGATAGGCCTCTGATCGCGGTATGGCTTCCACTTCGATTTCCGCTCCCACACCGCTCCGCTCGAGGACATGGCCAAGGTCCTGCATCAGCCCGTCACTTATGTCGATTGCCGAAGGTATCGGCCGCATTCGCGCTAGACGCCGCCCCGCTTCGAGCCGCGCACTCGGGCTCAAGTAGCGATTCACCAGGTACGTTCGCGCCTTCCCCCTCGCCTTGATAGCGCCTTGCATGATCCGCAGTCCCGCCGCCGCATCGCCCACCGTTCCCGTAACATAAATCTCATCGCCAGCCCGCGCACTGTCGCGCCTCATCGCCCCGTTCGGCACTTCACCCATCACCGTGATCGTAATCGCGAGTTCGCTCGCCCGCGTGATATTCCCACCAACGATATCCGTTTTCGCGGCTGCCGCCTCCTTCGCCATCCCAGCGTAAAGCCGATCGAAGAAGCGCACGCCGAGTCCCGGCCGGATCGCGAGATTCACCACGCATGCCGCCGGCGTTCCGCCCATCGCCGCAATATCGCTCAGGTTGACCGCCAGTGCGCGCGCTCCAAGCGCCTCCGGTGTCGTCCACTCGACCCGAAAATGCACTCCCTCAACCATGGAATCCATCGTCACGACTTCCGCCACGCGCGACGGCGCCAGAATCGCACAGTCGTCACCCGGTCCAAGGATCGTCCGCTGGCTCCGCGGCAGCTTCGCGACCAGTCGTGCGATCAGACTGAATTCTTCTAGCGAATTGCTCAAAGTAGGGTCAGCCACTAACTGCGCCGATCGGCTCGAACTCGCGCATCGGCGCTAACGGCATGATCAATCTGTAGAGAAGTTCGGAGCGCCGGTATGCGGCGTTGATTGGCACAGCGTCAGGCTAAACCAACCCTTGGGCACGGGCAACCGTCTCTAATGCGCCCCGGCAGGCGCTTTGCCGCGCGGACGTGGCAGGAACGCGCACAGCAGTGTCGCCGAAATCATAACGAACGCCAGCATCCGGTAAATACTGTTGAGCGACAGCATCATCGCCTGCGCCTGCACCGTGCTGTAGATCATTTCGAGGCCCTGCTTTTGCCCGGTGACGAGTTGTCCCGCGTAATTGAAATGCATCGCACCCGGCATCTGGCTTGGGCTTTCGCTTAGCCGCCACGCGTCAAACACCGATACGTGCTGCACCAGTTGGCTCTGTTGCACCTGCTCGCGATGCACCAAAATCGTCGTCAGTACCGAGGTTCCAATTGACGCGCCGATATTTCGCGTCATCGAATAAAGGCTCGCCGCGTAGCCGATCTGCTCGCGCGGGATCGAGCCCAGCGCCGACGCCGACAGGTTCGGAAAAATCAGCCCTACCCCGACACCTTGTATGATCGTCGGATAGATAAAGTTCGACATCGCCATGTTAAGGTCGAGATTTCCGAGCGTCCAGCTCGCTCCCGCCACCAGTAAAAATCCCAGCGCCACCAGCGGACGGGTATCGTACCCGCGCTT
>DATKPK010000282.1:0-11623 GCA_035524095.1 Binataceae bacterium (SeqCode) | reverse complement strand
GGTCGCCGCACGGCCCGCTCCATCTCAGTGATTAATCAGCGACGTCAACTCCGCCTAAACCGCTCGATCATAACCAAAGACCCGCCAACCTTACATCTTACGTTCGCTCTAACACAGCGAACCATCGCCCCCAACATTCGTCGAGCGACATAGTGAAAGAAAGGTCGGGATACGCGGCGACCATCCGGAACATACCCGACGCAGCGGCGGTCAACTCCATCAGCGGCGGCGTCATGTAACGAACGGGAATCAGATCGCGGGTCAGGACGCTCGTGCGGTCGGGAAAACGAATCGTACATTCGAGCTCGTAAATCGAATGAAGCGCGCTATGCCAACTGATCGGCCGATGAAGCTCGCGCACGGCGACGCGCGTCTGTCCGATTCGTACCTGGCGCCGGCGCCAGACGTTGCGGCGAGTCACCAACTTGATGCCGTCGTGACGGTCAATATCGATACAGTACAGTCCCTCCTTCTTCAGGAGCCGCCCGACAGATTGGAGATGGGAAATGATTGCTGAATTAGCAGCCATCACCGGAAAGGTCTCTGACATCATGAAGGCTGCGTCGAAGGGCAATTCAGGCAATGTGAAGCGCTCGAAGTTACGGCGATAGAACCGCAGCTTCGGCATCACAGTATTTTTATTGCGGCCAGCTGCGAGCATTTCGGGCGAGCGGTCGATCCCGACGATCGTCAGGCCATCGCGCGCGAAAATTTGCCCGTGTGGTGACTCCCCGCAAGCAATATCCATAATCCGGCGGACCGGACGCTTGCGATGGCGCCCCCAGATTGCGCGCATAAAAGCGGTCTCGGCCTCGATCTCGCCGGGCCTTTCCATGTGGACGCGGCGGAAGATCGCCGGGAACTCGTAGATGCTGCGTTCCATGGCGAACGAGCTTAGCCGCTACTATGAGGCGCATGAAGAAAATACGCTTGAAGAATCGGCGCGGCTCGCATGATAATACGCGCCGCCGCCGTTACAGCGGCCAGACTTCCGGGAGTAATCGCGCATGGGCAAGCCACTGGCAGGAATTAAAGTCATCGAGATAGCGCAGGAAATTCAGGGGCCTTTTGCAGGCCTCTTTCTATCTGATCTCGGCGCCGAAGTGACCAAGGTCGAGAATCGCGAGACCGGCGATTTGAGCCGCTGGCTGCTGGCAGGCCTCATTGGCGGGCCTAACGTAAAACACGCTGGCCTGTCGCATTACTACATCGCGATGAACCGGGGGAAGCGCAGTATCACGGTCGATTTGAAGAAGCCGGACGGGATCGAAATCGTGCGGCGGCTGGCCAAGCATAGCGACGTTATTCTGACCAATTATCGGCCGGGCGTGCTGGAGCGGTTAGGACTCGGTTACGACGATCTCGCTAAGATTAATCCGCGAATCATTTTCGCCCAGGGTAGTTCGTGGGGGCCGAAGGGACCATGGGCGCGCCGCCCGAGCCGAGACACGCTCGCGCAAGCTGCCAGCGGACTGATGTCGAAGACGGGGATGCCCTCCGATCCGCCACTCGCAGCTGGCGCAGCAATAGCCGATCAGGCAGGAGCATTGACGCTGGCGAGCGGCGTCTTAGCGGCACTGTTCGAGCGCGAGCGCACTGGGCATGGGCAGCGCGTCGACGCATCAATTTACGGCACGATGATCGCCGCGCAGGGCTTCGAGCTGAACTACGCCTCGATGACGGGGACCGAACCGGGGCGGGCCGGCCGAGGCCATCCGTTTCTGCATGGCGTATGGGGCGCGTTCCGCACCAAAGACGGCTACTTGTGTATCGCCGGCGTCGACGACAAGCGTTGGCCGGACTTCTGCAAAATCATGGGAATCGAGCATCTGCAGAACGATCCAGAATGCGGTGACAATGCCACACGCAACTTCCACGGCGACAAAATCGAAGCAGTGCTTGACGGCCTTTTCGCCGGCAAGAACACGGCCGAATGGCTCGAGTTGCTCACTGCGGCCGATATTCTCGTGACCGAAGTCGCGAATCATCAGCAGGTGCTGCACAGCGAGCAGGCGCGCGCGAATGGCTATTTGCTTGAACTCGCTCATCCGGTGGTCGGCAAGATGACCGTAACGGGCCGGCCAGTCACGCTCGGCGGCAAGGTCGAGACCGATACCGGCGAGGTCGCTGAGCATGGGCAGCACGCCGAGGAGATCCTGCTGGAGATTGGCTATAGCTGGGAGGACATCGCAGCCCTGCGCGACAGCGGTGCGATCTAAAACGCCGCGTATACTGCGCCCCCTAGGCCGCCAGCGCCGCCAATTATCTGAGCGGCGGCGGAGTAGCGGTTGCAGCGGCGTAACGATTGACGCAGTTGAGCAACGTATTGCCGGCGAACGGCTTCTTCAAAATCGCCACGGCGGCAGTAATCGCTGGGACGGGCTTGGGGTCTTCCGCCATCACCACGATTGGGACGCGGGCCAACCATGAGCGGCTGCGCGTCCGGCGGATGAACGCGCGGCCGTCCATCACAGGCATGATCAGATCGAGCAGGATCAATGCTGGCGGCGGCGCTCCCAGTTTGAGCTGCGCGAGGGCGTCGCTGCCGTTAGCCGCCTGCGTTACGAGGTAGCCGTTAAGCTCGAGCAGATCTGCGACTGTGGCGCGGTTTTCGGCGTCATCGTCAATCACCATCACGGTCTTGCGGTGAAGGAGGATCAGATCGGCTTCCATCGGCTCTGCTCACGACGCGGCGCGGACACCTAAATTCATCGCTATAATCATGGCGCGCGCAATTTCATCAATAGCGGCTCGCCGATGCAAATGAGTGGGTGCAGATGAATTCTCGCCCCGGGGCGCGATGGACCTCGCAGTAGCGATTCCCAAGATTGGCCAATCGCAACTAAACGATCGTTCGCGCGGACTTGACGATCAGTGCGGATTGACTAGAGTCTCGAATGGTTCCGGCTCAGTCCTACGACTGTGACGGCCTAAGGCGGGAGCACGATGACACAATCCGGATCGGGCAGGCGGCGTCCACTCGAGGGCGTCCGCGTAATCGACTTGACCAAGATCGTCGCAGGTCCCAACGCTACGCGGATGCTGGCGACGATGGGCGCCGAGGTAATCCGTGTCGAATGGCACGATCAGCGGGCGCTCGACATGCTGCGCGGTGTGCGCCCGGTAGCCCCAGGAGGCGATTCTGAAAGCCTTAACCGCAGCGGCCTGTTTAACAATATCAATACGGGCAAGCGCGGAATCACCCTCAACATGAGCCTGCCGCAGGGTCGTGAGCTGTTCAAACGGCTCATCGCGAAGGCGCAGGTAGTGTGTGAAAACTACAGCCCCGGCCAGATGGATCGCTGGGAGCTTGGCTACAACGCGCTGCGCGAGATCAATCCTGGGCTGATCTATATGCAGATCACCGGTATGGGCAAATCGGGGACCTACAAGGATTACGTCAGCGTCGGACCGACAGCGCAGGCGCTCTCCGGATTGACGCATATGTCCGGGTTGCCTGACCGCGACGAGCCGGCGGGATGGGGTTACTCATACCTCGACCATTCGACTGGCTATTACGGCGCAATGCTGGTGCTGGCGGCGCTGCTCCGCAGTAAGCGAACGGGCAAAGGTTGTTACGTCGACGTGTCGCAGGCGGAGACCGGGATGATCGTCTCGGGTACGGCGATCTTGGAAGCGCAGCTAACCGGCAAACCGACCGTCCGCTACGGCAACCGATCGCATATCGCGGACTGGGCGCCCCATGGAGCGTATCGCTGCAAGGGCGACGATGAATGGATCGCAATTGCGGTTCAAAACGACGCGCAATGGAAGGCCTTGGCGCATGCGATCGGCGCACCGGCATGGACTGATGATACACGCTTCGCGCGCACGGCAGGGCGTAAAGCCGATGAAGACGAACTCGATCGTCTGCTCACCGCCGAGACTATCAACGCCGATCGTTACGAATTGATGGACCGCCTGCAGCGCGCCGGAATAGCGGCGGCGGTCGTACAGAATGCGGCTGACCGCTGTGAGCGCGATCTGCAACTCAAGTCGCGCGGGTACTTCGTGCCGCTCGAACATTTGGAGATCGGGACGTGGCCGATCGAAAACTTTCCCGCGCACTTCGAACATACGCCGGTGAGCGTAGGCGGGCCGATCGCGCGGGCGGCTCCCGTGATGGGTCAGGATAACGACTACGTCTACCGCGAAATCCTGGGACTGAGCGATTCCGAAGTCCAAACGCTGCGCGAGGAATGGACGATTTGAATACCGAAGCATTACTGGGTTCAGCACTCGAAGGGATCACGGTCCTCGAAGTAGGCGATGAGCGCGGCGAGTTTGCCGCGATGCTGCTCGGATCGCTCGGTGCGCAGGTCATCAAGCTCGAAGGACCTGAAGGCTCGGCCTCGCGGCAGTTCGGACCGTTCACGACGGCCGATCACCATCCTGAGCACAGCCTTCACTTCGCGCGTTACAACTTGGGCAAGCAGAGTGTCAGCATCGGCGCGAGTGGTGCGCGGGCGAACGACGTCATCCGGCGGCTGGCGGCAACCGCCGACGTAATTCTCGATTCAGGCGACGCTGCCGAGGTCGCGAAGCGGCTTGAATTCCATCACGAGTTGCAGATCGTCAATCCTCGATTAGTGATATGCACGCTCACTCCGTGCGGTCTCGACGGTCCTTTTCGTGATCTGAAGATGACCGACCTGACCCATCTGGCGTTGGGCGGCGTGATGATGTCGTGTGGTTACGATCCGAACAAGGAAGGCGTTTACGATACGCCGCCGATCGCGCCCGGAATGTGGCAGGCATACCATATCGCCGGCGAACACGCCGTGATCGCGATTCTGGGCGTGCTCAACGCGCGGGAGCTGACTGGCGAAGGCGACGTGATCGACGTCTCGATTCACGAGGCGGTCAGCACTTGCACCGAAGTCGCGATGCCAACCTACATCTACGCCAAAGCGATCGTGAACCGGCAGACCGGACGTCATGCCGCGGAAACGCGCACCCGTCCATGGCTGCGGCGGACAAAAGATGGCCGTTACGTCAAAGCCTTCCTGTTCTGGAGCGGGCACGAGCGGCGCACAATTGCCACTATGTTGACCGAGGCGGGCGTTGAGCACGATCTCGATTCGGAGGCCTATCGCGAATTGGTGAAAAATGCGCCTTCGGAAGCAGCAAGGCATTTCAACGCTATGGTGGACAAACTGGCTGCATCGTTGACCGCGGAAGAATTATACCATCGCGCGCAAGCAAAAGGCTTGTTGTGGGCGAGCGTGCGTTACCCGGAAGAAAATCTCGGCGATCCTCATTTCCAAGCGCGCGGCAGCTTTGCGCCGATCAATCATCCGGAATTGGGGCGAGATCTTTACTATCCGGTCTCAGTTGCAACAGATGGACGTGATCGCGCGATCAACATAGCGGGACGCGCGCCACAGCTAGGCGAGCATACGCGCGAGGTACTAAGGCGAGCGGGCTACACGGATCAGGAAATCGCCGCTTTGAGCCGCAGCGGAAACGCCTGACACCGCAAGCGCGCTGCGCGCCCAAACTTAACCACCAATCAGCCCTTCGCGATTAGCGCCTTCAGAATCGCGAGGCGTAATTCTAGCTTGGCGCCGAGCCATAACGCGTGTTCGGCGTGATCGCGATAGGCGTCGCCTGTATTCGGATGAACTAGCACGGTCAGCCCGCTCCGGTTGAGCATCAGCCATGGCACGAGGCGCGGGAACTGGTCGACGCCGAATGCCACCTGATACATGGCCTGCGGATGCGGTCCGACTGGTTCATCACGCCAGCGGCCCATCTCGACCTTGAACGAATGTTGCATCTGATCACGTAGTGCGGAGGCGGCAGGGCGCGAGTCTTGATCGTAGTAAATGTGCGCATGATAGCTTTCTATCGATGCCGGATCGGCTAGCTTGGTCATCGGCTTCACCTGACGGGCGCCGGCCGCGAAAGTAACGCGAAGAGACTACGGATGATCGCACGGGCGCCCCATCAACCCTTGAAAGACGAGCATAGCGAGAGCGAGCGGGAGAGACTAATGGAGCAGTGCGGTCGGCCATGCCCAAGCGCGGACAAAAAGAAAAAACCTCGACCGTTAGGGGGTTATGGGGCGTACCAGCGATTCTTTGTGTCCTTGAAATGGCTTCCAATGGTGAAAATCACATCTCATAGTCTTGTTGTTGCGTGAATTGCTTACGTAAGACATATTGACTAACTTGGCGGTTATGAGATTCTTGACTCTAAAGCTCTTCGTGTCAGTGATTTAGAGACGTCTTAGATGAATGGTAACGGTTAGAGGCCTCCTGAGCATCGAATGAGTGGAAATCGAATGGCCTGACCGGTGAATGTGAAATGTTGAAGCGAGCGCTGAAACTGCATCGCGATACGCTAGTCGGCCGCGTTCGGATGTTCCGTGGGCAGACCACGGCTGAGTACGCGCTTGTGCTGGTTGCTGTGGCTATCGTAGTACTGGTCGCCTACGAGGTTATGGGCCAAGAGATCACTAGCACGGTTGCCGCCGTCAACACCACTTTGGCCTCCGCGCCCGTTCATTAGGCACCGTTTCGGGCCTGATTGCCTTATTCTCCAATACATTGATTCTCGTCGACTCCGGCCTGTGAGTTCCCGTTCAGCTGGACCCATTTAGCTCGCATCTGCCAACACGAACTCGTAACCGCGTCATTAGCTGATCGTACTACCTAAGAGCGTGCTTCAGCTGCCTGTCTCGGCACGCCTTGAGCTGTCATTTAGCCAGTACTCAATCTAATTAAGCGACCCTAGGCTAAGTTCGGCGCTGTCGAGCACAACTATGCTTTGTATTGCATATCACTTGTCTGGCGAGAGCGTTGAAGATACCCAGCAAAACGGGCAACAAGTTTCGCCCAGCCTCAGACGCTATCGCTGGTTGTAATTACGCAAAATGAGTTCGAAGTGGTGGCGCTCGCAGTGGTGGAAGTGGCGGGGTGCCGAGACCCCGCCGATGCTGCTTGATGTGGGAACCGAGGTCAAAAAGACCACCATCAGTGACGACGAGGGCCGTTATGCGGCTGTCGCGGCGGAGCGCGAAGAGGCGCTGGCGGCTGTTCGGTCCAAAAGCGCTTTTCTTTCAAATATGTCGCATGAGCTGCGTTCACCGATGAATGCGATGCTCGGTATGGCCGAGCTTTTGAGCGAGACATCACTCGATGAAGAGCAAAGTCGCTATCTGGGCGTGATCGTGAATAGCGGTAACGCGCTGCTCGAGTTGGTCAATGACATCCTGGATTTTGCCCGCGCCGAAAGCGGCCACTTGCGGCTTGAATCGGCGGAATTCGACTTGGTCGATCTCGTTGAGGGCGTCGCCGAGACATTAGCGCCGGAGGCCCATCGCAAGGGTCTGGAACTGAGCGTGCGGATCGGGCCGGCCGTGCCAGCCATCGCAATCGGCGATCGTCGT
This sequence comes from Binataceae bacterium (SeqCode), assembly GCA_035524095.1. GTDB lineage: Bacteria > Desulfobacterota > Binatia > Binatales > Binataceae > DATJUF01. Next base: position 4,230 of record DATKPK010000282.1, on the reverse strand, counting down.
CGGCTCGAACAAATCCTGACGAATCTGGCCGGTAATGCGATCAAGTTCACCGCAACCGGTGAAGTTGCAATCGTCATTGAGCGTGAGCCGGGCGACCCGGGAATGCTCCGTTTCAGCGTGATTGATACAGGAATCGGAATCGAGGCCAGCGACCATGAGCAGATTTTCGCCAGCTATGCACAAGCGGCAACTCGTCCGGCCGGTCCGCCGGGGAGCGGATTGGGGCTCGCCATTGTTAAGCAATTGACGGAGCTGATGGGCGGCCAAGTTTGGCTTGAGAGTGCGCCGGGAGTTGGCAGCCATTTCCATTGCGCGGTGAGATTGGGCTATCAGCCGCGCGGGAACCATTTTGATGACCATAGGCGGAACCGAAGTCTGGCCGGACGAAAAATTCTGCTGATGAGCGCCACAAAGCACAACCGCGCTGCGCTGGTGGCGATGCTGGTGAGCAGCGGTGCGCTGGTTGCGGAATCAAATGAGATCGCTGAGTCAACAAGCTTCGCGGTTGAGTCGCGCGCGGATGCAGTCGTTGTCGACATGCCGGCCGCTGAAACTGCATGTGCCTCGATGACCAGAGCCATCAGACAAATGAAGACGTCCAATCCCGTTCCGATGATCGCCTTGATTCCTCTTCACGACCGAGCCTTATGGATAGCGAGGTTGCGCGATCTCGGCCTGCGCTATTACGTCGTCAAACCGGCACGTCGCTCCGAGTTATGCCTGACCATCGGCGAAGCCTTGAGCGGTGGCGAACCGATGGACCCCCCCGCGCGCGGACCGCGCAGCACGCCAGCCGCCGGTGAAGTTCAGACTCAGCGCTTGCCGCCGATGCGGATACTGGTAGCCGATGACGCGGAAGACAATCGCATCTTGATCGACGCATATCTGCGCAAAAGCGCATGCCAGCTCGATCTAGTAAGCAGCGGTTCCGAGGCGGTCGACCGTTTCAAGCATCGCCATTACGATGCGGTGCTGATGGACCTCCACATGCCTGAAACCGACGGCTACGAAGCCATCCGGCAGATCCGCGCTTGGGAAAAAGCTCATGACCTCGCACGAACCCCGATTATCGCGTTGACGGCCGCGGTGCTGGAAGATGCCGTCCGGCAGAGCCTCGAAGCGGGCTGCGACAGTCATCTGAGCAAGCCGGTCAAGCGCTCGACCTTGTTCGGGGTGCTGATCGAGGTAGGCGTACGAGCCAAGTGGACGGGCGTTGGATGAGCACATTGCTCCGCCCAATTGAGCCAAGCGAATCTCTGGAAAATAAAGTCCGCTAACTGCCAGTCAGCACTCGATGACTGCTGCGTATGTATCACCGAGTGTAGCACGCCAACCGAAGTTGTGCCGCAACAAGGCAATAGTCACATTAGCCGAAAGCGACGGTTATTGAAGTCATTGGACTTTTCTCGCGCTGCGTAGCGTTCTGCTACGCCCATCTTTGGGCATCGCCTTTGCTCGATTAGGGATCGACACCCGCGTGCGATGAAGGCGAGCCGCCGCATCACTCTCGCCCGTGGGCGATCAAGGTTGTGAAGTTTTGGGGACACCTTTTACATCATCGCGGCGCATCGGAGGATGGCGCGAAAAACTGCCTGGTGCGTTCGATCACGGTGGTAGCAGTCATCCGCTCGCGGTGATTGCTGACGGGGTCAAGGACCTTGCCGTGATGATCCTGGATGCGGCGGGATGCGTGACCAGTTGGAGTGCGACGGCCGAGCGGGTGAAGGGCTACAAGGCTGAGGAAGTCATCGGGCGTCACTTCTCATGTTTCTTCACGCCTGCAGCGGTCGCGGCTTGCCATCCAGCGGAGACTCTCGCGCAGGCGGCTGCCCACGGCCATTACGAGCAGATCGGCCAGCGAGTACGGCGCGACGGTTCAATTTTCTGGGCCGCGAGCGTAGTCAGTGCGATCCGCGATCATCATGGCGGGCTAGTCGGTTTCGCCAAGGTGGTACGCGATCTGACGGGGCACGCCAGTGATGCCGGGGTTGATTTCGCAAAGGGCCTTCCCTGGCGGGATGGAGAGCTCGGCGGCCAGCCCAACGGTGAGCGCCGACGTCAACTCGAGCACACCGCTTCACTGCTCAGCACGATTGTCGAAGCGAGCGAGGCCGCGATTGTAAGTTGCGATCCGAAACTGCGCTTCACGAGCTGGAACCGGGGCGCGGAACAAATTTTCGGCTACACAGCAGAAGAGGTGATCGGCCAACCGGTGGAACTCGTCACTCCAACCGAGCTTTACGGCGAGCTGAACGAACTGAAGGAGCGGCTCGGCCGCGGCGAAGCAATACGTGATCTCGAGACGCTTGGCCTGCGCAAGAATGGCTCAATCCTTGACATCCTGCTGACTACCGCACCGATAATTGGCTCCGGCGGTGCGACACTGGGAGTATCGTTCATCGCTCGCGACATTTCAGCGGAGCGCACCGCGCGCGGCAAGTTGAAAGAGACCGAAGAATGGCTCCGCGCGACGCTGGCACATGCGCCGCTGATAGTCACCGCTACCGATCGCGACGGCATTTACAAGATGGTCGAGGGGCAAGCACTAAGCGCGATCGGGATCGCTGGCGGTGATGCTTTGCTCGGCCGTTCGGCGCTCGAGTTTATGGGCGGAGACTCGCTGACTGCCGAAACCACGCGCAAAGCCTTGGCGGGTGAGACGACGATGACGATGGCCCTGATCAACGGCCATAGCTTCGAGGTCTGGAAGTCGCCATTGCGTGATGCAGCTGGACGCATCACCGGTACGATCGGAGTTTCCACCGACGTTTCGCGGCGGGTTGCGGTCGAGGAAGAGTTGAAGGTGAGGCTGCGGCAGCAGGAGACGATCGCCGCGATCAGCAAAACCGCGCTCGGCGGAACGCCGTTCGAGGACCTGGCGCGCCGCACGGCCGAGCGCGCTCGCGAGGCGTTGAATGTCGACCTCGCCGGCGTATTCGTTTGGAACGAGACTGACAGCGGCTTCGAGCATCTCGCGTTCGCGGCCTCAGTCGAGGACGGACGTGCACTGGCGGAACTGCGCTACGCCCCCACCGATTCTTTGGCGGCTTATGCGGTAAGCCACGGGTCCGCGTTGATTAGTGAGGACTTGGCCGCCGAAACACGTTTCACTCCTCACCCGGAGGCCTTGCAAGCAGGCTTTGCCAGTGCGATGGCGGTTGCCTACGGTCCACTGAATAGCAATTGGGGCGTGCTGGCGGTCTACGCTCGCCCGCCCCGAAGATTCACCCGCGATGACGCCAATTTCATCGAGGCTGTCGCCAATATTCTCACAATCGCAATCGCCAACGACGAAACTCAGCGCAAGCTGCGCCGCAGCGAAGCCTACTTCCGCCGCCTGGTCGAACATGCCTCAGACGTGCTGGCGGTAGTCGATAGGCATGGGATCGTGCGGTTTCTCGGTGGCGCGTTCGATTCGCTCTTTGGTTACCCTGCGGAACGAGTAGTGGGGATGCCGTCGATCACTCTGATCGCCCCTGAAACACGAGCAGCCGTGGCTGAAGCGACCAAGCAAGCCTTCCGTAATCCCGGAGAGGTGCTGCGAGTGGAATACCGCCAGCAGCGGGCTGACGGCACGTGGCTCGATTGCGAAGCGTACATGCACGCTGTAGATGACCTCGGCGACGAGATGATGGTGGTAACGAGCATGCGCGATATTTCGGCGCGCAAGGATCATGAGACGGCGATTGCACATGCGCGCGACGCCGCGTTGGAAGCGGTACGGCTTAAATCCGCCTTTCTCGCGAATATGAGTCATGAGGTGCGCACCCCGATTAATATCATCGTGGGTTACAGCGATCTGGTCGCGGAGTATCTAGCCGATCGCGGGGACGACAGCCAGAAGGAATTTCTAGGGGCGATTACGCGAGCTGGCCGCCGGCTCTTGCGGACTATCGATGGTATTCTCGACTATTCCAAACTCAGCTCAGGAACTCTCGAGACGGTGCCGCAACCGATCAACCTCGGGCCTTTGGTTGAGCGGCAATTGGATCTCATCGAAGCAGACGCTGCCGGCAAGAACCTGACGATCACTTATGAGAATGAAGCTAAAGGAGTGGAGGTCTGGTTCGACGAGTATTGCCTCAGCCACGCACTGCTCAATCTGCTTGAGAATGGGATCAAATTTACCAGCCAGGGTGGCATAAGGGTCCGGCTTTATCGCGATGCCGAAAGCACTCTACGCGTGGACGTAGCCGACACCGGAATCGGGATCGATCCTGCTTTCCTGCC
>DATKPK010000281.1:0-3305 GCA_035524095.1 Binataceae bacterium (SeqCode) | reverse complement strand
TTCGTTAGCTAGTGCCGTTCGCCACTTAATCAGCTGGAAACGAATCCGATGGAGCGCCTGAACGTCCTGCTGAGATCCGCTCTTGACCGGCACGAACCGCATCGAGCGCCGGCCGGCCGCCTCGCAGATAGCCTCGGCATCTACAGGAACACTTTAGGTTGCGGGCACAACGAAGAATGGACAATACAGCATCTATTAGCATTTTAAAATAGCTATAGAGAGAGATATAACGTCCTTTAAATGTCACCATAGAAGCGGGCAATTCGCTGAATTTACAGCGCGTTCATGATTCGATGCCACAACAATCAATGCATCGGTTTAAATTTGATAGTTGATAGCGATATCCTCCTGAAGCCCCCTAGCTCCCGACAACCGATATCAGACCAAAGCGCGCAAAGAAGGCCGCCCACATGGGGCGGCGATGCAGGCTCTGATGCGGTCGCGGAGGATATGGCGCTCTAACTGGACGAAGTCGGCGAGCGCATAAGCCGCACCTCTGTCCGTCGCTCTCTCAGGTTCCCCAGTCCTTAGCAAACAATATCGGACGAATAGGTGGCGTGACCCCTACAACATCTTTCATGAGCGCTGGCCGGGGGGAATTTTTTGCGAGCACGTACGGCAGCACGGCCTTGCCCAAGCTCAGCTCGGCGACCAGCTTCTAGAGCCGCGTGTTTTCGGCCAACTGCTTCAACTCGCGAGCCTGCGGCGCCAAGACCAGCATATTCCTTTTTCCAGCGATAGACGGTTTGCTCCGAGATGCCGACCTGGCGGATCGGATCGGCCACCGGCAGCCCCAGCTCGGCCTGCTTCAGCACCGCGACGATCTACTCAACCGAAAAACGTTTTCTCTTCATGGCTCATTTCTCTCCTCCACAGTTCAACGCGATTCTACGAAAATCGCGCGAGGTGAACCGCCATCCCTTTTTCAAGTTCCCACTTCGACCGAGACACCGTCCGGCCGTTGACGGTCGCAATATTGGCCAGTGCGATCTCAACGATGGTCCAAACGCCGGCTGCATATCTACTAGAGAGTGCTCATAGGGCGCCGCGCTGGGAGTTCATGTCCCAGGTGGGGCGCAGATGACCCATGTTGGAAATGATCCGTTATGCCGATACAGGGAAAAGTTGCTGGCACAGGGCCTGCTCAATGCAATCCACAAATACAGACACGTAATGCTCGATCAGAGCGACGCTGCCGAACTACAAAGAACCACGCTCAAGCAAACGCAAATTTCAGGAAGTGAACGTTTTTCTTGTTCTTAGGCCTAGCAACGACGATGAACACAGTCAGCGAAGTCAAGCACCAACCCGACAGCTCGAAGCGTTCAACTCAGTACCGCGATTTAGTTCGGCGCCGGACGTTGCTCGATGGTGAACAGCGCCTGCTATGGGCAATCTTGGAGGATGGAATAAAAACCTACCTAACAAATAAAGGATGTGCGACTCGGAGCCAGCGCGCCAAGTTCGCGAAAGCCCGTAGCTGGTTCGAACCCAGCCAGGCCGAACCGCAAGGGCCGTTCAGCTACGAGACCGTGTGTGATTCGCTCAGCATCGGCTCTGGCCGCCTGCTGAAGGGACTCAAATTATTCGATAGGCGAGCGTCCAACGCTGCGCCATGAGCCTGCGTGCGATGGGCGGCGGCCACGCGGCTTTGCCGCTTGAAGGGCGGCGATGCAACAGGCGGCCAAGGCGAAACTGATTTAGATAGAATCACGTGACGGAGCAGTTATGGACCGGGATCAGACAAGCCAAGATAAGAAAACCCGTGCTGCACTCATCCTTGCGGGTGGCGAGGGCACGCGGCTAGCCGAGCTGACACAAAGAGCCGACGGTGTGCACGTGCCGAAACGTTTTTGCCGACTTGTCGGCGAAGTCTCGCTGCTCGAGCAAATCCGCCAGCGCGCGGTGAGATCGGTTTCCCCCGATTGCACCTTTCTGGTCCTCAATCGCAGTCATGAACTTTTCTATAGGCCGTCGGTGGTTGGCGGCGGCCCTTCTCAGAACCTGATCGTTCAGCCGCGCAACGGCGGTACTGTGGCGGGGCTCTATGCTTCCGTCGACGCCGCTTTCATCGGTCAAAATGGCTACTTGTTTTGCGCCTCGGAAGGGCTCGCGACAGCATTTTCATCCGACCTTGGACCACGGTCGAGTGGGCCGGGCTCTATAATTGAGTCACGAACAATTCGTCGTGTTCGCTCAAACGGTTGGCTATCAGGCATGAATTGTTCTTTCGACCAAGCCATCGAGCGCATGAAAGACGGCCATCGTGCACGCTCAAGTGTCAAGGTAAGGAATGCAGATGAAACAGGCAGCGCAGCAAATGCATGATCTGACAACACAGCGACTCCGGATGGTTCGTGATCAAATAGCGGCGCGCGGAGTGCGCAATCCCGCCGTACTGGAAGCGATGAAGCGCGTTCCGCGCGAAGCGTTCCTGCCCAGTGAGCTCGGCGAATTCGCATACCAAGATACTCCCCTTCCAATCGAAGGAGGACAGACCATTTCGCAGCCTTATATTGTCGCGCTTATGATCGACAGTGTTGAGGCCCGCGCCGGTGATCGTGCGCTCGAGATTGGAACCGGCTCCGGCTATGCGGCGGCCGTGCTTGCGGAAGTAGTAGACGAAGTCTACACCGTCGAGCGGCGTGAGGAATTGGCCAATATTGCCAGACGGCGTTTAGCCGGCCTGGGATATGCCAAGGTCAGTGTTCTTTATGGTGATGGGACACTCGGCTGGCCCGAGCATGCTCCGTATAACGTGATCGTAGTAACAGCGGGTGGCCCGCAGGTGCCGAAGCCGCTGCTCAAACAGCTGGCCATCGGGGGACGCCTCATAATTCCAGTAGGCACTACGTCGCGGTCGCAACGCCTCATTCGAGTTACGCGGACAAGTGAAGACAAATTTGACAATGAGGATCTTGGCGATGTCCAGTTCGTACCTTTAATCGGCGCAGAAGGTTGGAGACCGGAGACCGAGAGGCGTCGCCCGGCCGCGCAAACCAGCCGTCCCGCGACGATTGCAAAACTCATCCGCGAAACGGCGGAGCCAATCAGCGATATCGATGACGCCGATATCAGCGCGCTGCTCGAAAGAATTGGCGGTGCGCGAATCGTCCTGCTCGGCGAGGCAACGCACGGGACATCAGAGTTCTACCGCATGCGCAGCCGCATCACGAGGGAGCTGATCCTGCGGCACGGCTTCAACTTTGTCGCCGTCGAGGCCGATTGGCCGGATGCGGCACGGATCAATCAATACGTGCGCGATGAGCCTGTACGGCAGGAACAATGGAAGGCCTTTGCCCGCT
>DATKPK010000280.1:0-26710 GCA_035524095.1 Binataceae bacterium (SeqCode) | reverse complement strand
GCCTGCCCCAGGGCCCGCATAACCTGCTCTTCGGTATGTCCCTTCTTTGCCACCTTGCTGTCCTCCCACGACGCTTCAGAGGACCACGCAAATGGCTGCCACTCAACTTAACAGTGGTCTGATTTCCGGGTTTTGGGTCACAGCTTTGCTATGCCGGAACGAAATCTGGTTTTTGACATCAACGACTTCGACGAGACTCTGTCGGCCCCTTGGGATGGGACCTCAAGCGTCTGGTGGCCAGCGCAGTTATCGCCGGGCGGCATCTCAGACTCTCCGAAAGCCAATCGGCGCGGGCCGCTCGTGGGGCGGTACGGTCGTACCGCGAGCACATGGCTGACTATGCATCGATGCGTGCCCTTGAGGTCTGGTACCAGCGGATTGACGCACAGCGTATCGTCGAGGCTGCCCCGACTGAACAGGCACGTGAGCAAATCGAGCAGAGGCTGGAAAAGAATCGCGCACCTACTATTCCTGAGCATGACTACCCGAAGTTAGTAGAGCATCACGGCGCCACGCCTCGCATAAGGACAATCCGCCACTGATTTTCCATCCCACGCCGGAACAAGCTCCGGGGCGCAAGGGGGCCTTCGCGGAACAAATCGCTCTCTACCGTGAATCGTTACCTGAGCACGTTCGCGTTTTATTCGATCGTTTTCATTTTTGTGATATAGCGATTACGGTCGTCGGCGTCGGCAGTGTCGGCACTATCTGCGGCGTTGGACTCTTTCTGGCGGCCGACGATGATCCACTTTTTTTGCAGGTCAAAGAAGCCCGGGCATCGGTTTTGGAACCTTATGCTGGGAAGAGCTTGCACAACAATCACGGTGAACGAGTCGTTGCCGGTCAGCGTCTGATGCAGTCGGCGAGCGATATTTTCCTCTGATGGACGCGTGGCGCCGATGGCCGCGACCGCTACATCCGTCAACTACGCGACATGAAGATCAGCGCGATCGTTGAGGGCTGGGACTTCGATATGTTGCGCGCCTATATCAGAATCTGTGCTTGGGCTCTTGCGCGAGCACATGCTCGCTCCGGCGACGCTGCCATGATTTCCGGCTACATGGGTTCCAGCGAAATATTCGACGACGCCATTTGTGAATTCGCGGTCGACTATGCCGATCAGAATCAACATGATTATCGAGCGTTCGTGAAGGCCGCTCGGGAAGAGCGCATCAAAGTAACTATCGAACAGTAATACCTCAAAGACGTGCGTCTCGCCCTCGTGACGCGACGATTCGCACGGGTCTTGTATTATTTGCGCGATTCGTTATCGAACAACAAAGTGTACTCGCTGGCTTCAGCGTTGAGCGATGTCAGGCTATCGCCGCTGAGCTGAACGCGAAGACGAGCTCTAAGGTTGTGCTTGACGTCATCACCTTGGAGCTGGATATGAAGTCCAGGCGCCTCGACCTGATCGCCTCGCCAGCCGTTGTGGCACTAGCGCGGCGAGGAATGAAAGGAGGTCCGCCATGAAAGCCCGTAGCCTTTGGATACCGCCTCTCTTTATGATCATCATGCATGCCGGATGTGCCTCGACGAAGGTCACTCAGTCAACCCCAATCACCAACCCCGGAATCGCGCGTCCCAATCGAATCTGGGTGTACAACTTTGTCGCCGCACCAGCCGACGTTCCTACCGACTCTTCGAGCAGCGGCGATATCTGCGCGCCGAGCACGCCACCAACCGCCGAGCAAGTCGAAAATGGCCGGCGTCTCGGCGCCCTTATCGGCCAGAATCTCGTTGCGGATATCCAGGCAACCCGGTGATCCGACCGACCATCAAAGAGGATCGAGAGTCTGGGAAGGTGGCGGCTTTACGATCCGAGAAAGATAATAAATGATGGGCAACTTCAGAAGCATGAGATCGGTGACCTCGTTCAGTTTTGTGACACGACTGTTGCGGGTTGAGTTGATTCAAAAGCGTCGACGGCTGAACGAATAGATGGGTAGAAAGTCTTGGCGTCGCCCTCGAATAGACCATGGCGGGCGAATTGTTCTCGCAGAGCAGTTCTTGCCCTGGTCACGAAGAAGCTAATCCCACTACCGTCAAGTTCGGTGCGAATCTCATCCAGCGCGAACGCCGCCGTCGTATCAATCATCGTCACGGCTTCGGCATCAAAAAGGAAGGCGGATATCTTGGTCGGCCCGGCAGCGATTACCGACCGGACGCGCTCTTTGAAGTATTCCGCGTTGAAAAATAGAATAGCCGCATCGAATCGGTAGATCAGCAGACCAGGTATTGCACGGGCGCCCGGATGGACCGCCGCGTCGCCGTACTCTTCACCGCCGGGAATTCGTCCGAGAATCGCATCGTGCGGGCGCGAGAGCTCGCGCAGCAGGATCGTTACAGTCAGCACGATGGCGATAATGATGCCCGCTCCAACGCCGATTGTGATCACGCCCAGTGTCGCTATGTTGGCGATCCAGAACTCGCGCTGGCTTACTCGATACAAATGACGAGTTGCTGCAAAATCGAACAGTGACGCCCCGGCTATGATCAGTATTGCGGCTAGACTGCTTTTGGGGACCGTGGAGAGAGGACCTGTAAGAAACAGTAGCACCAGCGCGATGAGACCCGCCGTGTACATTGCGGTCATTCGCGTCTTGCCACCCGAGACGTCGCTAATCGCGGTGCGCGAATCGGCCCCGCTGACGGCGAAACCCTGCGATGCTGCTGAGGCCAAGTTTGCCGCACCTAGAGCGATTAATTCACGGTTGGCATCGACTTTGTAGCCGTTGCGTGCGGCGAAACTCTTCGCGGTGGCAATCTCACTACAAAAACTGACTACCAACACGCCCAGCGCGTCGAGGGAAAGAGCCTGGATCTCGTCGAGCGTCACCTCAGGGAACTTAGGTGATGGAAAACCAGCGGGTATTGTGCCGACCGTCGCCACCGCGCTTTTCTCAAGGTCGAATACTTGCGCAACCATCAAACCCACCACGACGCCGATCAGCGGGCCTGGAATCTTAGGAGCAAGGCGGGCACAAGCAAATATCAAAATAAGCGTAACGATCCCAACAGCCAAAGTAGGGGTTTGAACTTCGCCGAGTCTCGTACAGAAGTTCGCTATGCGCAGAAAGAATCCAGTATTGTTCGGGACAGCGAATCCGCAGAGACCGCCCAACTGCTTCGTGATAATCGTAAGTGCAATGCCATTCATGAAGCCAGTCAGAATCGGTCTCGACAAAAAATCTGCGACTATGCCCAATCGCAGGAGTCCTGCGGCGATGCACATGATGCCAACGATCGCTGAAAGCGTAATTGAGAGGACGAGGTAACGCGCCGAGTCACCGGCAGCTAGGGGGACCAACGCCGCCGCTACAATTGTGCAGGTTGCTGCATCAGGTCCGACGATCAGCTGGCGAGAAGACCCAACGCAAGCATAAGCAACCAGCGGAAGTATACTAGAGTAGAGACCGATAACTGGCGGAAAGCCTGCAAGCTCCGCGTAGGCCATTGCGGTAGGTACCGCCACTGCGGCCACCGAGAGTGAGGCCAGTAGGTCAGATCGTAGAGTCTTTAGATCGTACGAATGGGTGAGAGCGCGTTTCAGGTCACTTCGGGCTTCTGCAATCGGATTGTTAAGCGGGGGGCTTTTCGACGAATTCTGCATTACATCGTGACCTCAACTTCCGACCGCTCCTCCGTTAAGTCCGAAGGAGGAATGGCCGGAACTGCCTGGTAAAATTCCCGAGCGCATCTGTGTCTCCACAAAACAGCCGAAGTCTCAGAAATCAGAAGCAGGAGAAGATTCGCGATCAGTTTCGATTTGAGCCTGCGGTCCCGGATGTATTTGGCACTGACGCTTCCCACAATATGCCATAATCTTGATAAGGGCTCGGAGGTACAACCAGGGAAATCCTTTCGCTCTAATTCCCCCGAAAGTCGAAGAGCGGTTCCTTCGCAACCAAGTGCTTGGTAGCAGTGAACGCACATCCAACAGGACTCAACATTTGCTTTCCGGGTTACCGTTGACATAGCCATCAAGGCGTTGTCAATGTCGATCATTGGCCCGACCACCGCTATCATTGCAATAGACCTATAGCGGTTGTCGCGCAAAGTGAGCACCCAGTAATTTTGCGCGACGAGAATTTATTCGACGACGAAAGACAGTAAAGGCTAATCTTTTACACGCCGAATTGGTAAGACTTTGTTGATCTCCTGTTCAGTGAGATAGGGGATTCGATTCACTCCGACCGTGCGACTGACAAGCTTTATCTATTCAGAAGAACTCCGAACGTTCTCACGTGACAGATTCGCAAGGACTTGGTGGTGCATCAGGATCATAGCGTTCAGAAATCTATGATAGCGAGCACCGCGATCTCCTTTTCTGCGGCCAGGTAACTCAGCGAGCGCTCCAATGCGGGCCGGGTTAGAGAGAAGCTCTCGGCCAAGCATCGAGAATGGCCATCAACTATGCGGACGCAAGTGAGCAAGAGACTCATCGAGCATCCAGTTCTACCGAAAACATCGAAGGACGCTCGTCAAGTCCATTCGATCAATAATCCCTCGCATGCTCTGCGTCGTCCCATGCCATACGCCCACATTTTGACTGCTCCATTGCGGAAGCGAGTCAGACCATACCGCCAATAGATCGCTCAACGTCGAATCACTCAACTTGGCCTCGCCTGTCGCCGCTCCAACGAACTTATAGGGTCGCCATTGATCAATGACAATTAGATTTGCCGGATAGCTCTCATCCCATTCTCGGCCCGCTTCGACATACGAATTCGCAATCATGACGCTTCAGGCTCCTTCGACCAATGAAGTGACCCAACCTAGAAGACTGCAGGGAGCACTATTTGACTTTGACCGCACTTTCGCTGTTCTATCGAACTGGAAAGGTATGAACGGGTTCTTCGACATTGTGCGGAGCGGTAACAAAGGCTTGAAGATGCTCGATTGTGATCGATCGCGACCGGTCAGAACGGGGGCAGGGACGGACCTGAAATCCTCTGGACCGCAAGGTCCGTGTGGGTTCGAGTCCCGTCTCCGGCACCAAAATCCAACTATATACAGCATGAACTCGGAGGCGGATGTCAGACACGCGTCTCTTCAAGTATTAATTCTTCTTCACCTTTAACCGACTTCTTCGCAGAGCATAGGATAGGAGGACTAGTTATGCGCGCCGCCGTCTTATCATCGACTAAGCATATCGAGATTGATCCCCGTTACCCGGAACCCCCATTGGGGTCAGCCGATGTAAAGCTGAAAGTCGACTTCACGGGCATCTGTGGTAGCGATTTGCACTGCTTCGTAATGGGCAAGCAGATGACGCGCATACCGAGTGTAATGGGGCACGAGTTCTGCGCTCAAATCGTCGAGATCGGGGACGACGCCCTGGGTTTCAAGGTGGGTGACCGCGCGGCCGGACTGATATATCCAAGTTGTGGCACTTGCGTCTATTGCCTGGCCGGCGATTACACGCTTTGCGACAATCTCGGCCGCAAGATGTTTGAGCGCAATGGCTCCTTTGCTGAATATATTTCGGTACCGGCGCGGCAATTGGTCCCGATAGCGCCGCAGACCCCGGCGGAGGAAGCGGCTCTTATCGAACCGTTATCCGTGGCCGTGCACGCGGTTCAGCGAGCTGCTCTGACAATCGGCGAGATTGTGGTGGTAATGGGTGGTGGCCCACTCGGACTGCTCATTACCCAATTGGTAAAACTCAATGGTGCATCGAAGGTGATCTTGGTGGAGCCGGCGGCCGGTCGCAGACAGCTCGGTTTCAAGTTCGGCGCCGATGCGACCATCGAACCGAGTGATCATCTGAGCGAGCAGGTGCACGGCCTTACCGGGCGTCGCAAGGTCGACGCTGTGTTCGAGGTCTCGGGCAACCCGCGAGGCTTCGAAGCAGCGGGCAAGCTTGTTGATAAGCTCGGCCGGCTGATGCTGGTTGCTGTTTACGAAGACAAGCGCATCGAGTTCAACCCCAATCGGTTTCTCAATAGTGAGATCGATATTATCTCGTGCTTTTGGTCGCGCCAGATCGACTTCCGCCGCGCCGCTGATCTTATCGCTTCGCGCCGAATCGATGTGCGCCCGTTGATCACCGGCAAGATTGAGCTGGAGCAGATGCAGCAAGCCTTTGAAATGCTTGTTGCCGATCGCAGCAGTCATAGCAAGGTGCTAGTCGCCTGCAGCTGATCCAGTGTGGGAAATAGATTAGAACGGCGTGGTTTGAGCCCCTTATCGGTTCAGACGGTGACGACGACTACATGACCCGCATAGATCAAGCCCTTTCGCGCAACCTGTGGTCGCGTCGTTTACTCGCGCCCGATGCGGCGTACTGCCACCATGGGGGTTGAACCGCTACCCACTCGATGCCAGCGTGATCGCCTGTCGCCTTCGGTTCCCGAAGGTTCGCCGGAGCGAGAATTTCTTGAGATGTGGCGTGGAGAATGTGAAACTTCGAAGGCGCTGACGGAGGCGCATGTATGATGGCCGACAAATCCCGGCACGTTCTCGACGGTTATACTGTGCTCGATTTTACGCAATTCCTTGCGGGCCCTACCGTCACCCGCATGATGGCGGAAATGGGTGCTGAGATCATCAAGGTAGAAATTGCACCAATTGGCGACTACTCACGTTCTCTGCCTTTCATGCATGACGGACGTAGCGCTTACTATATTCAGCAAAATCGAGGCAAAAAGAGTCTCTGCATCGATGTCAGGAAGCCGGGTGGCTTGGAAATCTTGAAAGACCTGGTACGCACCGTTGATGTGCTCTTAGAAAACTTTTCACCAGGTGTAATCGGCAGGCTGGGTTTGGATTACAAGACTGTGAGCGAGCTCAACCCGCGCATCATCATGTGCTCGATCTCGGCGATGGGTCAGACGGGCCCGCTTGCCAATTCTGTAGGTTTCGATTTTATCGGCGCGGCTTACGCCGGCGTCCTTGACATGATCGGCGAGCCCGACAAGGCGCCGGTCTTTCCTCAACTGGGGATTGGCGATGTGAGTACAGGAGTGGCTGCGCTCAGTGCGATCACGTCGGCGCTACTGTATCGCGAGCGGACCGGTGAAGGTCAGTTCGTCGAGACTTCATTGCTCGATTGCTACACCAGCTATCACGAGGTCAACGTCCAGGTGCTGAGCGCGAGTAAGGGAGCGATGCGTCCTCGCCGAGCGGGTTCGTTCCATTACCTGGTGGCACCGGTCGGGATCTACAAAGGCAAGAATCATTACATTTTCGTGGTTGGCGGCATCCAGCATCAATGGCCGGAGTTCTGCCGCGCGATGGGCAAGCCAGAACTGATCGAGGACGCGCGCTTCGTCGATATCCCGAGCCGCGCACAAAATTCATCGGTGCTCAATGAGATTGTGCAAGGCTGGATCGATTCTTTGCCGGATGACGAGGAAGTCTATCGCCTGCTGCAGGAGTATCGCATTCCTTACGCACCCGTGCTGAGCGTCGAAGAAGTAATCAATCATCCGCATATGCGCGAACGAGGCACGATCAGGACTGTGCATGATCGTTTCATGGACGATTTTGATATCCCTGGATTCCCATTGCGTTTCTCCAAATTTCCGGGCCAGTTGGATCTGGATGCGCCAACCCTGGGTGAGCACAATGGCGAGATTTTGAGGGATCGCCTAGGCTATTCCGACGCCCGTGTGAAGCAGCTCGAAGACGACGCCATCCTTCACCGCGGACCTCGCTAGCATCAGACCCGCCAGCTCAATGATTATTGGTGACGGGCCTGCTTGCCCCAGAAATTTGAGGCCGGCGCCCGGAGACTGGACGCCGGCCTTTGCCTTATTTCACGGGCTTACTGAACCCTAATGGAAGTTGCGGCACGGTGGTCGCCTCGACATGACCATTCCCCGCCGCGTTGGCGATTTCCTCGAACGCGTACGCCATCCCCACAAGTTCGCCATCTTCCCAAGCACGGCCCATCAACTGGATATTGATCGGCTGTCCGTCACTGTTGTAACCGACCGGGAAGATAACGGTCGGAACACCGTTGGAGGCCGACGGCGTGTCTTTGCGGCCGAAGCTGGCGAGGCTGCCGCCGCCGTCGTTGAGACTGGTATCGCTCAAGAGACCGGGATAGACGACGGCATCAACGCCTAGTCCGTCGGCTCCTGCAGTATCCATCCAAGTCTTGGTGGTCGCCTGACGCCCTCGACGATAGTCGCGCCACGCCTGGACCTGAGCCGTAGTCAATGGAGCCGAGGGGGTGACGGAGCAAGTACTCGCCGCGGCGCGGACATATGGAACCTTTTTCTGCGAGCAATTCACATCGACGGGTGTATTGATGCTGAATCCCTCAGTGGCCAGTTCAGGATGACTGCCGATATAGAGCCACCAGCCCTCGGAAGTTATGTCGGTGGTTGGTGAGGCGGGCGAAGGCGGAGCGTCGGTGCCGCCTACCGTCACGCCCATCTGGACGATAGTTGCGCCAGCATCTTGAAAGTACTGAAGGGCCGCCTCTTCGGCGTCGATGGTATTTGTCGTGCCGAACGGATCAATCCAGGTCGAGGGGATGAAGCCGATGCGCTTGCCCTGCAGTGCCTGTGGGTCGAGCACGGTAGTCCAATCGGCAGGGACCGTACGCCCGGGCGCCGACGTTTCCGGATCCGCTGGGTCGGTAGCGACGACAACGTTGAGCATGTCGGCGAGATCCGGCACTGAGCGCGCTATCACGCCACCGAAGTCGGTGAGGTATGATAGCGGCATAATGCCGGTCCCGCTCTCCAGGCCATCGGTTCCACGCAACGATACGAGACTCGCAGCGCTCGAAGGACCGTAGAGTGAGTCACCAGTCTGTGATCCCATTGCTGCAGCCGCTAAGCTGGCCGCGATGGCGCTTGCCGGACCGCCACTCGAGGCGACCGAAGTCTTCGATAGATTGAAGACATTCCACACCTGTCCCCATGCGTCGTTGGAGTAGTAACCACTGGTAGCATATTCCTCCAATGCGGCCTTGCCGATGATGACCGCGCCTGCCTGCCGCAGCAGATTTATTTGGAATGCGTCGTGCGCAGGGAGGAATCCGGCGAAGGTCTTACTGCCATTCGTAGTCGCCATGTCGAAGGTGTCGTAAAGGTTCTTGACCGCAATCGGAATGCCAAGCAACGGTCCCGATGCGCCTTGTCTGCGCGCATTATCAGCGGCGCGCGCTTGTTGAAGCGCATTCGATGAGACGATCTCATATGCGTGGAACCCGAATTGTCCGACGTCGTAAGCTGCAATCCGATCGAGATAGGCCTGAGTGATTTCCTCCGAGGTCGTTACACCAGACTCCATATCCTCGCGTAATTGGGCGATCGTTTTGCCGACCACGTTATAGTTCGAACTGGTCACTGCTAACTTTAGCGGCGGAGGCGGCGGCTGCACAACCTTGAGAGTCTTCGCGCACGCAGCGGCGTAATTGAAGCCATTGGCCGAGAGGGCGGCGGAATCGAAATTGTAGATTGAACAGATTTGTCCCGCGCTCAAATCGCTAATCTGCGGGGCAGTAGCGAGGCTGGCGGCGGTAGCTTCGACTGAGGCAACCACACTGGCCGACGTCGTAGTGTTAACCCGCGGCCCCAGGACGATGAAATGCAAAACCGATCGGGTAGCGCCCGGTGCTAGAGTTATTGTGTTTATGTAGGCCTGGAAATTACCTTCGTGGCCGACGTAGGAGAGCGGGTTATTAAAGGTATCGACCAGCCAATCGCCAGCGAAAGTCATCGCTCCCTTGAATGGGCTTGGCGTTCCGATGACCGTGACTTGCGGACCGCCGACGAGTGTCGCACCGTTGAGCGGCGTGGCAACATCCACCCAGGCGTCGGCAGGGGTGACGAGAGTGTCACCGCTGGACGTATTGATGATCGAGCTGAACTTGCTTCCTGAAGTGCCCATACCCGACTGTCCACCAAAGGCAACCTTAATCGTTAGTGGTGAACTCGTGGTATTGGTAAAGCTATCGAGCCAGCGACCCCAATCCGCACCGGTGTTGATATAAACCGAGCGGGAGATCAGCACACCCGCGAGGCTTAGCGACTGCGTCGTTGCGAAGCGGCTGGTCCCATCGAAGGTCAAGCCGAAGCCGCGCATCATCTCGCCATTGAAACGCAGATCGGGGCTCAGTACAGGAACGATCGGTAGGATACTAGCGTGAGGGTTCGTCAGAACTAACACCTTCATTCCACCGAAGCCATTGATTGACGTGCTGAAAGCTCCAGACTGGCCCGGTGTAACTTGAGTGGCACGGATGCTTCCTGTGTCTACTACCGGTAGCGCGTTGTCCTGAATGCCCCAGTAAGTACCATTGGCGTCCTCGACATAGTTGAAGGCGCGGGCCGGAACGGCAAGCGTCAAGCCGATCAGCACTATAGCAAGCGCGAAGAAGCCAACTGTGCCCCCTGATCTGAAAGCACTCTTCGGTTGAATTATGATCCGATGGTTCGATCTAGTTACGGAATCGTTGGGTCTCAAAAGATAGTCTTTACTAAACATCACTGTCTCTCTCCTAGAGCGCCGAAAATTATCGATCAAAAGAATTTTGACGTACCCGCCGAGCCTTCGACGCCCAGCCGGTCGTTATAACGAGTTGGCTGTTTAAGGTTCTCCAGGGAGTGGCGGAAATTCCGGTGGAGGAACGCGTGCATGAGTCGCTTCTTCAAATGCGGCGCCGACCTGCAATAGCAATGGCTCACTCCAGGGTGCGCCCTGCAGGAGAATTCCAAACGGCAGCGTGACCGGAATTGGACCGGTCAGGACCCCGACGTTATCGCTAGGGCTGGAACGAACGCGATCGTAGACGACCGTAGTAAAGCCTGCGGGAACCGTGAGCTCAGGGAAGCCATTTGCGCCCAAAGTCGAAAAGCCATTACTAGGCCGATTGTGCACTGTAGGTTCGGTCGGATTAGTCAGAACATACGGGGGAATTGTAGTAGTCGGGCAAACTAGAACATCGATGTTTTGCTCCATCATCTGCTGGCGAACGATTTGCTGAAGAGTAAACCGGCGTTCCTGTTTCGCCACGACATTGAGATTGGTAACCGTCGCGGCACTGGTCAGAGCGGAGAGCTCTGACTGGCCCATCTCCGGATCAACCCAGAAATTGGAATCGTTCACCAGTTGGGTGATGTTCTGAATGTTGGCGTCTCCACGATTGCGTAGATAGCGGCTGAGGACATAAGTCAGTTCACCGGTCGAACTCGAGGGACCCAGATTACGCAAATTGGGATCGTCAGGTCCGGACGGAAACGACCCAGGATCGAAGAAGAGGTCGAGAATTTCGTCCATCACCGTCGCGCCCGAGAAGAGCGCCGGCTCGTCGAGTTGCAGAGTGGCGGGCTCCAGGTAGGGAAAGAGATCGGCTACATCAGTGAACAGATTGTTGCCAACCCCCGGATCAATAATAGTTGCTCCCAGGCTCTGTAGAACGGCAATCGCTTTGTCGCCGAGCGTGACTGATTCCTGATCGGCGATGGTCCACGGAACGTCCCATTCGCGCAGCACACCGATGCGTATCCCTCTGAGCGGTTGAGACCCTTGGAGCAGAGGGGGCGCTGTGTACGCGTCGTACGGCAGTTCAGGAAGCTGGCCGCCACTGAAGGCGGTAAGCGGATCGCTCGGATCGTACCCGGCGATGACGTTCAGAACTTTGGCGGTATCGCGAACCGTTCGGCAGATCGGTCCGACGCGGTCGTTGTACAGCGAGGCTTGAATCATGCCTGTGCGCGGGACCAGTTCCTGAGTCGGCGCCAGGCCAACGTCGTCATTCCAGTTAGCCGGGTGAATGATCGAGCCGCCGGACTCCTCGCCAATTCCGCACATCGCCATATTGGCGGACACCGAGATGCCGACGCCGGTACTCGAATGACCACCGCTGCGCGTAGTGTCGTAGGGGTTACAATCGACCCCGCCCCACGAGCTGCGATCAGTACCGGAGGCATATTCACCCATATTCGTTTTGGCGAGGATGATGGCGCCGGCCTTGCGCAGGCGCGTGACAAATACGGAATCCTTGGGCGGACGATCATTAGCGTACTTTGCGTCGGCGCCACTGGTCGTACGCATATCGAAAGTGTCGTACTCGTCTTTGATAGCCATCGGGACGCAAAACAACGGACCCATCTTGTGGGTCTGGGCGTATTGAGCGTCGAGCGAGGCAGCAGTTTCGAGAGCGTCAGGCATATTCGGATCGTCGTCGATGAGATCGGTCTGACTGCGTGCATGATGGAGATCGAAGCCCCAGGCGACGCGGTTAGCCGGCCGAAGGTTAATCGTCATGAGCGCATTAACCTGTCCCGCGTTAGGAATAACGGTGGCGGGCCCGAGCACGCCGTCGGGCTGGGAAACACAGACGCCGTTGTAGGCTTTGATACGCGCTAGGTAGAGTTCGACCAGTTGCGTACAAGTTATTTCTCCGCTGGCGATAGCCTGTTGAGCTTCGTCTATCGTGGTGTCCAGCAGATGGAAACTGCTTGCGCCACGGGGTGATGGGTGACCATAAGCCTGGGCGGGAAGTGCGCTGAGTCCAATCAGCGCTGCGAACCGTAAGAGAATCACTAATCTTCGCGAAAAACCGTTCATGAATCTTCCTTGAGATGACTGGTACTGGCAGCGGCGGGCGGATACACCTCAAACGGGAACGGGTGTAGGGGCAAACTCCTCGCAGGACGTGCAGTCCCACCTGCATAAATCCAAGGGACGCAATGCGCAGGCTGGTCCGCACGCAGAATCCCTATGCGCGCGCGGCCAATAGATCGAGCTGACTAAGTGAAGACGATAATCCTTACTCCTTTGGGTTAACGCAGACCGCTACGTGGAACTGAGTAGTCGCGCAAAACTGCCTCACCGCAGAGCAATAGAGCGCCGTGGGGTTACCAATAACCCACGATGAACCAGCGAGCGGTTAAACGCTCGGATTTCTCGGATTTTAGTGAACGGTTGATCCGCTTAAGTTTTCCCCGAAGCTGAACTGCCTTCGATGGTGGATCGTATGGTCCGAAGATGGTCCGGCCGAGCATGAAAAGACGATTCCGGCATGAGAACTCCTCCCGCAAAACAAATCAGGTGTGCGACGGCGCGGGACAGAGCAAAACCTACACCAAGTTTAGTAAAATAAAGTTATGTAGAGTTTCTTGCCATTATGGCATCGTCGCCGTAATCGCGCTGCTCTTTTAATCGGCAGCCTGCCTCTAAAAGAGTCATCTATATGAGCTTATGAGCGTGCAGAATCAACCGCAGAACCGCTAGGAGGATTTCTTTGCCGACGCAGAGTTCGCAGCAATGATAACGTCGGCGCCGATCGATGGTAGGCGATTAGGGGCCAATCACAGAGAAGAGGATCGAATTTTCAAAAAGCAAGCTCGAGTGGAACGGTATGAAAATGTCGAGCCTGCTAATGGGCCCAGTGTCGGTTCGTCCAACTGGTTAACGCTCAAGGTCAGACGTCGCTCATCTAACCTTGACGGCGGCGGAATGAACCAGGCCTTAACGCGGGCAGTCGATAATTGAGAAGCTCACGAAAGCAATTCGACTAGAAAGCGAAAACCTGCCAGAAAAACATCTGGGCGAGCTACTTCGGATTATGAAGCCGACTCTTCATCGGGAGGTGATGGCAGGTCGGCTTCCTCGACGAGCTTGCGATAGAGCGTCTTGCGATCGATTTGCAGAATCGCCGCCGCTTCTGTTTTATTTCCACCGACTGACGCCAAGACCTTGTAGATATATTTGCGTTCGATCGCTGCTAGACTCAAGTTGTGAACTGCCGCTTCTTCGAGCATTCGCAACGGTGTGTTTTGCCGAGTGCCCACCTTGGGCGGCAGATCGTCCATGGTGACTGTGCCTTCGTGGCTCAAGATTACGGCACTGTGCACTGCATTTTGCAATTCGCGCACATTCCCGGGCCATGAGTAATGGCGTAGGCAGTCCATTGCCTCGGGGGTGATCGCCGGAGTCGGCTTACCAGCCTCGGCGGCAGCGCGGACCGTGAACTGCTTAATCAATAGTGGCAGGTCTTCGGGTCGTTCACGCAGTGGTGGAATCGGCAACACGAACATCGCAATCCGATAGTACAGGTCGGAGCGAAAGCGGTTGTGTGCCATCGCTGTTTCGAGATCGGCGTTGGTGGCCGCTACGATCCGAACGTCAACGGGCACTTCTTCATTGCCCCCGAGCGGTCGGACACGCTTCTCCTCGATTACCCGCAGCAGCTTCACCTGGAGGGTCAGCGGCATTTCTCCAATCTCATCGAGAAATAGAGTGCCTTTAGCCGCGGCCTGGAAGAGTCCAATACGGCTCTGTCGTGCATCTGTAAAAGCGCCGCGCACGTAGCCAAAAAGCTCACTCTCGATGAGATGTTCGGGAATCGCTGCGCAATTTACCGCGATGAAGGGATAATCACGCCGCTGGCTTTGATAATGAAGTGCGCGTGCCAGCAGATCCTTACCGGTACCGCTCTCGCCGGTTAGTAGAACGCTCGCGCCGCTGCTAGCGATCTGTTCGATGCGCCTTAGCACGTCTCTTAGTGTGGGACTGGCTGCGATAATATTGCCGACGCCATAGCTACGCGCCAACTCCCCGCGCAGACGCTTGATCTCGAGCCTGAGTTGCCGGTTCTCAAGGGCTCGCTCGATCACTAGCAGCAGTTCTTGGTTAGCGAACGGCTTGGTTATGTAGTCGAAAGCGCCTAGCTTGATTGATTCTACTGCCGATTCGATCGAGCCGAACGCTGTTATTATGATGATTGGGATTTCTGGCGCTACCCGCCGCAATTCGTTCTGCAGCGCATGGCCAGTCATACCGCTCATTCTCAAGTCCGAAATCACGAGGTCGGGCGCTTCGCGCTCTACCAACGCAAGCGCTTCGGCGCCTGTATGCGCTTTCAGGGCTATATAGTTCTCCTCCTGCAGGATATCGCACAAGAACGCAACCATCTCACGATCATCGTCGACAACTAGAATTGTGGCGCTTTCGTTTTTCACGCAACCCGCTCCTCTCTGAATGTGCTATCAACCTTGGTCTGTTTGACAGCGAGCGGAATCGTCACAACAAAGCGCGCGCCTGGCGCCACCGAGTCAAACGTCACGTCGCCCAGATGGTCGCGGACGATTGACTGAGTTACCGCGAGCCCCATGCCGGTGCCCTTTCCCGGCTCCTTGGTCGAAAAAAATGGATCGAAGATGCGCGGCTGATGGCTGGCCGGGATCCCGGGGCCATTATCCTCACAAATCAGTGCCGCATGCGCAGTGTTATTCATTTCGTGGCGGAAGATGGCTATCCGCAAAATACCATCATTGCGGCTGTCCATCGCGTCCAGTGCGTTAACTATCAAATTAATCAAAACTTGCTGAATCTGATGGGGGTCGCAATCGATCATTAGCGGCTCATCGCCGAGTTCAGCGACTACATGAATTCCGCGCCGAGCTGTCTCCATCTCCATCAACTTGAGCGCGCTCTCCGCGAGAACTCGGACGTCGCATGCCATCCTTTGTGACGGATACTCCCGAGCATAATCAAGCAGCATCCGCACAATCCGCGAAATGCGGTCGATTTGATTCACAATAATTCGCAAACCGTCTTCAGTTTTTGCTGGGGTTGGCCGGCTACCGAGCAGGAACTCGGCGCGTCCACGAATTACTCCGAGCGGCGTGCCAATCTCATGCGCCAAACCCGACGCCAGGGTACCGATCGTTGCGAGCTTTCCTGCGCGTTCAAGTTTGCGCTCCAGTTCCAGTTCCCGCTGATGTTTCGCGACCAGATCATTGCGCGCGACGGTTACCTGGTGATCCAATCGCCGAAATTCTTCGGTTAGCATCAATAGCTCATCGCCGCGCCAGATCGGTTGGTCCGCGTCCTCGGAAAAGCCCATCACCTTTTGCGACAGCTCAGCCAATGGTCCGGAGACGTAACGCCGCACCATAATCGGGACGACCGTCACAATCGCAAGGATCGCCAAGAACCCAGCCATTGCGGGCGCCATCGTGCGTTCTCGCAAGTCATCGTTGAGATTAGTCCAATCTTGGGCCACCAAGAGATAGCCTTGATCGTTGCCGCCATAGCGCGGCAAGACCGCGAGGCGGCCAACCCAATGGCCATCCGCTGTCCAACGATCAAATTCCGCCGCCCCGCTTAATCTTGCTTGCGCGAACTCATCCTCATTTGGCATCAATTGCGGCGAAAAGTCCGGCGAAGAATATTGAAGCCCGCCGTCCGGCGCAAATACGGCGCTGGTGCTTCCTTCGATAGCGATATCGCGCCGTATAGCGGCAACCCGATCCGCCCCCGTCGCTCTCAGATCGGCCGTCAATGCGGGTGTAAGGCCATTAGAAGTGGCCCGAATTTCGCGCTCGAGCGTAGTGACGTAGGCTTGGGTGGTGCGCTGAATATGCCAATAGGTGAAACCGGCAACTAGGGGCGTTAAGGCCAGCAACAATCCTGCCGTCAGGCGCGTCCCGATTCTCATGGATAAGATTATAGCCTGAAGCGTCGCTTTTGAGGTTCCCCGCGGAAGGAACCTCGAGCGACAAACGATAGCGAAGATTGAGCGGCGTTCACGCCTCGGATTATGGCAAGATACGTGTCCGATCTCTCGTGGCATTTCGCAAGGCAGTGATTGTGATTCATGATCGGTATAGTTTGACAATCGGGGAGATTTGCTACGTTCCTCAAAATCTGATGTGGCAAAATGCCTCGCAGCCTACGGATCGTCTACGGGAACTACTATAGTTCGGTTGCGGCTATAAACCGGCTGCGGCAAAACGAGAAAGTCGGTTGGCTTGTTTGGCGTGCATTGCTGGAGGACCACCGCTCGCAGCTCGATACCGTCTTACGGCGGGCTCTCCGACCTCCGCACAGATTCGCAGCATCGTTCTGGGCCGGCTAGGCCAGCGTTGATGCAAAGAAAACTTTGCGCACAACTGCAAGAATTTCTTGCATCGTGGCCATTATCTTCAACGCATCTGATGCAAGATCGCTGGTACACCGATTGCTCACGACTACAGAAGTGTCATGTGCCGTTACACATGACTTTAAGCGCACGATAGTTAACTGATTGTCAGCAAGCATTTCTAGGAGGGGCCGTGTGCATCGTTGGAACAGTAGGTAAAGGAGGCAACAATACCCGTTCTGACGTGAGGACTATTCTGATCCCCCTCGAACGAGCGGTTACTGAACTAGATCTGCAAGCACCGCTGGACGAGGACGGAGCGATGGGAGCGGCAACCCTCGCAGTCATCGAAAAGTTCCAGCGCCTAATGGCCACAGCAAATCCGACTGTATGCATCGAACCTTATAGCGCAACCTTGATGCGCCTCTGGGCTCTGCCCGGTGAGGGATTCAACTTCAGCAAACTCAAGGGCACGTTGATCGAGGCATCGGAGTCGAACGTCGATAGATATTTTACGGCGTTGTCGGCAGTCGCACCAACGATTGTGTCCCAAAAACCTCAAGCGATCTGATATGCGGCTTATCGTACCTTTAGTCGCGAATCGTGTCGGAGGATCTAGTGATTAGCATTACCACTTCAATGCAAGAAGCGGTTGAGCGCGCGCAGTCGATGGTAGGCCACGGTGAGTATATTCTGGGGACAGGAGATTATCGGCCGGCGGCGGACGCGTCCGGTAATTTAATCGATCTTCCCTTCACACAGCACGACGACGGTGAGCAAACAGGGGCCGACTGCGCCGGTTTCGCAGTGTGTTGGTGCTATAAAATCAGACGCCATCAGCCGGGGTTCAATTCCGGTGCGTGGGCCACTGTCAGCGACGACATAAATGTCGATTCGGTGATTGAGGACGCGCACCATAAGCAGGAAATCGGGACTGTGATCTCTGCACCTGTCGCGGGCGCATGGCTACTCTATCCGACTATTCGCGACCCACGCAATCCGAACCCTTTTATAGGACATGTCGCACTAATCGAAAGCGTGCCACCCGAATTCGATCCCGAAGCACCCGATTACCGGCTACTTACAGTAATTCAGTGCTGCGGGCCAAATGGTCATTCTCCCGCCATTATTCGCTCTGACGGCTCATTCTGGTGGCAGCACGACCAGCTATGGCCTAAGCCTCAACATCGCAGCGTCATGGTGTTGCCGAAGCTCGCGGCAAGTTGAAAAGCGGGAGCGTGATCGCGGCAGCGTGTTCGAGCAGTTGCAGATGTTTTCGGAAATCATCCGACGCAATCGTTGATAGTGTTGCTAATCGCTCGTCCACCTCGCGACTTTTACCAAGGAGTTGAACCGTCTGTTCAAGGTCCAAAATAGAAGCGTCGCAACTAATCTAAACTAAGCAATCAAGAGGTTAATTGACGTGACAGATGAGAGCATTCACGCACTTGGGCCACTTTTTGGTCCTGACTTCATCACGTTAACGATAGATGCCAGTGAGCCGGGCGCCGTACCATTCGCGCTGGAGATCTATCCGGACGCTAATAATCCAGCCTTGAAGAGTAATGGGCTGCCCACGCAGTACTATTATGTACCCAAGGAAGTGCAGTTAGCTAAGAAAGTGGGCTCTGACGACTATGATTTCAGCGTCACCCTTTTCAAGGGTCTGATGACAGCCGAAGACACTTTAGGCATCAGCGGCATGCCCAGTACCGGTGGTGAAGTGGATGCGGGGGGCGCGTTCATGTCTTTCTCGACGACTATGGCCGTTCCTGAGAGCGTCCTGGCAGGAGCACTGGCCAAGCTGAAGGCTAAAGATCACGAAAAGCCCTCGCCGAGAATCGCGAGATTCTTCTTGCGGGACGCGAAGGATCCTGACCCTCTGCTCGGAATTGTGCCGATCGTCGATAATGCAGTGACTATTGAGATCCCTCAGTTACCCGGCGCTGGCGATAATAAATCACCATGGTTCATCAATGCCCAGGGCGCAGGCCACGGAAGCATCGAAGCGTCTGGCATAAGCAGTTTCCTCGTGACCTGCAACCAAATGGCCGCAGGAGCAGTGGTCGGTGCGCTTAAAGCGGGCCAATCGCCTTTCACCGTCCATTACAATATGAAGCAGCTGTTCTACATCAACGCTTGCGATATCCGCATGCACGTTGATATGGACAAGACGTTTGATCAGTTTTCCGGAGCGCTGCAGGCCAAGTACGGCTTCTTCCAGGCTGACCTGTCCGCCAACTACCAGTCTTGTGTAACGAACGGGGCAATCACGACGGTTATCCAGCAGAACGGTACGGATGTCGATGCTGACATAAAGAAGTTAATCGAAACGACCATTTCGGATATGCAGGACAAAGCGTGGAACCTGGTCAAGACGGAGATTTTCGATTGGCAGCCGAAGCCGGAAGATCCTGCCAAGGCGAGCGCCGGCGCCTGCGGTGGCGTGGCAGTCAGTCTGAAAGCGAATTATCAGAAACATGGCGTCAAGTTCGACGATCACTTTGAGATCAATCAAACTATATCGAAAGAAGACACCAAGCCGGGGACGCTAACGGCCCTTGGCCCAGCCATAAAAAAGGATCTCAATAAATATCTAGCCATCGTCGATGTAGGCGAGTTTTTTAAGAAGATTCAAATTGCCGCCTCGCCCAATATTGATTTTGGAGATGGCTCTACCGCGGATCCGATAAACGAAGCTCTTATCCAGGTTAGTTATCCTAATTTTGATAAGCCGCTTAACAATGATAGAAGCATTGCGCTGACTTCCCGAGCCGAGGGATTTCACTACAATCCCACGCATATCGATCAAACAGCGCCGGTTACGCTGGCAAGTTGGAGTCGCGACAATCCGAAAGACATCATTAACATTTCGTTCTTGCGGCTGGATCAGAAAGTTGGCGGTTGGGATCCCGATCAGGTGAAGATCAAGAGGACATTGATATACAAACCTGATGATCCGCGAGTCGATCTTTCCAACGGCACGACTACTTTTACTTCAGAAATTACCACCAATGACCATGCACCGGTCGTTGGTCCGGATGATGTCGGCTACGTCTTTGTCAAGTTTTTCCTGGATCGGCCAGTGAACGCGCCTAACATAACCGTGACGCTAACGGTACAGCTTGGTGATCGGACGGACATATTGGTGATGACTAACGACGATCCAAAGGCGAATCCAGTGGCGACCTGGCAGATTTGGTCGGACAAGTATTTTAGTCAGACGATCGCTCGCGTCAAAATAGATGTTGAGGTTGCTCCTCCGGCGTCCGATTTCGCGGGAACACCGGTGCAATGGAGCGGGAACCAGGCGGTCCCCCTGAATCTAGGACGGATCAAGCGCATAGTACCCTATAAAATTGTAATCCCTGCGCTTACCGATCCAGACCAGAATGCCTTGGTCGCGAAATACGTTTTGCAGGCCCTCAAGGAGGCCGCGGCGAAATGAACCAGCCTGTGGCGGGCACGACGGCTCGTTTCGTAGGTGCGGCGACGGTTAAACGCATCGCCGCTCCTATGCCTATAAAACTAGCTGCCCCGGTTAATCATGGAACGGTAGCGCAGCCTGCGGTGCCGTATCATGCGGTGCCTATCCGCCCAGCCAGTTTGCCATTGACGAATTCTCGCAACGGCAATCTCTTCGTTGATCGTAATGATCCGAAGTTACACTGGTATCTCCCTCAGTTCACGGTATTTGCTGACGTCGATCCCGACTTTGCTTTTGTAGCGAGCCAATCCGGGCAGGACGCGAAAGGAAACCCTTTCAATAAGGCCCAACTGACGTTGCGTCTGCAAAAATCGAAGCCAGCCGATGTACAGAAGATCGCTCAATCGACTGCCGCAGTAGAGCTTAGAGAGATCCCTTTATCAAATTTATCCGCGTCACTCGTCAGCGTTTATACCGGGGATTCTGGGCAGCAACTGCAAAGAATGTTTCCCGCGGCCATTCAAAATATCGACGCGAACACTATCCGCCTGACTTTCGATGGTTCAATATTGGGCCCGTCCGTAGTCGGCCTCTACCAGGATCTCACTGTATTCGGCAAAGCCGTCATCTGCCTCAGTGCATCGTATCAGGCTTGGTTACTGTCCAGTCCAGCGAGTCTGCCGCCAAATCTGAGATTGATCGCTCTATCCAGATTCGCGGATACGCCCGTCGCTGCGACCGAACTCCCTCACGCGCCAGGAGTCTTTCCGCGGCGACCGGTGCAATTCCGGTCTTTTGCTCCACTACCACCTCAACCTCATAGACCGATAGCCCTGCCCGCCCCTGCGCTGGTGGACACGACACAGCCGTGGAGCGTTCAAGTTCCGCTGGGCCTCAAGTACAAACAAGACGCTTATCAGCTTAAGTACTCGGTCTCCACCTCGACAAGCGCGAATCATGTAATTCGTGATGCGGCCGACCTCAACGCATTTTCGGTGAGTCAGACGGAGTTTGCTGAGTTAAAGGCGCTTGGAGATATCAGTCAAAAGTATCCGACGGTAAGCCGTCTCTTCGTCGGCGTGCTGAGCCGCACGATTGTCGCTATACCGAAGCGTTATTCCATAGTTCGCGGCCGGTCCGGCTGCGCAGCATTATGCATGGCCTTGGTGGACAGTTCGGCGGCTGACGGAAGCCGATGCAAGTTCGAGTTTGATTTCACGATCGCTCCAGAAGTTAGCCGCATCGATTTTCTCAAGTTAACTCAGGACATTCTCAGCCAGGATGAGCTTAAGGGTTATACCCTAAAGTTGCCTGAGTTCCAGCGGAATACTCCGCCGTCTACTTTAGCCACTGAATTCCAGAGCGAGACTAGCATTAGCGCCGGTACAGAGCCTCATACGTTTTCGGTCAACGTCGGAATTCGCGATGGCGCGTCCGAAAGCCCCGCCGTGGCAAACGCGAATCTATTCATCATGCGGCTTTGTACGACCAGCGGGGCCGATCTCGTCGGCTCGCTAAGCCTCAAACTAGACGACGGCTATCCGGACGCGATCGTCTCGGCAATTGATCTGAATTTCTCTCACTCGGCGGGAACTGACGAGATTGTTGCAGAATTTGAAGAAGGTGCGGGCGAAATGAAACTGACCAATCAATCGCCGCTCGACTTACAAATATCGCGCTACGCGCTAATTAAAGGAGCGGTTGTCACAGAGGTTGATACGGCGTCCACGCTCCCCGCCAACGGCTCGTTGTCTATCCCGCTGCCAGCCGACCACGCCGATTTGATGTTCGCAGCTGACGCCCAAATACGCCTCCCAGGCTCAATGGCAAAGGCGGATGTGACGCGGTTTCTTCATTTCCAGACGGCGGATGTGCAAGCGACTCAATATGTTGTTGCGGTGGACGGATCAGGGATTGACTTCAAGAAAGTCGATTCGGTCATCATCGACATTACATTTGCGAATCTGACGAATTTGACGCCACGGTCCTTGAAACTCAATAAGGACCTTCGCGCCGACAGCACGCATATCGTTGTGCCGCTGGAAAATGCCATCTTTTCATTGCCCGGCAATGTGAGCGTTCAAGTCCATTTCACCGCTCTAGGTTCTGCCCCTATCAACTTTACGATGCAGAACGATTTTAATGCCACGCCGGTGCTGCTGGTTCTGCAAAGTGATATCGACCAACACGTTGCCAAGAGTTAAGGCGGCGCTTGCTGATGATTTCTAGGTCGGGAAATCCCGCTGGGCCTGGTCCTGGGGCCTTACGGGTGCATTAGATACTTCAGCGCCATAGCAAGAGTTGGTCTTTTCTCCGGCTGACGCGGCGGGCAAACGGAGATGTCTGGAGAGTGTCAGAGTTATTGAAAAATATTCCGAAATATTCGCATAGGAGAAAGGGTTATGGCAGACACGATTCATTTTAACTTGAGCAACGATCAGATGTCTGATGTCAACGTAAACGTGTGGGACGATCGGACGAGCAAGCAAGTGCTCGATACGGTTCCGCTCAACCAAGGCGAAAGTGTTGCTGTCGAGGTGGTCGCTGACTCGTGGGGCAAGGGCGCCGCACACTGGACCTTCGCAAGTAGCGACGGAAGTATCAACAGCAATAAGCGCCAGGACGGGATAAGTGATGGTGATGAATGCACGCTCGGCTAATGCCGGAAGTCACTCACGGTTGAGACGAGATTAAATCATCTCGGCGATTGAAGTGGCGAGGATGCTCGCCGGTGCCGGTGAGCTGATATTATCTGCTAACCGAAAATTCGTTTGATGAAACGAAGAGAGAGTATATCAATGGCGCCTGATCTAAGCAGTTTTCCCACTGATGTTGATCTGCCGTCCGATCTGACTGCCGGCGAAGATACGGATGGCGCGGATGCGAGTGAGCAAATGATCTCATTCCCGTTTTGTCTTCAATTCGCCGGCCGGCCATGGACTACCATTCCTGTCGCGGCGCCGAGTCCCGAACTCGCAGCTGCGACCATCGATCAATTTGTGAATCAAGTATTGAATCCCAAATTGGTGCAGATGGGCTATCCGCAGAATATTTGCTCTTGGCGTTCAGGCGCCTGCTAGGACAGATCCGGCGC
Organism: Binataceae bacterium (SeqCode); assembly: GCA_035524095.1. Classification (GTDB taxonomy): domain Bacteria; phylum Desulfobacterota; class Binatia; order Binatales; family Binataceae; genus DATJUF01. The sequence continues at coordinate 3,355 of DATKPK010000280.1, read as the reverse complement.
ACGCGCGCGTATCGAGTCGAAAAAGAATTCTAGAGTGTAACAGCGCCGGATGGCCGATTTTGATCCTCGGATTCGGTTCACCCTTTGTGTACTGATTGTTTTCAGTTCCGAGTGATAGTCGACGTTGCGAGGGGGATGCAACTCCCCCTCCGTACCTCAGTGTTGAACTATCAGGAAAGCGGGCGAAGCACGATCTGTTTCCGATTAGCCCTTGAGAGTAACAAGACCTCCCATCGCGGGATCCGAGAAGCTCGGCTTTCCAGTTTCGACGTGGCCAGCAAATCGGTATTGGAAAGTTGGATCCTCCGCAACCGTGATGATTACATCGTACCAACCATGGTACTGATTTTGAGATAGAATTTCGCCAAAGCTCCAGCCTGAGTTCAGCACCTGACTGTACACCTTGCTCGTATAGGCGTTCAGCATACTCACTTGAGCTTGGCCTCCGCCGCCATTAGCGATCTTCAACAGAATCGAACCGCCATTAGCGGTGCCGTAACCGACACTCACATCTAGAAACGCGGAGTTGGAGACGATGCTGCCATTGAAGTAGCGCACGAAACCGTTAGGACCGTACACCGACAGATTGTAGCTAGCCGGTACGTTCCAGGTGTCAGACAGCGACTTGCCAGATTCTACCGTGTATTGACGCACGAGATCGGCGGGATTGCTAGAACGTACCTGGAACACTACAGCCGCGCCACCCGTATTCAAGAACGTTAGTTCTACGGTACCGTTTGATGCATCGACCGATGCTTCGACATTCAACTCATAAGGCAAGGCCCGGGCCGGGCGTATGCCTTTTTCTTGCGGTGGAACGCCGATAATCACGTCACTCAAAGCGGGGACAAAGGTGCTTACACTACCGCCTGCGAGCTCTGCTACCGGAGGTAGATCGTCAATGGTGCTCGGTAGATTGGCCGCAGCCTCATTGGGATTCGCAAAGTTGAAGCACGACGTCAAATCGCCTGCCACCGCTCGGCGCCACGGTGAGATGTTCTTCTCAAAAACCCCGAAGCGCTTTTCGATAAACTGGATCACCGACGTGTGATCAAAGACTTGGGAATTAACGTAGCCACCCTTGCTCCATGGCGAGACCGCTAAGAAGGGAACACGCGAATTGAGCCCGATTGGGCCCGACGGCGTCGCCCTCGTGACGATCTCGTTTTCGGTGCTTACCGTCGACGCCCCATAGGCGGATGTCGGCGGCGGTGTGGGTGGCAGGACGTGATCGAAGCTCCCGTCGGCTTCGTCGTAGTTGATGATGAAGACCGTTTTGCTGAACACCTCAGGATTAGACACCAGAATGTTCAAGATCTGAGAGATGTACCAAGCGCCATAATTGACCGGGTAATCCGGATGTTCGGTATAGCCAGCCGGTGCCACGATCCACGAAACCTGCGGTAATTTGCCGCTCTGGACGTCGCTTTTGAATACGCTGAACAAGCTCTCGGCCCATGCCACCCAAGCCTGATCGGATGCTGAAGAACTCGGGATGTTATTGATGATTTCGGTGCCCGTTGCTCCATTGTCGAACAGCGGCGACCCGGGTGCAGAGGTCGCGTACTGATTGAAGTAGAGCATCGAATTGTCGGTATAGTTGCCGGCGAAGGAATTACCAGTCCCGTCCCCGAAATCAGGCGCGAAGGTTTCCCCGGCCAGGTCCTGGTAGATCTTCCAGCTTATGCCAGCTGCCTGCAGCACTTCAGGGAACGTTTCCCAGACAAAGTATTCATTGTTCGGGAGGCCATTGCCGGTAACGGGCCCCCCGCCTACCCCGTCGGTGCCGCCAGGTCCGAGGTAGTTCACGTTTCCCACGCAGCCCGTCCATAAGTAGCAGCGATTCGGATTCGTCGGCCCCATGAGCGAGCTGTGGTACGCGTCCCCGACCGTGAAAGCATCCGCCAATGCATAGTGGTACGGGATGTCCTGGCGCGTCATGTACGACATCGAGATGGGACCCTTTTGGATGGGCCACTGGTCATACTGACCATCGTTCCAGGCGAGATGGGTACCGGTCCAGCCGTGATCCGTTCCAGGGAAATATGTAAAACCCAAGCTCGTTAGGCCGGGGCTGATGCTTTCGGGATTGACGCGAAACGGCGGGATGACCGGCACTCCGTCGGCGGGACCGCCGAGCGTGCCATAGTCCGGCGGTACCGAGAATCCCGCTGCGACATTAGCCGCGCCGGCCGGCTGCAAAAAGACCGGGGCCAGAACGGAGCCGCCGCTCTGCAGCGGAAGATTGATGTTTACGGCGCGCGGATCGGCGAAGCCGCGCACACCGCGAAGAGTGCCGAAATGATGGTCGAACGGCCGGTTCTCCTGCATCAAGATGACAACGTTCTCGACATCTTGAATTGTCCCTGTGGCATTGTGCGCCGGAATCGCGAGGGCCCGGGCAATCGACGCTGGCAGCGAAGTCGCCACGGCGGTCATCCCCATTAACTGCAGGAATTCGCGCCGATGGACATAGCGGTTATGGCTCATAAAGTATCTCCATGTTTCTGACGGTCGCGCGGCACGGAAAGGCCGGGCCGAAAGTTATCGTTGTCTGACGCTCAACGGTCCGACAGCTTACGCAAGCGCGGTCGTCTTTTGGTGACGCCTTGATGAATTAAGGATGAATCTCTTCCGAATTGCGACAAAATGTAGCGCAGTGTTGGTACTTTGAACGGGGCCATGCAAAGTCAATCAATGTCGCCGCCGATGGAACTGGAGGTAGGGCGGATCCGCGAGCTCAGCAGAGGAGGGCGGCATGGCGAAGCGCTCGATGCAGCTAAAATTTTATCCGCTTCTGCGCCCTTGAACCGGGACGTTTTGTACCTGATCGCCGCTAACCAGCGTTGCTTGAACCAAATCTATGAGGCGCTGGAAACCCTGCGCCGCCTTCAGCAACAGCAGCCTGGCTTCAGTCTCTTGTTTCAGGAGCGCGGCTACTGTTACACGACTCCGCGCGCGATCGATGCTTTCGCGCGAGCAGTAGAGCTCAACCCCGCCCTCACGACGAGTTGGACAATGCTGGAACGGCTTTACCTTTTGACTGGGGATGCGAAAAATTCAGCGGCCGCGGCCGAGCGTATTAGAGCTCTGAAACATCTACCATCGGACATTGTGCGTGCCGGAAGCCTCTTCTCGGATGGGGACCTCGCCGACGCCGAAAAGATCCTGCGCACATATCTAATCGAATGCGGCGACCATGCCGAGGCCCTCCGTTTATTGGCGAGAATCCAGCATCGGTACGAAGTGCTCGATGAAGCGGAATTGCTGCTCGCAGCAGCGTTGAAGCTCGCACCTGATTACGTCGCCGCGCGTTTGGACCTCATCCGTGTTCTGCTCGATAGCCAGAAATATC
>DATKPK010000279.1:0-16943 GCA_035524095.1 Binataceae bacterium (SeqCode) | reverse complement strand
CCCGACTGCCACGGCGACCCCGACTGCCACGGCGACCCCGACTGCCACGGCGACTCCGACCGCCACGGCGACTCCGACTGCCACGGCGACTCCGACTGCCACGGCGACTCCAACTGCCACGGCGACTCCAACTGCCACGGCAACCCCGACTGCCACGGCGACCCCGACCGCCACGGCGACTCCGACTGCCACGGCAACCCCGACCGCCACGGCAACTCCGACCGCCACGGCAACTCCGACGGCCACGGCAACTCCGACGGCCACGGCAACTCCGACTGCCACAGCAACTCCGACTGCAACGGCAACTCCGACTGCAACGGCAACTCCGACTGCAACGGCAACTCCGACTGCAACGGCAACTCCAACCGCCACGGCGACTCCGACGGCCACGGCGACTCCGAGATCCTCGACGCCCTCAGCGCCTACCCTTTCGTTAACCTCAATCAATTTCGGGTCGATCGTTATCGGTCAGACCAGCGCCGTCAGAAACGTGACGCTTACCAATCCGACGTCCAGCCCGGCTCACCTGATTCTAAACCAGCTCACTGTCTCGACGCAGTTTTCGATCTATCAACCAAGTACAAATTGCTTAGCGGGGAGAAGCCTCGCCGCTGGCTCGAGTTGTACGGTAGCACTCACCTTCGTGCCGACTCGCACCGGAAGCATCAGCGGTACCCTGTCGATCAGCGACAATGCGGCCAACAGCCCGCAGAAACTTAGCCTGACTGGTGTGGGCGAACGGTGAACCTCGCGGGCATATCGTCGCGTCAAATGAGATGGCTAGCGGCCATTCCCGCCTTTATTCTTCAAGCCTTCTGCAGCTTCGCAGAAGGCTTGAATTCAGGCAGATAGCGCTAGCTTTTTAGTCAGTCGGGTAGAGCCGGATCGACTCAAGAGCGATCGGCGAAGCGGCGGGTGATTAAGCCCGCCGCTTCGCAACTACCGCCTTACAGTATGGCGGCGTCTACGTCGTCGTCAGTCCCGATATACGGACCGATCTGCAGAGTCACACTCACAGGATTCGAGATGCCAGTTACATCCACGCCGAACGCTGCAAAGGTAAACTGGTACACGCCGTCGACTGGCGCCAAGATGGTGACTCCGTACTTAATCCCATCGATCGTGCCGGAGTACTTGTACTGGCCGCCTGCTAGCTTGAAAGAGCCCGGCGGGATCGTCACGCCCAATGGACCAAAGGGCGGTACTGTAAGTGACCCGGCTGAGAATATCGTGATCGTCACCGGCTGATTCTCTGGGCTGATCGCACTAGGATCAAAGGTCGCATCGCCGGGAAGACTAAAGCTGCCCCCCGCCGCGAACTGGTTCGGGAAGACGATCAGACCGGTGCTAAAGTCTACTAAGTCGATTGTGTCTTGAAGCTCATAAGCGCCGGCGTCACATCCCGCGCCCTGCGGCCTTACGACTCCGCGCTGGTCGCAGACCAGCGCACCAGCTGTGGTCAGGTTATCCTGTATCGGATTAGCGCAAGGGTTCACATCGATGTAATTACATTGCGCTGGTTTGATGAGATTGATTGCCACGCTGGTCGTACCGAGCGCAACTGTGTTGGTCGGGCCCCCGTTGTTGCCCAGCGTTCCGAGGTCAAGGCTGCTGTCGCTAACGTATTGACTATTGCCCGAGCTAAGCGGACAGCTTCCATCGAGAGGATCGATAATACCATCAGGATCATCATACAAGTTGTTATTCTGATCGTTGATATCGGCGGTATCGCCGCCGCAGTTGCCGCCCGAGGGGGAGGCCAGAATCGATTCCTTGACTTTGGCTTTTCCACCAATGTCGTTGTAGATGCTACCACCAGCGCCAAGGGTTGCTATGTTGCCCGCAAAGGTGCTGGTGACCACGTTCACCTTCCCGGCTTCGATATAAATACCGCCTCCGTCTTCGAGACCGGTATTGTCAGCGAACGTAGTGTTGATGACGCTAGCGGTCCCGTCGCTAAAGATGGCACCGCCGTCGGTGGCACGATTTGCTGAGAAAGTGCTATTGCCCACCACAAGCGTGCCATCGTTGAGAATAGCACCGCCCTGTGTAGTGCCAAGTGCGGTGGGTGCAACTGCGTTGTTGCCGGAGAAGGAACAATCGTCCACGGTCAGCGTGCCATCGTTGTCGACGGCGGCGCCACCGCTAGTCGATTTGCCATCCTCAATGGTCAAATAACTGAGATTGAGAGTGGCCCCTAAGTTCACCACCAAGATCTCGTAGGAGTTCTGGCCGCTAATCGTGATTGCGGGCGGATTTGTCGCCGTCCCCTGGATGGTGAGGGTATTCACGATCGCGGGCAGCGTGCTGGTCAGGTTGATTGTGCCCGATAAACCGGTATTGAACACAATGGTGTCGGTGCCGTTACCTTTGCTGCACGAATGCACGGCCGCTTTTGTATTTGCCGCTGTGATGGCATCACGCAAGGAGCAAGTGCCAGCGGCGCTCGCATCAACCAACGAATAAACGGTGATGGTATTAGCGCGAGCGGTGCCGCCGAAAGCCAAACCGACCATCAAGATGGCCAATCCGCATCCGATCAAGCGCCTGATAGATGTGTGGCCGCTTTGCGAAATAAAGCCGCCATTTCGCACTCCTCGCCGCCATTTCTTCTTACCAATTTGCAAACGACGCATTGCTCTCTCCCTCCAATTCACTGTCAAAATTGTTGTTTCGCGATTCCTTTCAGGCGCCTCGACATGCCTAAAACCACGCTGTGGCTTTGATTAAATCCTCGAGGCCCATCGAGCGGCTAATCCAGCTAGCTTTTCGAGATGTGTCATCGCTTGACTCAAGCGTCGTGGTCCAAAAAAACTGTCCTGAAGCGGCGCTTTTCCACCCTATTGAGACGTGACGAGAGCCTGCAATGGGCTCAATCGGCCCCTCTCCGTGGAGGCTTATGGGAAATTCAAGTCTTTATCTATAATCTAAGTTGTCGTTAGCCACTAATTGCCAACGAATCACTCATATAGGCGCAAGAGCTATCACTCTGTAGGCGAATCTGCAATGCAAATCACATGAATTATCAGGCACTGGCAGGGGTCTTTTTTGGCGCGGCCCCGCAGCAAATCGCGTCCAACCGAAACTAAATAGATAAGGCTGCCCCCTAAGGGCAGTGACGCCCGGCCCCGCATCACCTTGACTTATTACTGTCGCTTCGACGAATGACTTTAAACGAAGTCGAACGGGTAGAACTGCTCGTTGCGTCAATCTCCAACTGCGGTCAGCTGAAGTGCTCGACGAGTCTCACGCCAAAGAACTAGTTATGGCTAACTTTTTGTTCATTGGCGATAGCTAAGTGTCAATTATCTGCATTAAACCGCTTGCAACACATGAAACAGAGGGATACCTATTGATCTCACTCGACCTTCGGTTACGTCCCAGGCCTGCCGAGGACGGCTGAGCGTCTGATGCTATGCATCCTCGGCGTCATTAATCAGCATCACCGAGGCCTGAAAACGTCGAGCGGGAGAACGATTTAGCGGTTTGTCTGCTTAAATCGGGCTCAGTCGCGTCCCAGGGGGGAATGGGTTGGTGAAGCCGTGCAATCTTCGCAGCGGCCAGGGGGCCGTGCCACCCGGCCTTAGTTGCCTGTCGGCCAGCGCTCTGGAGGAAAGAGGCAACCTGCTCAAGTCAGTAACGCAACCTTTCGATTCACTCAAGGTTGACCACGTGCTCTGGGTCCTGCGAGTCGCGGGTGTTGGCATCGCGGGATACCAGGTTCTCTTTCTTCTTTGTGACTATCTGAACAGGGCCAGACTGGATCCCATAACCAGTGCAGCCTACGTCTTCAACGTCATCTGCGGGCTGACTCTGCTCGTAGCAACCATCACGCATGGATCATTTTGTGTGCGGTATTGGCGTTCCTGCGCGATAACAGTTTGTATCGCCGTAACGTTTAGCCTGGGGCTGATCGGGGCGCGGCAACAGACGCCAGAACCGCTCGCAGTGGCTTCAGTGCTTCTACTGCTCGGGACCGGGATGTTCTTTCCATGGGAACCGCGATGGCAGCTCCTTTTCACGCTCGTGTCAGCGGTGCCCGCTGCTGTTCTGAGTTGCCTTTTCAACTTGAACGGCTTGTTCGACAATGCATGGCTTGGCTTAAGACTTTTGAGCGCCGCCGGAATTGGCTTGGCGGCTGCATCAGTTGGGTCACGCTTTCGCCATTCCAGTGAACAGTTCGTAGCGCAGCTGGCGGCGAGCGACGAACAGAAGCGCGCTCTGCTGCTCGAACGCGAAGTTACCATGCACAAGCTGGCGAATAGCGAGACCATCTTGCGCCAGGTTTTCGATTCCGATCTTGATGCGATTCTGATTACGCGGGTCGCCGATGGTGTGAATACACACTGGAACTTGGCTTTCGAGCAATTCGGGTATGGTCGAGAAGAAATCATGAGCACGCAGGGAATGCATCTTGGCGTGTGGGCCGACCCAGCTATTGCACTTGAGTGTCACCGCACGATCAAACGCGACGGCATCGTGCACAATTTCGAACTGACCCTGCGGACCCGTGACGGAAGACTGATTCCCGCGCTGGTGTCCGGAGCATTGCTGGAGCTCGACGGCGTCCCAGCAATCGTCGCGAAAATACGAGACATTACCAGCATCAAGCAAACCGAGTGCGAGCTGATTGCCGCACGCGAGGCCGCCCTCGCTGCGTCGCGTGCCAAGTCCGAATTTCTTTCGAGCATCTCGCATGAAATCCGCACGCCTATGCACTCGATCCTGGGCGCAGCTGAGTTGCTTGACGAAACTCCGCTCGATCCACAGCAGCGCGAGTATCTGTCGGTCATGCGCAACAACGGAGCTTCGCTGATGCAATTGCTTAGTGACATTCTCGATCTGGCGAAGGTCGAAAGCGGCCGACTCATGCTGGAACAAACCGAGTTTGACCCCGAAGCCCTGATCGATGAGGTGGCCAAGTCGATGGGCGTGCGGGCAAGCGCGAAAGGTCTCGAGCTTGTGACCCAAGTCGCTGCTGACATACCGCACCGCGTGCTCGGTGATGGACTCCGCCTCCGGCAAATTCTGGTCAATCTTCTCGGTAATGCGATCAAGTTCACCGAACAGGGTGAAGTTGTGATCGGCGTGAGGCGCGAGGCTGCTCCCACCAACCGTTCGATGCTGCATTTCATCGTGCGAGACACCGGTATCGGTGTACAGCCTGAACGGCTCGAAGAGATTTTTGGTAATTTCGCCCAAGCCGATTCCGCAATCACTCGGCGTTTCGGCGGCAGTGGCTTGGGTCTCGCTATCGTACGCCGCCTGGCCGAATTGATGGGTGGTAAAGCCTGGGCCGAAAGCGCGCTCGAGGGTGGGAGCACTTTTCACTTCACTGCGCGTTTTTGCGCTGTTGACTCAGCAGCTCCAAAAGTACTCGAACATATACCAGCCCGCATTTTGGTGATTGAAGACAACTTGGCATGCCGCCAGGCTCTACACGAGACGCTGGCAACAGCGACAGCATTAGTAGAACTAGTGGCGAGCGGGAATGAGGGAGTCACATGCGCCATGATGGCGGCAGCTGCCGCTAATCCGTTTGATGTAATCCTGCTGGATTCGCATATCCCGAACACCGACAGTTTCGCTGTCGCACGAGAGCTAGGTGAGATTTGCGCCGCCAGCAAAATCGTTATGATGCTCACGGCGAAGGATCTCAACCTGCATCTCGCCCGGCTGAGCGAACTCGGCGGAGTTAGTCACATCATCAAGCCGGTACGCCGAACAGAATTGTTCGCAGCGACATCCACAGCGCTGCGCGCGCATGAAGAACGCATCGCCGTCTCAACCAGAGCGGCACAGACGCCTGCGCTGACCGGCGAGAATACAGCGTCAGTTGTGGAACTTCCCAAGCGCATCCTCCTCAGCGACGATTCCGCCGACAACCGGATGCTAATCAAGGCTTTTTTCAAAGGGCTGCCGTATCAGATCGATGAAGCCGAAAATGGTTTGATCGCATTATGCAAATTTAAGGAGGCTTTCTATGATCTAGTACTAATGGATTTGCAGATGCCGGTGATGGATGGCTTGGCGGCGACGCGTGCGATACGTGCGCACGAAGCTTTAGGCTGGCTGGTTGCGACGCCGATTATCGCGCTGACGGCGTCAGCGCGCACAGAGGACGCCCAGCAAAGTCTTGCGGCTGGTGTCAACATGCATGTCAGCAAGCCGATCACCAAAGCGGCTCTAATCGAGGTGGTGCGCAATGCCGTGAACCTTAAGGCTGGCCAAGCGTTAGCTTCAGACGCCGCTTGATTTCAATCGTACCAGCTTAACTTCGTTGTCTTCCGCCATTACTTTTCAGAATTCAAATCGCTGATTGCGACGTAGGTAGGCGACGCGTTTGAACGCCATCGCGCAGGGGGCTGTGCGGTCTGAGGGTTCGTAGACAATTCAAAGCGAGACTAGCTATCGCCTGGGTTGCGCAGTTGCTGATGCCGCATGTGTTCTGGCCGTAGATGTCCCATATCAAGGGAAGAAGGCGGAGAGATTTCTATCCGATCGGCGGCGCCGAAGACCCCATGGCAATTCTCGACTGCCGGCCAAGCGGTGTCGAGGAGGTCGCGGAGTCATCTAGCCAACCCCGCTGTTACGCCCGGAAAGAAGCTGTAGTGCACCCGAAGATCAACACTATATAGTGGGGAAAAAGGGGGATTGAGACGGCACAAGATATACAGACGCTCGCTTTTGGTGGCGTCTTGTGGGAGTACAGATGGCAGAGGAATCACAACCCTTTGATCGCTCCGCTTTACAGGCGGTCGTTGCGGCTGCTTGGGAGGAGTTCGACGGCGAGATTTTGCTCCTGGTTCGCGATGGCAACAAGATGAGGCTGGGTGCCTCTGAGAGCGGCGGACTCAATGCGCGAGTAATCCTTTCGGAATGCCTGCGCCGTTTGAATCAATTGGAAGCGCAACCGGTCGATACGACAACTGAAGCGTTTGTCCGCGTCGTGTCGGAAGAGCTGAAAAATGATCGAGTGGTATTGTTAATTGTGCGCGGGCAAGGCGACATTCGATTAGCGTCTGGCGCCGGAGCTCAGGGAAAATTACGCGATATGCTGGATGATGCTCTGCAATCCATAGGCGGCGAACGCCGGCGGCGGTAGTCAGTCCATCGCATACTCGAACCGAAGCGACCAATTGGTTGAGCTGAATAAAGGCGGCTTGTGCGGCAGCTAAACTCGACTTAGCGCCAACGCGCGATGTCTGCCGAACCTCAACCGAACCGGATAGTCCAGACACACTTTGGGCCCTCGCCAAGCTTTATATCTACTTCGAGGAATTGGCGGATGACTTCGAGATTCGTCGTTGCGTGAAGCGACAACGGTCCGGTGCGGAATGTTCCACTGCCACTGAGTGCCATCGGGATGAGAAGCTGGTCGGTCAGATACTTTCCGATGGGCACGCCTGAAGTGATATAAGCACGCGCCTCCTGAGCTACTTTGGTCGCTACGGCTTCGGCTCGCACTGCAATTTCGCCGAAGCCGGTGAAGACTTCGGCGTGATCTTCCGTTTCGATTTCGACCATCGCGACATTTCCCGGACCTTCGGCGCTGCGAATGACTTCGACCGTAAGTGAATCTTCGGGGATCGCCAGCAGGCGACTGAGCACCTTCACTTCACGCTCGGCAATCGACCGCGGCAGATTCGCAATTAAAATATGGGCCCTGATACTGGGGATCGCGCCCCTTTCGATCATCTCGATCGGCAGCACTCGCGGAAGCGGATCAATGCTGACGGTGAAGCGTCCCCCGCCGGCTGGATAAAACCCGGGGCATTCGAGCACGGCGCTAACCTTCGGGCCCATTCGATTAATCAATGGAAGAAAAGATTTCGTCAAGAAATCGAATGGGGGTGCCGCAGGGTTATGCGTGCCGCCCTCGAGCATAAGCTTTGATGGAGCGTTCGCGGTCATCAGTGCTGGAAGGACAGTCTGTAGTACGAGCGTTGCACTCCCGGCGGTGCCAACGGCAAAATGAAAATCGCCTGTGGTAATCCGACCAGGACTGAAAGTCACGGTTCCCGATCCCAATTCGGCTCCAGTGATCGTTGCGCCCGAGATCTTCGCTGCTGCCCTGACGGCTGTGAGATGCTGGCGGAGAAGCCCTGGCTTCGGCCTCCCCGCGCGGATCTTCTCGATGCGAAACGGCTTACCTGTCACGGTCGCCAGCGCCAGAGCAGTCCGCAGGATCTGACCGCCACCTTCGCCCGCCGAGCCGTCGATAGTGATCACGGCTCTAGCCCTTGACGCAAACCACTTGATGGAGCGTGTGCACCACTTCGACCAGATCTTTTTGCGCAGCCATCACTGCGTCGATCGGCTTATAGGCTGCCGGCGTCTCGTCAATCACGGCCGCATCCTTGCGGCATTCGATTCCCACGGTGGCCGCTTCATGGTCGGCAATAGTAAATCGCCGGCGCGCCTCGGCGCGCGACATGCTGCGCCCTGCGCCGTGACTGCAGCTCATGAAGCTATCCGGATTACCTCGTCCCCGAACGATATACGAGCGCGTACCCATACTTCCAGGAATAATGCCGAAATCGCCGAGGCCGGCACGCACTGCGCCTTTGCGGGTGACATAGACCTGCTCATCGAAATGAGTCTCTAAAGAAACATAGTTGTGATGGCAATTCACAATCTCTCCGCTGATAGTAAACGGAGGAATTCCTGAAGTTGCTTGTACAGCTTCGATTATAGCTGCCATCATGAGGTCGCGATTGAGCCGCGCATAGTTCTGCGCCCAACCCACTGCATCCACATATTCATCAAAGTGCTCAGTCCCCTCCTGAAGATAAGCGAGATCGCGATCCGGCAGATTACTGATCAGTTGACGCATGTCTTTTCGCGCCAACTCGATGAAGTAGCTGCCGATTCGATTACCGATACCGCGCGAACCGCTATGCAACATGAGCCAGACGCGATCGTTCTCGTCGAGACAAACTTCGATGAAATGATTGCCGGTGCCTAAAGTTCCGAGATGGGCAGTTGGATGCGCATTGCGGGAGACCTTGGGATGTTTCGCGACGATGCGCTCGTAGCCCTCGTTGAGTGCAACCCACCGCGCGCGATTCGCTTCTGGAACTTCACGCCAAGCGCCAGTATCATGCCGGCCGCCGTGATCGGTTCGCCCATGAGGCACGGCTTTCTCAATTGCCTTACGCAGCGACTTGAGATCGTCGGGCAGATCAGACGCCGTCAGGCTTGTAAGCACCGCTGCCATCCCGCAACCGATATCGACGCCGACTGCTGCGGGGATGATCGCCCCTTTAGTAGGAATCACGGAGCCGACTGTTGCGCCGATACCCATGTGTACGTCAGGCATGGCCGCAATCCAGCGAAAGATGAAAGGCAGTTGCGCGGCGTTGCGGAGCTGCTGCTCGGCCTGTGGCTCGAAGTTAACGCCCTTCACCCAGGCCCGGATTGGCGCGCCCTCCGACTCGACCTCGACATAATTTCGCTTGTCGTTCATTGCTTTGTCAGCTTACCCTTTGGACTCTCGATCGGCACGACAATTCGTTGTCGAAACAGTACTACTCAGTGCTCTTTCCGATTGAGCTACAGAGCGTCTTGCGACACTCCGGCAGGATTCGAACCAGCAACCCTGAGCTCATGTAGTTCCGACGGCATTCGTGCGGATCACATCCCTCAACGCTCGCAGCCGGTACGACAATGTTTGCCGAAACATCCGCCCTGCCAACACATTCCCGGTCGTCGATTTGACCGGCGGGACTTGAACCCGAGGCGATTGTAGTTCCGGCGGGCATTCGCATCGACTGCAAGATTTTTCTGATTGCGCGCTCCTTTAGTTCAACAATTTGTTCCCGGCCTCAGCGATCGGCACGACAACTTTTCAACCGAACAGCCCTATATTCGTACCGATCGCTTTGCCCTAACAGGGTGACAAGATTCGGCGAGATGAGGGATTTGAACCCTCGGGGAATTTGATTTCCCCTCGACCATGTAGTCCCGCCAGCATTCACCCATTCTTCAATCACACATTTCAAATCTCGATGGCCTCGATCATCGATACCCAATGTTCGGCGGCAAGGTTTCCGGCCGCGAACTCCGCGACAGTCTCGAAGACCTGGTCGGAGAAACCTCCGACGTTGAGGATGTCATCCCGTTCAGCCGCCTGCGTCGTGCCGGATGGCTGCAGATCGATGCACACAAGCCGTGCTTCTGGATTTCTGATTTTGAAGCGATTCCACTCAATCATCGTTGCAGTCCCTCGTTCTTTCGCGTTCGCAGCGTCGATCCGCGACTGATTGTCGGACACATAGATCACCATATCGCCCGTCGCATGCCGCTCATTCAGGTGAGCCAACGGAACGCTGCAGTTAGTGCCGCCCGGCAACAGCGCCGCGAGCCTGGCAGCATTCGTGGTCACTGTGTCCCGCGGATTCAGGGCAATTGGTACCACCCGGTCATTGAACGGGATCACTTCCGCCCCAGGGTTCTTCCGCAGAATCGCAGCGGCGAAGAGCGCTGCCACATCGACGCACCGGACCGACGTGGTTGCGGAGCCGCGAGCGCCCGTCACCGGTGACCGCATCGAGCCGGATACATCGGTCGGCACATAAACTTTGCCCGTCACCGACGGCACGTTCTCAAGGGAGATTTCCATTGCATCTTGCAAGGCCTCTTTGACCGCGCTCGGCACCTGTTTAGCGGCGTTCGCATAGGCCACCATCAACTGATAAGGAAACGCCCGCGCTTTAACGACCGCCTGCCGGTCTCTCAGCCGCTCGGCGATTATCATGGTGGTTTCCCTCTGCTCGTCACTAGTCTTTGCATCGTCACCGAAGACACCATGCCGCGCAAAGGTATTGAGATTCATTCGCGTTGCCTGCCATGGGGCGTTGCGGGCGATTTCGATCCACGCCGACTTATCAAGCGGCAACGAGGTCAGCATCGCGAACGGCACTTTCGGTACCGCCGAAGTCTTGCCGGTCCTGAACGCCTCGTAATCACGCACCAGTTCCGGCAACGCTTCAGCGTGACTGGTCCTGCCGATCAAGTAGGCATACAGGGCTTCCCGGGTGACGACGTCCGGCTTCGGATGAACCATCTTGATAACGTCGCCGAGTGACGGACTCTGCCCAACCGAGGAATTGAACAAGTTTTCTTCGCTCTGCGCCGCGAGCCATCGAACGATCATCCGCTTGGGCGCGCTGCCGAGCGACTTCCGACCGGTTACTCCCGAACGGATAATCTGGACAAAGTTCCGCAGCATTTTCGCGTTGTCGATCACCCGCGGAAAAATCGTCTCCAGCAACTTCGTGTCGCGCCCGGCGAGCACAGCACAGAGCAGGGCCGGTGCATCCTTCATCCGGCCCTGCTGACGGCTGAAGATCGCCGTCCTAGCGATGAATTCGGCTTCAACTTCGCGGCTAAGCGCGAGTACCGTTGCAGGCTGATCCTCCGCTGTCGCGTAAAAAGTCGTATTCAAGCACCCGGTAGTCACGTACTGGGCCAGGGCGTGCCTCGGCGTAAAAGCGTAGGCGGGACCGTTCGCCTCGTTGACGGAGTCCGGCTTGGGCACAAGCTTTCCGGCGATCGAGCTGAATAGAATTTTGTTAGTCATTCTCCCGCCTCACCGTTCGTCTTGACAGCCCTACAGTCCAATTGATGTGCCAACCCTTCAATCAGGCGTCGAAAACGGGAAAGCTCCAATCTTTCCAACGCGTTTTAGGAGAGGAGCAAACAGCCTTAGCCAGAGATATCTATTGCTTTAGATACACATTTATCCAATAATCTAAACGATGCTGACCGTAGTATTCGGGCTTATCGGGACAAACCTCGACGCTGGCGAAGGCGCTGAGCGATGGAACCGTTGGCGTCCAACGGTTTCACTTTGTCAGCATGAAGAGTTTGTGGTCGATCGCCTCGAATTGCTCCATCACCGAAGGGATACAGATCTGGTCCGGAGCACTTGCGATGATATCCGAGGCGTTTCGCCTGAAACGGAAGTCCGTTCTCATGAAGTCGAAATTCGCGACCCTTGGGACTTCGACGAGGTCTTCGGCGCACTCCACGATTTCGCGCGGGTCTATCCCTTCGATCCGGAACGTGAGGACTATCTGGTTCACATCACAACTGGGACTCACGTTGTTCAGATCTGTCTTTTCCTGTTGACCGAATCACGGCATTTCCCAGCTCGTCTCATCCAGACCTCGCCTCCGAAGCGTTCGCGCTCGGCCGAGCCCGGGACGTTCAAGATCATCGATCTCGATTTGTCAAAATATGATCGTTTGGCTTCACGCTTTGCACGCGAGCAGCGCGAGGCCACATCGATTCTCAAGTCGGGTATCGAGACCCGTAATCTTGCTTTCAATGGCTTGATCGAACGAATCGAGCAAGTTGCATCGAGTTCCAAAGCGCCGATCCTGCTCACCGGTCCGACCGGAGCTGGTAAGTCGCAACTGGCGCGGCGTATCTACGAACTCAAGAAGGGGCGCCGCCAGATAGAGGGACGGTTCGTCGAAGTCAACTGCGCCACGCTACGCGGTGATGCCGCGATGTCCTCGCTTTTCGGTCACGTGAAAGGCGCATTCACGGGCGCGTTGCAAGATCGTCCCGGTCTTCTGAAATCGGCTGACACCGGGATGTTGTTTCTCGACGAAATCGGCGAACTCGGCCTCGACGAACAGGCGATGTTGCTCCGCGCGATCGAAGAGAAGTCGTTTCTGCCGATGGGTTCGGATCGCGAATCAAAAAGCGACTTCCAGCTTATCGCCGGCAGTAACCGCGATCTCCAAAGCGCGGCACAGTCAGGCAAGTTTCGCGACGATCTCCTGGCGCGTATCGACCTGTGGGCCTTTCGTCTTCCGCGCTTGCGCGAGCGACGCGAGGACATCGCGCCCAATCTCGACTATGAACTCGATCAGCATACCCGTCGAACTGGCGCGCGGGCTACCTTCAATCGCGAGGCCAAGGAGCGATTCCTGACTTTTGCCGCGTCAGGTGAGGCAACCTGGGAACGCAATTTCCGCGACCTGAGCGGAGCCGTAACCCGTATGTGCACAATCGCAGCAAGCGGCCGTATCACTGTCGAAGTGGTCAACGAGGAAATCGAGCGGCTGCGGCGAGCCTGGTCCAAAACGGTCGCACTCGCGCTCTCCGATCAACTGATTCAGGACCTTCTCGGTGCCGACACAGCGCGGCGGCTCGACCTCTTTGATCGCGTCCAACTCGGCCACGTGATCGAGGTCGTTTCGTCCAGCCGTTCTCTCTCAGACGCAGGCCGGATGCTGTTCGCCAATTCGAGAGAGTTGAAGCATAGCTCCAACGATGCCGATCGCTTGAGAAAATACCTTGCGCGCTTCGGCCTCAGCTGGGATCGCGTGCAGGGCCGGTTTGGTACCACATGATTAGCCGTCAGACTGTAGCGGCTTGTTCACGCTGGCGGCGAATAGATGTTACTAGGCAATATTAGCATCGCCAGCGAGAGTGAATTTTTCAATTACCACCCGCCCGTTTAAAGAGTAAAATCAGTGCAGGTGCGGTTGAGGAGAGCTGGCTGCATGAGTACGGAAAGCATCAACGCCAAAGTGACTCAGCGCGCAGGTGCGGTGTCCAATCAGTCATTGATTAAGCAAGAATTTCGGGTTCATGGTTTTCTGCCCGAACAAGATCCATTGACCCGCTTTCCTCCCAACTCTGAGTTCGCCGCTTTGGATGAAATCGGCCGCGATCTGCCGAGCATGCTACACGATCGAGGGTTTCGAACTTACGCGCGATCCTTAGCGATTCCACTATGGCCGTCTGAGCGCGTTCTCAACGCCGACCTGCCCCAACTGCGCCTTTACTATGTGCGCGCCGGCTTTCTCGCTTCTGCATATATAAACCAAGTTGGCGAAGAACCTAGCAAGGTGCTGCCCGCAAATCTCGCGGTCCCCTTAGTTCGGGCCTGCGAGCTGCTCAACCGGCCGCCGATTCTAAGCTATGACGGCTATGCCCTGTATAACTGGAAGCGGTTTCGCGAGAACGGGCCGATAGCTCTGGGCAATATCGACACTATCCAGAATTTCGTCCATCTCTATGATGAGCACTGGTTCATACTTGTACACGTCGAGATCGAGGCAATCGCCGCCCGTATCTTCGACGCCATCGCCGAAGCCCAGACAGCTATTACTGCGCGAGATTCGTCTTCGGCCGATAAGGCGCTAGTGGCGATTGCTGATGCCGTCGATGACGAAGTTAAGGTTTTGCGGCGAATCCCGGAGAAGATGGATCCGGCGCTTTATTTCAGAACGTTTCGACCATACATTCGTTTTTTCGAGAATGTGGAATATGAAACCGCGGGCGTATCTGGCCCGATTCGTGTCAATTTTCGTGGCGAAACCGGAGCGCAGAGCAGCATAATGCCGATGCTCGTCGCTTTCATGAAGATTCCTCACCAGCGCTCAATACTCACTGATCACCTAATGGATATGCGCAACTATATGCCGAGAGAACATCGCCGCCTAATCGAGGCTGTGGAGGCGATGCCTGGCGTTCGTGCGATCGCAGGCAAAGATAGCTTCAATGCGGTGCTCGATGCGATGGCCGAGTTTCGTTCGGTGCACTACGGCTGGGCCGATCAATATATTCATCGCCGCACCGACGATCCTCGCGGAACCGGCGGAACTCCCTACATGCGTTGGCTCAAACAGCTCATCGACGATACGCTCTCATTCAAAATCGACTAGGTTGTCCCGTCCCGCTCGGCGCCATGTTCCCGCCCATTCAAGTCAGGCGCTCAAGGTGACGAAGATCACAAAATATGCTCTTCCGCGGCCTTCGCTCGCCGAGCGCGCTCGATTCTTCGCTGCAGCTCTCCCTCGCCCGGCAAGAGGGCGAGGGCTGCCTCGTAATCAGCAATAGCTTTCTCGTATTCGCCGCGCTGCATGGAATCATCGCCGGCATCCATTCGAACTCTGGCTCGGCGGCTAATTGCCGCTGTTGTGGTATCGATCGCAATGGCGCTTGTCGGAGCTTGGTAACCTACGAGACCAGCTTGCTTTGCGAAAGGTGCGAGCTTGGGGTTTGCCGCGGTTGGCACCAGCCCTGCGGTTGTCCGGACGGATGCAATATGTGAAGTCGGGCCGTGCGAGATGTCACCCGTTGCTGGTAAGGCGCCTGTTAATTTCGCAGAAATCTTTCCCTGGCTCGTTGCCACACTCCCTAAGCTTTGGATTCCGCTATTGTTGGCTCCCGCCTGCATGAGTAAAACGCTTTGAGCAAACCCAGCCTGCAATTTCCTAGGTAAATTAGTACTCTGACTGACCTCAGCCCTCGTCGCTTTCGGTATTCGCGGACGCTCGTACCGTATGCTTGCGACGGCCAAGACCAATACTAGAACCAGCAGCAGCGGAGCGCTGAGGGCCGGGCGACTTCGCCAAGAACCTCGCACCGACGAGGCGACGGCTTGTGGAGGGTCAGATTTCGGATAAACGACCTGACTAATCTTTCGAGTATGATCGCAGTCCAGGTCGGCTGCATCAACCTTCTTCAATTGATGCTGCACGCCAGTATCCAAAGCGGCCGCGCATAGATTATTGATAGCTTTAGGAAGGCCTCTGCTTTGCGTTGCGATCGCTGCCATCTTTGCTGGTGCGAAAATCTGACTGCGCTCTGCACCGACCAATCGCAGCCGGTGTCTTACGTATTGCTCGACCTCATCGATATCTAAGGGAGAGACTCGGACTTGCCTGAGGCCTTTCGAGAGGCTTAACCGTTCTAGCCTTTCGAGTAATGCAGGACAGCCGGCCAAGACCATACTCACGCGGCTGCCGCTAAACAAACGATCTTTCCGCAAGATACGTTGAAGCTCTGCATCGGTGAGCGCGTGCGCGTCGTCTATTAGTAATATAATTCCTTGCGCCAGGTCGCGCCCAAGCGAGGGTGACTCTTTAATCTCACTATTAGATGTGGCGGACGCGGCAGTTGAAGTATCGAGCCTGGCATCCCCGATCGCGCGATTCAGGGCCTCCGGACCTTTAGCATCGACGAACAAGAGCTGGGACGAAAGCGTGTGGGGCTTCAGTCTAACTGCGAGGCTTTGTAATAGCGTCGTTTTGCCTAGTCCGTCATCGGCCAAGAGTAATTGGATGTTGTGGCCGTATTCTAGGCCATAGTGCAGCTCCGCCAATGCATTACGTTGGCTGGAGCTCAAACAGATGTGTCGGGGACTGATCGAACCGAACGGATCCTTGGTGGGCCGACAGAACTCGACGTACATAACTAATCCCCTAGGTAGCAGCCAGCGATCGAATAGAGTCTACGAATCACCTCACCGCTTGGCCCTGTGCTTTACAGCTTCCAACGTCGTGGTGAGCTTCTACGTTTACTTCAGAATTTCTGCGAGCCCAGCGGGGGTAGAATAAGAGATCAGATCTTGATGTTCTGTGCGATCGTTCTCATCAACCGAAACATCTAATCCGTCCTGGCTCTGCGTCGAGGTATTTGTCATGTGGCCGTAAATCAAATCCCAAGCGCTGGAATTGAGTCCACCCGGGACAGGACCCATCGCGCCGCCGTTTATTGTCCGCTGAGCAAGGAGCGCCGCTTTCCAAAGACGCATCTTGGTATCGTAGGCATCTTCCCACAGCACATAATGCATCGAAGAGTCTTCATAAATAGTCCGTTTGCCGTAGCAATAGCTTGGATCCTCATTAGGAATACGGCGTACATCGATCACGTCGACATCACGTAATTGCCAACGACCCCAAGAAGGCTTCGGCCAGCCAAGGGGCACATAGTAATTAGCCGGGAAGTTACCGCCCAAGGGGGCGTAGTTGCCGGTCAGCGACAGTATTTGCTGATGACGGACAAATTGGGCCGTGAACGCTCCGATGCCTCCGCTAAACCCTTCCATTTTGAAATCGTTCTGCACATAGTCGGTTCCCGCGATTGGACTACATCTGGAAGCAAGCGAGCTCCTGATCCAGCGGCGCAGTGCA
>DATKPK010000278.1:0-7181 GCA_035524095.1 Binataceae bacterium (SeqCode) | reverse complement strand
AACACGATCGGCTTGTCGCGCTAGCCATGGTTGAACCTGCGAAGGCTTTTTCAAAAGAAGCGACGCCGTCACCGGAATGTAAGTCAGGGCGAATAGCAACGACCCCGAGAGCGCGAAGATTACTGTCAACGCCATCGGGCGGAACATTTTACCTTCGACCTCCTGAAAAGTGAGTATCGGCACATAGACAACGATAATAATTCCGATCGAGAACACGATTGGACGCAATACTTCGCGTCCAGCTTCGAATACACGATGAGACATTGAGCTTCCATCCGCGGAACTGTGAGACAGTCGATGAAAGATATTTTCGATCATCACTACTGAGCCATCGACAATCAGTCCGAAATCGATAGCGCCGAGGCTCATCAGATTGCCGGACACGCCCATCCAGTTCATCCCGATAAACGCGGCCAGCATCGAGAGCGGGATCACCGAAGCAACGATCAGACTTGCGCGTACGTTTCCGAGAAACAGGTATAGTAATACGCTAACTAAGATCGCGCCCTCAGCCAGATTGTGTACGACCGTCTTAATTGTGCGCTTGATCAGTTCAGAACGATCATAGTAGGGCACGACACTGACGCCCGGGGGTAGTGACGGTTCGATTTCCGCGAGCTTCGCTTTGACGCGATCTACGACCGTACGTGAGTTCTGCCCGATCAGCAGCATCACCACACCCACCACAGTCTCGCCCTTGCCGTCATGCGTGACCGCGCCCTGTCGAAGCATCGGCGCAAATGCCACATTCCCTAGATTACCCACGTATATTGGTACACCATCTCGGCTGCCGACGACGATATTACGCACGTCAGCCAAGCTGGTGATCAATCCGGATCCTCGAATTACCTGCTGCTCACCATTATGAATGATATAGCCGCCGCCCGCGCTCTGATTATTGTTCTCAAGTGCGTGAAACACATCCTCAAGTTTGATCTTATATGCGACCAACGCGTCTGGGCGCAGTTGCACTTCGTAGGTTTTGAGTTCGCCGCCATAACTGTTCACTTCGACAACGCCGGCCACTTCCTTGATGCGAGGAGCAATCTGCCAATCCAGGATCGAGCGTAGTTCCATGAGGGAACGATGCGGGTCGGTGACCTGGAATTGGAAAATCTCTCCTAAGGTGGTCGAGACTGGCGTCATTTCTGGCGGCCCGTAACCCTTGGGAATCATCGCGGAGGCTTGTGGTAGCCGTTCCATAACAAGCCGGCGAATGAAGTAGATATCATATCCTTCTTCGAAATAGACCGAGACCGACGACAGGCCGAAACGTGAGATTGAGCGAATTTGCTTGATCCCCGGCAATCCCCGCATCGAAATTTCCACGGGAAACGTCACCAACTTTTCGACTTCGGTGGACCCCAGCCCCGGCGCTTCGGTGACTATCTGAACTACATTGGGCGTTACGTCGGGTGAAGCGTCAATCGGCAATAGAAGCATCGCGCGCACGCCGATCGCGATGAACACGAGAACAAGCACGATTGTCATCAAGCGGTTGGCAAGGGCCGCTTCGAACAACTTCTCAAACATGAACTAAGGTTTCCCTCGAAGATCTGGTTAATAAATGAGGATTACAAATTGTTCGCGAGCATAGTCTTGAGTGTCAGACCGCCCCTCGATACGACCTGATCGCCATCGTGCAAACCTGAAATAACCTGGACACTATCGGAACCGCGTGTGCCCAGCCTTAACCATCGCGCCGAGTAAGTATTGGGTCCGATCGCAACAAAGGCGACCGCATTGCCCTTGACATCAAACAGCGCGGAATCGGGCGCAACGACCACGTCGCGTGCAGCCACGACCGCTATCTCTGCCTGGGCGAACATACCGGGTTTCAACAGGCGGTCGGGGCTGGCGACGTCGATTCGTGCCCGGACCGATCGCGTAGTCTGATCTACTTCATCACCGACATAAGCAACACGGCCAGTGAATACGCGCCCCGGATAAGCGTCAACTGTGATGCTGGCTTCATCGCCCACGTGGAGATTCGCGAGTTCACTTTCGAAGATATTGGCAAAGATCCACACGCGGCTAAGATTAATTACTTTCAGCGGATGATCATCGCGATTGACCATCGCGCCTATCGTCAGGTTGCGCGTCACCAGGGTCCCATCAATGGGTGATCGCAACGTAAATTCGCCGAGTGGAGATCCGTTACCGGACCATTTGAGCGAACTGATCTCTTCTGCTGATATCAGCAAACGCAACTTCTCACGAACCGCCTGATACTGCGCCAGGGCGATATCGTGCTGCGCTTGCGCATCAAGCAAATCCTTGAGCGGCGAGATTTTCTTTTGGTAGAGTGTTTGCTCGCGTGCTAAATCTTCGCTGGTAATATGCTCCAGCGATTTGGCTTTAAGATAATCGGTTTTCGCCTCCCCCAGCTCGACGCTGCTAAGTACAACCAGCGGCTGGCCGGCCTTCACTTGCTGACCCGGCTGGGCGACCAACTTCACTACTCGCGCAGGGATCGTACTACTGACCTCAGCAACCGCTCCGGCATCAGGCTCGATAATGGCGGTGGCGGCGATCTTGTCTGGGATCACCTGGCGCTTTATTGGGGACAACACGATCTGCCGACTCGCCTCTGACGATGGTGAAACTTGAAGCGTCTGCGCGGACGCGCTACGGCAATACGAATTCGAGCTGACTAGTCCGATGATGCCGGCAACTAATAAATACAACTTCAAACCGAACCTCCGACTGCGAGTTCAAGTGAGACGCGTGCGGCGGCGCAATTGAACCAGGCTTCGAGGTAGCTCGAGCGTGCTTCGAATGCCTGGCGTTCCGCCACGGATAGCGTGAGCAGATCCATTTTGCCGGCCTTGAAAGCCTCTTCGAGCAATCCGAAGCTTTGCTGCGCTGGAGCGACCATCTCATCGCTGCTTATTCGCAACGCTTTGACCGCTTCGATGTAGCGCCCGTACGCATCACGAACCTCCCGTTCGATATCCAGTTCTGTCGCGCGCAACTTCGCTCGAGCCTGCGCTAGGCGCCCGGCGATAGCGGTATCTTCGGCTTGACGCCGGTTAAAAATCGGAATCGACAGTCCGACAGTACCGCCGACGAATCTTTCAGTATTTTGTTCGTGACCGAAGAACACTCCAATCGAGGGGTTCGGGAGTGCCAGCCTTTTGTTCAGCGTGGCTTCGGTTTCGAGTCTTGCAATCTCCAGTTGCGCCGCTTTCAAATCGGGTCTGTTAGCTCGCGCGTTGGCCACTAGAACAGCGACGTCGGCGTGCGTGAGATCCGGTCTTAGCGCTCCGGACGGCTCAGGTTGAGCGCCAACAGCGCCGCCTAGCAGTCTGCCAAGACTCGATCGTTCAAGCCGATAGGCCTCGCGAACATCCAGAACGGCGAGTTTACTTTGGCCGTATCGAACCTCCGCGAGGTTTAGCTCGATCTGGCCAATCTCTCCAGCATCGAAGCGTTCAACCGCCATTTTCGTCAGCCTGCCATCAAGAGCCTCAAGTTCTCCTAGCAACGTAACTTGCTGCCGAAGACGAAGGGCTTCATAAAAGCTCATTTGAACAGCCGCGGCGAGTAGACGGCGTTGATCATTCAACTCCTCTGCGCTCCGCTGATAACCAAGGCGTGCACTTTCTTTCCGCAGGCCGCGTTGTCCAAAGATCTCTAATTCCTGAGAAAGATGAATGCGCCAATCCTGAGAATTTGATTCGCCCTTGCGCTTCCGATAATCCGCGTCGTTGTCAATTGCCGGATTGAATTGGCTGAAATAGTTAGATTGTTGAATTGCACCCGCAGCGACGGTCAACTCTGCTGCCGCCGCCGCCAGATCAGGGTTACTCTCATATGCGATGGCTGTTGCCTGATCGAGTGTGATTTCTTCTGCGCGTGCAAATCGCGGGCACCAAAGCATCAGAATAACGACGACGGAAACCCCTGATCGTATTACCATGCAGACAGCTCAGCCTTTCAAACGCCACTGATAAGGCGATTACTCCGCCCCTCGGTGCATCATGTGTACCAGCACGCGGCTGGCGACTGGGTCCCAAAAGGTTGCCGCAATGCGCGACCCACCTCGAACGAACGCGATCAGCAGTTGGGTCATTTCTCCCCGTTTCAGACGCTCGGCGCGGCGGAAAACCTCATCTCCAGGTCTTCGTGCTCACGAAATTGTAAGCTTCGGCCTTGAATATACCGTGGATGCGGAACAACTAGTCGGCATCGTGTTTGCGTAGATCGACCCTCCGAGACTTCATTTGTACTCGTGCGGTCATCTCATGAAGGAAAGTGCTGTTGGAACTTGCGCATCGAGTTTATAGTTAAAATATTCGCGTCGAGAATCGGCACCCGCTTAGCGTGGTCCCACGGCTGGGGTCGACCCAAGACGAAGGCAATCGATCAACGAAGCAGACGCCTGCCAATGAGAGATCGATGTTCAAGCTTTTGACGAGAACAGTAGCGCTCGCATTCCTCTTGCCTGCTTGCGCGACGCCCGAGAAGCCCGTCAGTACTCACATTCTCAGTGCTCCTAGGACCCCGGAACATGACGAATTGATCTTTAGCCAAGGAACTATCGATTACTACCCTGACAAGACCAACCCAAACGAGATCGTCATGACAGGAACACAAGAAGGTCGTTTCATCGACGTTAAGTGTCTCTCCACCAATTGCCAAAACGGTCAATTGACAATCCAAGGCAGCGAACTGATGCCGGATGGCGACTATCTCATCACCAGCACCGACAACCCAAATATTATAATCGTCCGACACAATGGCGGAGACCAAGCGCTAGGGTATCTCACGACCAACCGCCATAGTCACGCTGTCAAATATGTGGCCACAATCGCAGATGCGAATGCTTGGGAGCACAAGGGCGACACTCCCCGCGCTGTCGGGAAGGTCGCCCTATATACGCTTCTGATCGGAATGATCATTACTGCCCCAGTGGCAGCAGATTATCTTGCTGCTCGCGAGGACGGGCAAGATGGCTTGATTGCGACGGCGTGCCCCAACTACGGATTTGCCGCACCGTGTACTAATAGATGATCTTTCGCAGAGTGCTCGATACTTACCCGATTAGGCGGCCGGCTGGCTTTCAGTAACTTGCGCCGCCACTTCTAGTAGGCGAAAAGGTTGTTATCTAAATTTGCGAATATGGCGGAGGACTAAACAATGGCACCTGACATCGAAACCGATACCACCTTATGCAATGCTGAATGCACCTATGAAGATCCGCCGGGAACTCCGAATGGAGTTTGTTGCACATTACACTGCATCCTAACCAGCGGACATTGCGCCTCAACTTTTAATCATAGATGCGGCGCTGGCCATACGTGGCCGTGCTCGGGAGTTGCCTAGCGAATGAAGCCCATAGGCATCCCGTTAACCTTAAACAGCGAGGAAACGGATGCACGGCCGTACGTATTCTTAGAGGCGAGAGTACGGCCGGCGTCAAGCTTGATGACAACTCTCCCGCTCGGAGCTTGATAATGCCAAAAACGATCGCTTATGACACCCTTTTTAATTATGGCTCAGGGGCTGACTCCTCGGCGGAACAGATCCGGGGAAGTGCAATAATCCCAACAGCGCCTGCGAGTTTGTCGGGTGCCGCGGGCGCTGAAGTTACCTACACGACTCATGTAGTTGAGTCACAGCGCCAGCTCGAGGAGTCGCTTGGTGTGTCAGCCGCCATGTCTCTTTCATATGGCTTTGTTGCCGGAGGTAACGCCAAAGTTGATTTCGCTCAAACTAATACCATGAGCGAGAATTCAATTTCAGTCGTAGTGACTGCTATCGTCAAGAATCCCGTCTTGCTCATGAGCAATGTCAAGCTGATTCCTGAAGCCAAAGACCTTTACGCAAAAAATCCCGAGTCATTCAAGCAAAGATACGGAGATATGTATGTAAACGGCATTCGTACCGGTGGCGAAATGTTCGGACTTATCCTCATGCGAACGACCAGCAGCGAACACAAAAGCGCTTTGAGTACGTCTCTCCACGCGAGCGGTGGATTCGGACTAGTCAGCGCCTCGTTGGATGCTAGTGTTACACACTCAATTCAAGAGGCGATCAAGGACACCGACGCTTCCATTTATGTTCATACATCTGGCTATACACCTCCGCATTATCCTCAGACTGTGCCGGAGTTATTAGAGCTCGCGGCTAGCTTTCCCGCGCAAGTCAAAAGCGCCGGGCAAGCGACTCCATATGCGATGGATCTTCTCGACTATAAATTTCTGGACTTACCCGACGGGCCTAATCTTGCCGACCTTCAGAATCGCGATGATGTTATCCAATGGGCAGCAGATTTAAAAGCCAAGGCAATGGCGAAACGAGCAAGCATCGAATACATACGCGGTAATCCGCAACTCTTTCGGGGGATAGACGACCATAAGCTAAGCGACTACGAGTCGCAACTCAATGTGCTGTTAGACCAGATTCATCGGAGAATATCAGCGTGTTTTAACGATTACAGGCAATGTTCCTTCACCCAAGATCTCGTGCTGCCTACCATGGAGCTTCCCGAAGCTACCGGCGCTGAAGAATCGCCAATCGCAGCGAAATACAAATTAACGGGAGGTCCGAGCAACAGTTTTCTCGGTAAGCCTACCACGCCCGAATTGCCTTGCATGGACGGTATAGGGAAATATCAGAACTTTCAGATTGGGGCGATTTATTCGCACCCCACGTCCGGCACATTCGAGGTCCACGGTACGATCTACAAGAAGTATCAGGAATTGCGCTGTGAACAAGGGGCGCTTGGTTATCCGGTGAGCGACGAGAAATCTCAGGCAAACAGCGTGGATCGTTATAGTGTATTCAAAAACGGCTCAATAACGTGGGTTGCGAAGACTAACGTTGCAACCGAGCATATCAATCCGAGTATCATTTCGCTGCGGTTTACTCACCTAGTAGCGAATGCGCCGCTGGTCAAATACGACCTCAGTTTGAAGAAATGAAAACCACAGTGGTGGAGATGCAGAACGTAGGAGCCATCGCAACCGGCTCCTTTAGTGACAAGGGCCGTATCTCCTTCCATAAGAGCACGTAACTCGACCGGTTGCTTGCGAGTGACCCAAAACCCGGAAATCAGACCACTGTTAAGTTGAGTGGCAGCCATTTGCGTGGTCCTCTGAAGCGTCGTGGGAGGACAGCAAGGTGGCAAAGAAGGGACATACCGAAGAGCAGGTTATGCGGGCCCTGGGGCAGGC
>DATKPK010000277.1:0-34338 GCA_035524095.1 Binataceae bacterium (SeqCode) | reverse complement strand
CGTGCCTTGACCTCAGCGGCGGCGCGCGGCCGGCGTTTAGCTTCAAGGTTTTTTTGGGCTTTTTTAGCCAAACTCAAATCCACGGCGGACGGTACAAATCCGGCTCGGCGGGAGAAGTACATTTATTTATGGGCAGGCTTGCGTAGTTGTCGACACTCCTGCTCAGTCTCACTAGAGGCTAGAATCTTAGCCCCTGCTTCGTTTCCAGACTCGATCGAAGTCACGCGGAGCGAAAGACTTTCCAATCGGGCAGGCGCTGACGCGCCTTAGCGCTCTTCCGGCTCGACGACCCTGACTTTGCCCGCTGCGATTTCACGTAAAGCTGTCACGACTTCCTTGTTGTCGGATTCGACCAGCGGACGTGCACCCTTGAGTAATTGCTTGGCGCGGCGCGCTCCGCCCAGAACCAACTCGAAACGGTTATTGATATGTTCGAGGCAGTCTTCAACTGTTATACGAGCCATTGGCTCAATTCTCCGGCCCGGCCATCAGGTTGTCAACGACAGCTCAGGCCCAGTTCGATGCCCGTTTTGCACCACACCGCTGAGGTGTCTGTGTCACTCAGTTGTGGCTGGTAGCTTCGCTTTGGCCCATTGCGCCCATGAGCCGTCGAACAACCGCACGTCGTACCCCAGATGCTTAAGCGCGAGATAGCCGAGTGCGGCCCTCGGACCGCTGCGGCAATACGCAATCACTGGCTTCTCCTTTCGAAGTCCCGCGCCCTCGGTCATCCGCGCCAATTCGTCTGACGGCCTCAGCAACGCCGTCGGAGGATTCGCCAGATTGCGCCACACCAGGTTGATCGCCCCCGCGATATGACCCGGATAATTATCCATATCGCGCTCGCCGATGAACTCCTCGCGGCTGCGACAATCGGCAAACTGCACATCGCGCGCCTCTCTAACCTCTGCCAATCCGACACGAATCGCTGGATTTTCTCGCCAAGCAAACGATACCGCCTTGCCCTCGACCGGCCGATACAGCACTTCGCGGCCCTCGGCTTTCCATTGCTCGAAGAACGCATCCATCACATGAACATCGTCCCGCCCCAAATATTCCAGAATCCATGCGATCATCGCCGCGTTCTGGCCCTCGGGCGAATCGTAAATTATGGGGACAGTTGCGTCGCCTAGACCGGTACGGCCGATCCACTCAGCCAATCGCTCAGATGGTAACAAAGCACCGTCGGCGCCGAAGGCCTGGTAAGCCGGCAGGTTGATCGCCCCCGGCAGATGGCCCGACAGATATTTCATCGGGCGGCGCGGATCGACGATCACGAAGCCGCGCTGGCTCAAACGTTCGCCGACCCAGGAGGTGCTGACCAGCCGCGCCATTCCTTCTCTTCCCCGCGTCCTAAACCTTCTCGAATTCTGGAACGATCGCGGTCGGCCGTGCGATCGTTTGCGTCACCGGTGAACCGTCAATCGCCGCCTGCCAGATTTCCCGCAGGATCTTCTCGTCGGCGTCGGCTCGCACGAAGCATTTCGCCTTCACCGTGGGATAGCCGGGATTCCCGTTGGGCGCGTGCCCCGCCCATTTCAAAATATTGTCGAAGTTACCTTCCAGAGCGATTTCGAGGTCGTGAATCTTGACCCCACGTTTGGTCGCGTTTAGGACATAACCGACCGTCAGACAACTCCCCATCGCCGATAGCAACTGCTCGTGGGCGCTCGCCGCCGAATCACTAGCGTCAAGCCCTTCCGGCTCGTCCATCTGCACGACGTGCTTGCGCATGTAGGCCTTGGCCTTGAAGCCGCCCTGCCACACCACTCGCGACTTCCATGGGCCAGTCACGCCCTTGAGTACTTCGGGATCATCGCGCATCGAATCGAGGATCGAGTTGATTTTGTCGACGCGCAGTCCGTTCAGCGTTTTTTCGTCAGCCATCGTCGTGCCCTCGGATAAAACCCGCGTATGCGGGATAGTTTAGGCGTACGCCCGGCGCAATTGCTCCGCCGCTTCAGTTATCACCTGAAGCTTGCGATAGGCTATCTCCGGTGTATTTACGCAGCGCTCTGCGAAGGTACCAAAGCCGCAGTCGGGATTCAGAAAAATCTTGTCTGGGTCGAAATACTTCAACACTTGCTTTACGCGTGCGACGATCTCGTCGGGCTTTTCGATCGTGTCGGTACGGGGATTTGTGACGCCGAGGCCAATCTCCTTTTCGTTGGCGTATTCCTTGAAAACTTCGATCTCACCCGCGCGCGGCGTCGCCATCTCTAGCACCAGCTGATCGACATCCATGCGCATCAGCGACGGCAGCAGCGGGCCATAATTACCTGTCAAAAGCACGTCTTCCTTGCGGCTCCAGTTGCCGCGGCAGACATGCACGCCGAAGCGTACGCCGTCAATTCCATCGACGGTCTCGTTAACCAGCCGCACCGCAAATTCCAACTCGCTGGTCGGGTCTGTCCGTGAGCCTAGCGCAGCGCACATAAACGTCTGCTCGGCCTCATCACCATAGACGACTTGTGAAATTGACGGCTCGTCGAGCTGGATAAAATCGACGCCAGCTTCCTTGAGCGCTATCACTTCGCGCCGCAGAATCCGCACGACGTCTTTGGCGAGATCTTCGCGGGTTGGATAGGCCTTATCAGACAGGCCCTCGAACCAACTCGAGCGCGTGAGCAGATAGGGCCCGGGAATCGGCACCTTGGTTTGGCGATGGGTATGCTGCTTCAGAAAATGGGCCTCGTCGAGCGCCAATCCCTCTTCATTCTCACGCAGCCGCTCAACTGCAATCGGGCTTTTGATCGCGAAGGCCGGGACGTCCAGTCCGCGCAGAATCTCCTCGAAGCCTGCCCGATCTTTCATATAATCGAGTAGTTGCGAGAGCTTCATCAGGCGCATTCCACCCAGCTTTTCGACCACGAACGAGTAGAAATTGTCGCGCCGCATCTCGCCGTCAGCGACGATATCCACCCCCGCGTCCTCCTGATACTTGATTGCCGCCAGCACCGCGTCATCGGCGATACGGTTGAATTCCGCGGCGGATATCTCATCCGCCTGACGGCTGCGCAGGGCACGCACCAACCATTCGGGACGCGTCCAGGAACCGACTACCGTTACCGGAAAGAGTTTCGTTTCAGCCATCGCAAGCCTCGTTGAGTGTCAGTCGGGAACTGCAGATGCGTAAGTTGTTCGATGTCGGCGTAAAAGGCAAGTCCGTCCCCGAATCGGCGCAACACCTTCACCGAACGCTGGTGCCAAGGCACGGCCGGCCTGTATTCGAGCCAAGCTGGAAACGATACCCGGCCGCTAGTTCAGCCGGGTATCGAAGAATTCGCAGTTATTTGTTGGGCTGTGGGGTCAGGCGCAAGTACGGCTTAACTTCGCGCCAGCCCTTGGGGAATTTCTGCCTCATTACTTCGGGATCCTTCAGCGAGGGTACGATCACGCAATCCTCGCCGTCCTTCCAATTCGCTGGCGTCGCCACTGAATGGTTATCGGTGAGCTGCAGCGAATCGATCACACGAAGAATCTCGTCGAAATTGCGCCCAGTGCTCTGCGGATACGTGATCATCAGACGCACCTTATGCTTCGGATCGATCACGAAGACCGAGCGGACGGTGGTCGTGTCGCTCAGGTCGGGATGAATCATGTCGTAAAGGGTCGAGACCTTCTTATCGGCGTCGCCCAGAATCGGGAAGTTCAGCTTGGTGTTCTGGGTCTCCTCGATATCGCCAACCCAGCCCTTATGCGACGCTACATCGTCCACGCTAACCGCAATCGCCTTGGCGTTACGCTTCTCGAATTCGGACTTCAGCTTTGCGACGACACCGAGTTCAGTGGTGCAGACCGGGGTGAAATCCTTCGGATGGGAAAACAGCACGACCCATTTGCCGCCAGCCCAATCGTGGAAGTTTATCGTGCCTTCGGTCGATTCCTGCGTAAAATTGGGGGCTTCACTGCCAAGATGAACTGCCATTGCGCTATCTCCTCAAGAGTTTCGCTACGGTAAAAGCTTTCGCGGGCCGCGCTGGATGCCATCGAACCGCTCTGTCTTCTAGAATAATGACAATAGATTACTTATCAAGCCTACTTTATCATAATCAAATCCCCGCGTGACCCAAAAGCTACCGCCCTTAACGCCAAACGAAGATTTTTGGATTATGAAACCTGCCATTAGCGCTTGATTCGGCTTAGGTCGGGCGGACGTTTCTCGATAAACGCGCTGACGTATTCCTTATGCTCTGCGCTTGCCGCGCATTTCTCCAGGGCGAACATCTCGAATTCGATTGCACTTTCGAGCGTCGCACCTAGTCCGATCTGGATCGCGCGCCGAGTTAGAGCGAGCGAGGTTGGTGCACCTTTGATTATCTCTTCCGCCAGACCGCGAGCGCGCGCCATCAGCTCGGCGGCTGGCGCGACCTGGCTGACCAGCCCCATCGCGAGACATTCGGCGGCGCTATAATTGCGGCCTGTCAGCATCATTTCGCTGGCCCGTGAAACGCCGACCAGGCGCGGCAGGTAATATGATGAGCCCAGCTCCGGCATCAGGCCGACTCTGGCGAATACGAAACCGACCTTCGCCTCTTCGGCCATTATCCTCATGTCGCAAGGTAGCGTCATCGTCGCGCCAATTCCGACCGCATAGCCGTTGATCGCGACGATCGAAGGCTTGCGCAAAGTGCGCATCAGGCTGGGAAACGCCAGCATCCCTTCACGGCTTTCACTGCGCGCCCGGCCGCCTTCGCGTGCCTTGATATCGTCAGCGAAGCCGCCGATGTCAGCCCCCGCACAAAAGGCGCGGCCCGCTCCGGTGAAAATAATTGCGCGCACATCATCGTCAGCGTCGGCCCGGCGGAAAGCTGCGACGATTTCAGCACCCATCCGTGTAGTGAAAGCGTTGAGCTTGGCCGGGCGATTGAGCGTGATCGTCGCAACTGCGCCGTCAACTTCGTAAAGCAGCGTCTCGAATTCCATCGCCTTTCTCCTACCGTGATGCCGAGTTATTCAAGCGCCTCGTTGCTTTTTCTACGACCCGCCGGCCGCTGTAAGTCGTGACAGCAAGTGGACGTCTCTTCTTAGCGCTTCTTCTTCCGATGCGACCGCGCCTCGCGGATTCGCGCCTTCAACCTTTTTTCCCGCCGTTTACGCCGCCGCTTAATCTCTCGTTGCCGTTCTGTCGCCAATTTAATCTCCCGTCAAATAACTCCGCCGGCCGCGCTAAACGCATGGACGAGCACCCGCATCATAGAAGCCTGCGCGCCCAAGCGCCAGCTTGCAGCAAATTTGCTTGCGATGGCTTGCCGTTGCGGGCTAGACACTGAGGACAACCCAGCCATTAAACTTTCATCAGGAGCATCACGATGGGCGACCGGATCGTAATCGAAAAGGATATCGACATACCGATGCGCGACGGTCTCGTGCTCAAGGCCGACCTTTACCGTCCCGACCACAACGAAAAGCTGCCCGTCCTGCTTAATCGCACCCCCTACGACAAGAAATTTCCCCTGATCTCAACGCTCACCCTCGATTCGGTGCGCGCCGCGCAGCGAGGCTACAATGTCGTCTTCGTCGATTGCCGAGGACGCTTCGCCTCGCCGGGCAAGTTCAATTGCTTCACCGACGAATCGCAGGACGGTTACGACACGATCGAGAACGTCGCGCGGCAGCCTTGGGCGAACGGCAGCGTCGGCACCTTTGGCGCATCATACATGGGCGCTACGCAGTGGCTCGCGGCGACGCAAACCCCACCGAGCCTCAAAGCGATGGTCCCGTCGATCACGGCGAGCGACTATCACGACGGCTGGACCTATCAGGGCGGCGCGTTCTCGCTGTTCTTTAACGTCAGTTGGCTGATGCTCTCGCTGGCCCTCGCCGACCTGATGCGCGACCGGTCGGACAATCCCAAAGCCGACGCCGAACTCAACGCTCTCATGTCCACCATCGACACGATGCGCTCGCGCACTGATTTCCTGCCGCTCAAGGAATTTCCGCTGTTCCAGCAGGGGGCGCCGTACTTCTTCGACTGGCTCGATCATCCTTATTATGACGATTACTGGAAAAATCTGAGTATCGAGGAGCGCCACGACAAGATTAATGTTCCCGCGCTCAATATCGCCGGCTGGTACGACATCTTTCAGGGTGGCTCGATTCGCAACTATACCGGGATGAGGGCCAAAGGTCCGAACGCCGCGGCGCGCAGCCAGCGCTTGCTGGCCGGCCCCTGGTACCATTCGCTGCCGCTCTCAAGCCTAGTCGGGCAAGTCGATATGGGTTTTCGCGCCAGCCCCGTTTCCGTCGATCTCGACGGTATGCAGCTCGATTTCTTTGATCATTGGCTTAAAGGCAAAAAGAATTCGATCGATGAAAGCGAGCCGGTCAAGCTTTACATCATGGGCCTCAACGACTGGCGCGAGGAAAAGGAATGGCCGCTGCCCGGCACTGAATGGCGCAAGTATTATCTCCACAGCCGTGGCAAGGCTAACAGCGCGTTCGGTGACGGCGCGCTCGCGACGGAAGAGCCGGGTAATGAGCCGGCCGACTCCTACCTTTATAATCCGCTGAATCCCGTGCCGACCAATGGTGGCGGCCTATGCTGTTATCACAACAACACCCCGGGTGGCGCCTTCGACCAATCGCTGGTCGAGCATCGCGCGGACGTGCTGGTCTATTCCACCGAGCCACTCAAAGAGGACGTCGAGGTTACCGGTCCGATTCGGCTGACCCTTTACGCGTCGTCATCGGCGCCGGACACCGACTTCACTGCGAAGCTGGTCGATGTCACCGAATGCGGTTTCGCGCGAAACCTAACAGACGGAATTATCCGCGCCCGCGTAAGGGAATCGCAGTCCAGTCCGAAGCTGATCACGCCCGGCAAGGTTTACGAATACAGCATCGATATGTGGTCAACCGCGAATCTGTTCAAGGCTGGCCACCGGATCCGATTGGAGGTGAGTTCGAGCAACTTCCCGCGCTTCGACAGAAATCCGAATACGGGACATGATCTGTTCGCCGACGCCGAAACCCAACCTGCGTTACAAACCGTCTTTCATACTCGCAGCAACGCCTCGTATTTGACATTGCCGATCATCCCGCAACGTGGATAGGCTTTTCATGTCACATGAAAAAGCGCCCCTTGATAAGCCATCAACGGCTTCGCCGAATCAGCGGGGCACTTTTTCTTTTCGGAGCGAGTTGTGCCACTCCCTTCCAAGCAAAAGGGTTAAGAGGCGGGTACGCTGACACAAGAATAGCGAATGACACGGTGTTGGCATCTTTCAACGGTAATGGTTTTACATCTAAAGAACGAGTCCAACTGTACCTATTGTACAGATGCGCCGAGGTCACAAAGCATGATGGGTTTGATTACTTCGTAATAACCGGCGGCAATACCGAAGCTAAGGTAAATTACATACAGACGCCGAGCACTTACAATGAGACGACCACCGGATTCGTTTCTGCTTCAGGTAACGGCGCTTTTGGTAGTGCCCAAACCTTTGGTTCAATATCGCCCGGGGCAACGGTCCCGGTGCACAAATACGGGGCAGAAGCATTGATCAAAATGTTCCACGGACAAAAGCCCTCGAATGATCCAAACGCCTATGACGCTGGAGAAACAATCCGGTATCTGGGTCCTGACTTAGGCTTGGTGCCCCAATAACAACAAGGGCCGTAGCGTTGATGCTCTGGCCCTTTACTTCGGAAAATTGGCTAGGCGACTGTGGTCGTCGCCTCGGTTGGGGGTGGCAGTTTGGTTTCGTCGATTGGCATCTGGAAGCCGCATTCCTTGTTCGGACATTGCCAGCGAGCTCCATCACGCTTGGTGACTTTCTCAACTAGATAAGTTGAGCCGCAATCCGGGCATGGCTGCGCGACGACGCGATCCCAGCTCGCGAACTTGCACTTCGGATAACGGCCGCAGCCGAAGAACACTTTGCCGCGCCGGCTTCGGCGTTCGAGCAATTCACCTTCTTTACATTCCGGACATTTGACGCCGGTATGGATCGGCTCGGCCGCCTTCGCCCGCTTGATTCCGTCGCATTCGGGATAGCCGGAACATCCCAGGAACTCGCCGAACCGCGAGCGCCGCCGCACCATCGGCTTGCCGCATTTCTCACAAACCTCATCGCTGACGGCAGGGGCGCTGGCTTCTTTCGGCACGATATTGCCCTGGTCGTCGCGCGCGAACTCCATCGTGTTGGTGCATTTAGGGTAATTCGAGCAGCCGAGGAACTCACCGTTGCGGCCCCACTTGATAACCATCGTGCCGCCGTCGAGCTCGCATTTGATATCGGTCTTGAGGCCTTCGCGCTTGACCTCCGGCATGCTCTTCTTAGCCGCCTTAAGCCGTTTCTCGAATGGCCCATAGAACCGCGTCAGCGTCTTGACCCAATCTTCGTTGCCATCTTCGACGCCGTCGAGGTTCTGCTCCATCTGCGCTGTGAAGCCGACCTCGAGGATATCGGGAAAGGCTGCCACCAGCAGATCGGACACCACACGGCCAAGTGAAGTAGGACGCATTCGCTTGCTTTCGTCCTCTTCAACGTATTCACGGTTCAAGATGCTCGCCATGATCGCGGCATAGGTCGAGGGCCGCCCAATACCTTTTTCTTCGAGCTCCTTTATCAGTGTCGCCTGCGTGAAGCGCGGCGGCGGTTGCGTGAAATGCTGCTCCGGCAGGAAGCCTAGCAATTTCAAGACTTCGCCCTCGGTCATGGCCGGTAGCGTCGCGACGTCATCCTCTTCCGGCTCGTCCTGACCTTCAAGATAGACGCGCATGAAGCCGTCGAATTTCATTACTTGGCCGGTGGCGCGGAAAATCGCGTCGCCGGACGCAATATCAACCGTCGTGCGATCGTAAACCGCCGGATTCATCTGACTTGAAACGAAGCGGTTGTAGATCAGCGTATAGAGTGCGAGCTCATCTTTCTGGAGATAGTGCGCCATCGACTCGGGGTCGCGCTCCAACGATGTCGGCCGGATCGCCTCATGAGCTTCCTGTGCCGACTTGCCGGATCGATAGACGTTCGCTCGCGCGGGCACATAATCCTTGCCGTAGCGCGCCTCAATATGACCGCGGACGGCTGCCAGAGCGTCGTCGGAGACGCGCGGCGAATCGGTACGCATATAAGTGATAAGGCCGACGGCGCCTTGGTCGCCGAGCTCCATACCTTCATACAGCCGCTGCGCGATTTTCATCGTGCGCGACGGAATGAAATAGAGTTTGCGCGAGGCCTCCTGCTGCAACCGCGACGTGATGAACGGAGGCGCCGGACTACGCCGAACCTCCTTGCGCTCAATCTTGCGGACCGTAAACGGCTGATGCTCGCAGCCAGCGATGATCGCACGAGCCTCCGCCTCAGGCAGCTTGTAGGCCTTATTGTCGATTCGCTGATCTTTATGGCTATAGAGCCGCGCTTTGAAGGGCGGCGGATTCTTCGCTTCGAGGTTAGCGTCGAGCGTCCAGTATTCTTCCGAACGGAACGCCTCGCGTTCCTTCTCGCGCTCGACGATTATCCGCAGCGCGACTGACTGCACCCGTCCTGCGCTGATCCCGCGCTTTACTTTCTCCCATAGCAGCGGACTGACCTTATAGCCGACCAGCCGGTCCAGCACGCGGCGCGCCTGCTGAGCATCGAACAGATGTTTATCCAGCCGCCCCGGATTCGCGATCGCTTGTTTGATTGCCTTCTCGGTAATCTCGTGCAGCAGCACACGATGGACGTCTCCGCTGATATCGCCCAGCTTCTCGGCGATATGCCATGCGATGGCTTCGCCCTCGCGATCCGGGTCGGTTGCCAGATAGACGTTCTTCTTGTTCTTCGCCGCAGCCTTGATCCCGTCGATCACTTTGGCCTTGCCCGCGATCACATGGTATTCCGGCTTGAAGCCATCCTCGACGTCCACGCCTAGCTTGCTCTTGGGTAGATCGACCACATGGCCGACCGAAGGCGTCACTTGAAAGTCTGACCCGAGATAACGCTTGATCGTTTTCGCCTTGGCTGGCGATTCGACGATTATGAGATTTCTTGCCACTCTTCAGCCCTTCCTCCTTGGAGCAAACGGGTAGCCCTCGCTTGCGAGGGCGTGCGGCCGTGAGTCCGCGAGCCAGCCGCCAAAGAATCTGAGTAGCCCTCGCTTGTGAAGGCGCCTGATGGCGGCCGTTTCACAGCCGCCGAACCGCGGACGGGTCGGCAAGCGCGAACAGCTTGCCCGGATGCTGAACGACGATCCCTTTCAGCTCCAACTCCAGCATCAAGTTAAGCACGGTCTGTGCGTTAAGTCTGGAACCCTCGATGAGCGAGTCAACATGGAGTTTGTCAGCATCCTTCAGACAATTTAACAGTGCCATAGTATTGTCGGGCTCAGCTTCCGGCCCCGTCTCCGCCGGTTTAACGATCACCGCTGAGATCTGCGAAGGTACAGGTCGAGCATCTTCCGGGCCAGCCTTCTTGTCCGGCGGAACCAGTTGCGGCGCCAGGTCCTCCAACACGTCCTCGACGCAATCGATCAGCCGCGCACCCTCCTTGATGAGCCGATTACTGCCGCGCGACTTGCCAGTTAAGGGGCTACCAGGGACCGCAAAGACCTGTCGATCCTGCTCAAGCGCCATTCGGGCAGTTATCAATGAACCGCTCTTCTCCGCCGCTTCGACCACCACGACACCTAAGCACAGACCAGAGATCAACCGGTTGCGTACGGGAAAATTTTCCGCGACCGGCGGCGTCCCAATCGGCAGTTCGCTCATAATCGCACCGCTGCCTGCGACGATCGCCTCCGCCAGTTTGCGATTCTCCGGCGGATAGATCACGTCGATTCCGCAGCCGATTACTGCGACGGTGCGCCCCGCCGCGTCGAGGGCGCCTTGATGGGCCTCTGAATCGATCCCGCGCGCCAGCCCGCTGACCACGGCGAAGCCCTTGCCCGCGAGCTCGAAGCCTAGCCGCTGCGCCATCCGGCGTCCCGCCTCGCTCGCAGTACGCGCGCCCACCACGGCGATACATCGAGGCTCGCCAGGCAGCGCACCGCGAAGGAAAAAGTAAGGCGGCGGATCCGCGATCTGCCGCAGATTGGCTGGATAATCGGGATCGCTCCAGCGGACCAGACGGGCTCCCAGTCGAGGCAACTCGCAGAGTTCCTTTTCCAATGGATCGAAATCCTTGAAGGATGCGATATTCCGCGCGGTTGGACGCGGGATGCCGGTTTGCGCCAGCACTTCCGGTCTCTCGGCGAAAATCCTCTCCGGCGTCTTGAATCGTTCGAGCAGCAGGCGTGCGACCCGCGGCCCCACGCCATGCACGCGCCGCAAGCCCAGCCAATAAGCGTCGGCCGATGGAGCCATTACGCGAAGCCCTTTACCATCGAAGCAGCGGGGAATGAAATCACAGACGCCGCCTGGTCCCCCTTCCAGACCTTGCCTATATCGCAGGATGCCTTGACCCGCGCAACCTCTTGTGGGCTGCATTGGCTTGTTCTCACCAAACAATCTATAGAAACGGTTCAAGTTTTGCCCGATCTCATCCCGACACCGATTGGCTTTCAACCGCCGCCGTTCTGTGCGAAACTAGCAATGGAATTGGTGGGGTAGGGTTGGCGGATACCAAGCAAATATCTCGAAAAATCCAGGAATGCAGGCTCAGGTCGAAGCGCGTAATCGGCGAGGCCCGGGCTTTGTTAACGTGGACGGCGCTAACTTGACCGGATTGGCTGAATCAAATAGTTACGATCCGATTATTCGACTTCGCTACCACTGTGACTGCTCACTTCGAGCGGTCTATTTAAGACTACCGGGCAGATCAAGGATGACACATGGCTGATGGGGGCGAGCGCAATGGCACGGAGCTGAAGGGGCTATCGGCGACCGAAAAGCAGGTGATGATTTTCAGCTTTTACCGCGACGCCGAGTTGCGCGGCGCGCGCCTGCTATTCAATCTCCTGGGCCATCTCAAGGATGGCGATTCGCAGCTTAAGATGTCCAAGCATCTCGCGGACGAAACCCGTCACGCGTGGCTATGGACGCGCCGGATAGCCGACCTCGGCGCCTCGCCGATCACAGTTTCGGACGGCTACCAGCGGCGGCTCGGGATGCGCACCGGCGTGCCCAAAACCGTCGTCGAACTGCTCGGCCTTACAGTTGTGGTCGAAGAACGAGCGCAGAGCCGCTACATGGCTCATGCGGCGTTGCCCAACGTCGATTCCGAGACTCGCGAAGTCCTTCAATCGGTCACTGAAGATGAAAGCTGGCATTTATCGTGGATCGAAAAGAAGATGCGCGAAATCGCTGGCCCGAAAAGCAACGGCCTCGCCGATCAGGTCTTGAACCGCTATCGCGAGATTGATCGCGAGGTCTACGCGACCTTGGCGGCCGACGAAGCCGAGCTGATGCGTTCTGGCCACTGGCAAGGCGCCGAAATTCGGCCGTAACTGCCTTTTCGCTTTGAGGGTTATTCAGGCTGCCGCCGCGGCCGCGGCGTTGAGTTCGCGCCGCATCTGATCGGCGGCTCCCGCCGCCGCGATTCCGGGCGTCAGCTCCTTTCGCTTTCGCCAAGCGTACATCAGGCTACGGCTCGCGTTGACGATTACGCCAAGACCGTCCTGGCGAATCGCTGCGACCGCATCGGTCGCCCCTGCCCCCTGCGCTCCATATCCTGGCACGAGAATCAGCGAATTAGGCATCAGTTCACGCGCCCGTCGCGCGTGGTCGGGATAGGTTGCGCCGACTACGGCGCCGATCGGCGTCAGATTATGATTGCCAATGTAATCGCTCGCCCATCCATGAACCCGTTTCGCGACCACTTCCCATAGCGGCTGGTCAGGGGTCAGGAGATCCTGGAACTCGCCTGACGACGGATTGGAAGTCTTCACCAGTACAAAGACTCCCCGCCCATTCCGGGCCTTTGCGACGAACGGCGCGAGCGCGTCACTGCCAAGATAAGGATTAACCGTAATCGCGTCGCAGCCGAATTCGCCATCGCCCAGAAACGCCTCGGCATAAGCGGCCGAAGTTGAACCGATGTCGCCACGTTTGGCATCGGCTATCGTGAGCAGATCAAGCGACCGTGCGAGTTGTACCACCTCGGCAAAGGCGCGCATCCCCTCGAGTCCACGAGCC
Organism: Binataceae bacterium (SeqCode); assembly: GCA_035524095.1. Taxonomy (GTDB): domain Bacteria; phylum Desulfobacterota; class Binatia; order Binatales; family Binataceae; genus DATJUF01. The sequence continues at coordinate 21,278 of DATKPK010000277.1, read as the reverse complement.
TCGAAGAAGGCGAGCTGCGGCTTGACCGCGACGATAAAAGGGGCGCATGCCTCCACGATTTCGCAGCAAAACCGGGCCAGTGTATAACCCGCAGGGATACCCAGGGCTGCAGGAGTATCCAGTTGCGGATCGATGCCCAGCACTGCGATCGTCTGTTTTGCCCGATGTGCCGTTACGATCCGCTCAACAAAATCGTTCCCGCTCATAGTCCAATCGATTCTACGGTAACGCTGACGGCCAGTCGCCTTCAGGAGCGCTTGCGCGGCCGTTTAGGCGACTCCGCTTTACCCTTGCGGCTTGAGGTTTTTGAGCCTTTTGAGCCTTGAGCCGAACTAGCCTTGACTGCTTTTGCTTTGCCTTTCGATGCAGGTTCCGTCGCTGCCTTCGGCTTCGCCGCGGACTTCTTCCCCGTTGCCCGCAGAACAGCCTTAGCCGCCGCGTCCTCCATCGTCACCAGCCGCAGGCTTTGCCATAGATACCACGACGCGGCCGTCCGATGGGGTTTCCAGCGCTCGCCGAATTCCCTCAGTTGCTTAGGCAGCGGCGCCTCGGCCATCCCGTATGCCTTCATCACTGCCATCCGCACGCCGAGATCGTCGACCGGCAGGATATCGGGCCGGCGCAGGTTGAACATCATGAACATCTCTGCGGTCCATCGCCCGATACCTTTTACCCGCGTCAGATGGGCGACGATTTCGTCGTCGGTAAGCTTCGGCAGCCGCTTGAAATCGAGCGAGCCGGTTTGGACGTGACTCGCGAGATCGCGCAAATATGCCATCTTGCCCCGCGATAACCCGGCTCCGCGCAAGATTTCATCTGACGCCGCTAGCACGGCTTCTGGTGTGGGCAACCCGCCGCCGAGAGCATCGACAAAGCGGTCATGAATCGTCTGCGCAGCGCGCCCGGCTAGCTGTTGAAAGATGATCGCGCGCACCAAGGCGGGAAAGCGCTCGCGCCGGTAACCGATTTTGAGCGGGCCGACGCGTTCGATTATCGCGGCCATGATTGGATCCGACTGCCGCAGATGAGCAACCGCCGCGTCGGCATAACTTAATGACGCTGCCGCCAGCGGACTCCGCTTGGCATCCGCGAACGCATCTACCTTGGCGGCTGCTTCTTGAGATTCCTGAAGCTTCATGACGCACCGTCGGCCGGTGGCGAATCGTTAACTGGCGCCTCCAGAACCGCATTGAGCGCTTCAGCTATCTTGGCCGGTGTGGCCAGCCGGATGAACGCGCCGAGGCGCGGTCCGCGTTCCTGGCCTAGCAGCACCCGGTAGAGCACAGGGAAAATCTTTCCGGGCTTATCATAGTTCGCCCGTCCAAGATCGTAGATAGCTTTTTCGATTGCCTCAGCCGGCGCCGCTGGATTTCCGCTAAGAAAAGCTTCGAGCGAGCGTAATTGCTCACGCTCACCGTCAACCGGTGCGTATCTCTGCTTGGTCCCCTCGATAAAGTCGAGGTAAAAGTTGATTGCGCATTGCATCAGCGTGCGCGCGAGCTGTTCCGTTTCCGCATCCTCGGTGATCGCCGGGTCGTAGGCAGTGAGGTAATTCCAAATAAGCCCGTCGTCATTGCTGCCGATTGCTGGCACCAGGTTCATGATCAAATTGAAAGTGACGCTCGAATTAAACCGCCGCGCGCTCGAACTCTGCAGCACGAACTGGAGCGGACTGCTGCGCCGGGCGTTCTCCTCGGCGCCACTCCATTCGCGCAACGCATCCAGGTATTCGTCGACGTATTGTGGAATCGCCTCAAGGAACAATTTGCGCGCGCGCCGCGGATTCAGGATCAGAAAGTACTTGAGTACTTCGATCGGCGCGTAACGCCGCCATTGCTCTACACCCACACCTCGTCCCACCGATTTCGAGACTTTGTGCCCCTCCTCGTCGAGATACATCTCGAATGGGAAGCCCAGTGGCGAACGCCCGCCTAGCAGCTTGACGATTTGGCCCGAGATGCGCGCCGAGTCGATCAGGTCCTTGCCATAAAGTTCGTAATCAACTTTGAGTACATACCAGCGTATCGCCCAATCGACCTTCCATTGCGCCTTTGCGTGACCGCCGAGCACGGTCTGCTCACCGCGATAGCCGCATCCATGGGCGCCGCCAAAGCTCCGTTCACACGAAAACTCAACCGTCGCGCGCTCCGGATGGTAGGCCGTCACCAGCGTCGAATTGACCTGGCCGCACTGTGGACAAAGCGGCATGATCGGCGACCACCCGGTGCGATTTTCCTCGCGCAAAGTCGGCGCGACGATCGCCGTAATCTCCTGATGCTTCCGCAGCACGAGACGCAAGGCCTCATCAAAGGCACCGCCGCCGTAAACCTCGCTGGACCGCAGCAACTCGTAATCCACTTCGACCGGTTCAAGAAAGGTGCGCAACAGCCCAATCATGTGTGCCGCGAAACTGTCGTGGCAATCGCCGAACGGATCAGGTATGCGCGAGACCGGCCGCCCCAGATGCGCCGCGCAGGCTTCGCGATTCGGAATACTCTCTGGCACCTTGCGCAGGCCGTCCATGTCGTCGATAAAGACCACGAACCGATCTGGACGATCATGACCGAGTATTCGGAAGGCCTGGCGCACATACGACGGCCGTAAGACCTCCCCCATCGTACCCAGATGAGGCAGGCCCGACGGACCAAAGCCGCTTTGGAAGACCACCGGGCGCGCCGGATCGTAACGGGCGACGCGCTCGGCCAGCTTGCGCGCCTCCTCATAGGGCCACAGGCTTAATTCGCTTGAGTTATCCGCTGCCATGCAGTTCGCTAACAACAACCTCTATTGACGGCCTCTGAGGACGGTTGCGACCGCATCGTGAATCCACGGATCAATTTGCAGGTCGCGCATTTTTTCCGACGCGAGCCGCAGTTTAACGCCGCAATTCGCGCATATATAGGCCAACTGAGCATAACCGGCCGCGTCCTCGACCGTCAGCTTCAACAGCCAGCTCTCATGCGGACGCCGGCAGATCTGGCATGTTTCACTTTCCATCATCCTATCTCGAATGGCGCGCCGTTTTATCCTCGCGCTCTCTACTAACCCGCCCCGCGCTTGAAGTTTTGACCGCAGTAGCGGCGTCTCACTAGCGCTTTCCCTCGGCGGTGACACGAGCGAGCAATCACGATACCATAACCATCCTTACACCGGCATTGATCCGGCCTCTGCTGCCGTGTTAAGCCCTGACTATTGACGGACGCTCGTGCGGCGCGGACCGTATTTCCCAGCGAAACCTTGGAGAAGCCCAACTAAACACGGGCTGCGGGTTATAATTTTACCTGTGGTCCAATTCTATGGATCAATCTTTCACTAAACAGAAACTCAAGGAATTACGCTCCGTCGTTCACGATAACGACCGTGTTGCGATCGTCCTGCAGGACGATCCTGATCCCGATGCGATGTCGAGTGCGATCGCCTTGCGCACCCTGCTCGGCCGCAACAAGCAGACGACACCCATCTTCGCGTTCAAGCCAGTGACGCGGCCCGAAAACCGCACCATGATGCACATGCTGGAGATCGAGATCGCGCCGGCTTCGACCGAGGAACTGGCCACCTTCAGCAAAATCGCGATGGTCGACGTCGAGCCGCCTTACTTCGCTGACAAGCTTCCGCGCGCCGATATCGTCATCGACCACCATCAAGGTTACACGTCTGGCAATGCCGCTTTTGAGGATATCCGCATCGATTACGGCGCTACCGCCACGATCATGACCGAGTACCTGATCTCCGCCAACGAGCGGATCAGCGAACGGCTCGCCACCGCTCTGCTGTATGGTATCCGTAGTGACACGCTCTCACTCTCGCGCCGTGTCACCGACGCCGACCTTGGCGCCTTTACTCATCTCTATCCTTTGGCCAATTACGGCCTGCTGCGTCAGATTGACCGGCCGGAGCTGCCGGTTAGTTTCGCCCGCATCCTTTCCCAGGCGATGCGCCGCTTCGTCGTCCGCGATGGCCTCGTTGTACTACATCTCGGACCGGTCGAACGCGACGACCTGATCGTCCAGATGGCGGACTTCTGCCTGCAGTTTGAGGGCGTTGAGTGGGTCGCCGTATCTGGCAAACTCGGCGGTAGCCTCGTTATCGCGGTACGCAACTATGGCTTCGGACGCGCCAACGCTGGTGAAACTGTAAAACGGCTCTTCGGTGATATCGGTAGTGCCGGCGGCCATCGCAATATGTCCAAGGCAGTCGTGCCGCTGCGTAAATGGCGTGAACGGGAAGGGACCAGTCGCGATGGCGCAATCGAGCATCGGCTCCGCGAACTGTTCACGGCGGGCATTATCGGCGGCAATGAGGTGCCGGAGACCCGCGCATCGCGCAACGGCCATTCATAGGCCCCTCCGCGAGATCGCACAGGCGCAAGCTCCGAGCGTTTCGCTAAGACTCTGTGATCGGTGCACCAGCGCCGATCTACCGATCATCCCGTTTACCGAATTGGCACGGACCTTTATCCTAAGCGCGTGAATTCTCTCGCCGCGACTCTTGAAGTAAAAAACAAACTCGGACTCCATCTGCGCGCTGTTTCAGTATTGTCTCAAGTAGCCAAAGAGTTTCAGTCGACCATTATGATTAGCAATGGCGAACAGGAAGTTAATGCGCGCAGCGTCATCCAGTTGATGATGCTCGGCGCGGCCCATGGCAGTAAGCTTAAAGTGAAGGTTAACGGACCAGATGCAACTGCCGCGATGGCGGCGATCAAGTTGATTTTCGAGCAGCGATTCAACGAAGAATAAGCTCACGTGAGTTACGCCCCCTTTACTGAATCGCAACCGCGATTGCTTCCGGACGCGGGCTTGCCTATCCCTCGTATATAAATAATATTCATACCCAACTTATGAGAAATTTAGCAGAGAAGGGATTATTTGCCTGCGAACCGGCTTCGCGTCGGCACCTCTGCGCAAACCGCTGACAACTCAGCCATCGGGCCTGCCTGAACCCAAATTGCCAGATTCGTTCGGGCAGCCAGACTCACCATCTTCGCTAAGGAGCGCGTCGCGATGCCGCTAAAGGACTTCGTTTTTACTTCGGAATCGGTCTCTGAGGGCCATCCGGACAAAATGTGCGATCAGATTTCGGACGCGGTGCTTGACGCTCTGCTGGCCGAGGATCCTAATTCGCGGGTTGCGCTCGAAAGCCTCGTCAAGACTGGCCTGATTGTCTTGGCTGGCGAAATCACTTCACGCGCCCATCCTGACTTCCTCAAAATCGCTCGCCGCACCGCGACCGAGATTGGTTACGATAACGACGAGGTCGGCTTCAACGGCAACATGTGTGCGGTATTGACCGCGATTGAGCCGCAATCACCAGATATCTCTCAGGGCGTGACCGAAGGTCAGGGCATGTTCAAAGAACAAGGCGCTGGCGACCAAGGCCTGATGTTCGGTTTCGCCTGCGACGAGACCCCCGACCTGATGCCGCTGCCTATCTCGCTGGCGCACCGCCTGATGGAAAACCTGGCGATGCTGCGTAAGGCAAAAAAGGTTGATTTCCTCCGGCCCGACGCGAAGAGCCAAGTCACTGTCCGTTACGCGAACGGCGAGCCGGTCGGGGTCGACACGGTCGTCATATCGACCCAGCACTCGCCCCACGTCAACTACGCCACCATTCGTGAAGTGATTATCGAAGAATTGATCAAGCCGACGATTCCGCCGCAATTTCTTCACGATTCGACAGTTTTTCATGTCAATCCCACCGGCAGCTTCGTCATCGGCGGACCCCACGGCGATTGTGGCCTCACCGGCCGCAAGATTATCGTCGACACCTACGGCGGTTATGGCCGTCATGGCGGCGGGGCATTCTCCGGCAAGGACCCTTCCAAGGTTGACCGCTCGGCGTGCTACATGGCGCGCCACGTTGCGAAAAACGTGGTCGCGGCGGGTCTAGCTAAGCGCTGCGAGATCCAGGTGGCCTACGCGATCGGCGTGGCCGAGCCGGTTTCGATCTTGATTGATACTTTCGATACTGGACTGGTGCCCGACCATAAGCTTTCCACGACGTTACGAGAACTGTTCGATTTCCGCCCTGCAGGAATCATCCGTACGCTCGATCTGAAGCGGCCCATCTACCAGGCGACCGCTGCCTACGGTCACTTCGGACGTCCCGCCGTCAACGGCCACTTTCCTTGGGAACGCACCGACATGGCGGAAAACCTGCGCAGCGCCTTTAATCTTCGTTGAGCGCGTCTGATCGATAATTTGAGCGCGCTCTTCGCGCCGAAGCATTTTTAGGAGGACTTGTTATGCCGCAGTCTCCGCCGAGCGAATTGAGTTACGACGTTCGCGACTTGGAATTATCCGCCATCGGCCGCAAGCGCATCGAATGGGCTGACCGCCAAATGCCGGTCCTGCGCCTGATTCGCGAACAATTCACACGCGATCAGCCGCTCAAGGGGCAACGCCTCGCAGCCTGTCTCCACGTCACCTGTGAGACCGCCAATCTGTTGCGTGCACTGAAAGCCGGCGGCGCCGAAGTTCTATGCTGCGCCAGCAATCCGCTCTCTACTCAGGACGACGTTGCCGCATCACTCGTGGCGGATTATGGCATCTCGACCTACGCCATTCACGGCGAGGATCGCGATACCTATTACAATCATCTGCGTGCGGTACTGGAACAGCGTCCGACCATCACGATGGACGATGGCGCCGATCTCGTGAGCCTGCTCCACACTGAATTTCGCGAACATGCCGAGGAAGTCCGCGCCAGCATGGAAGAGACCACGACTGGCGTGATTCGACTGCGTGCGATGGAGCAGGACGGTGCGCTCAAGATTCCTGTGGTCGCCGTTAACGATGCCCAGACCAAGCATCTGTTCGACAACCGTTACGGTACAGGCCAATCCACGCTTGACGGGATCATCCGCGCGACCGGCGTCCTGATTGCCGGCTCCGTTTTCGTCGTGGCCGGTTACGGATGGTGCGGACGTGGCATTGCGTCGCGTGCTCGCGGCATGGGCGCGGATGTAATCGTCACTGAAGTCGATCCGGTGCGCGCGCTCGAAGCTGCGATGGACGGTTTGCGCGTTATGCCGATGGTTGAGGCAGCGCGTCTTGGCGATATCTTCGTCAGTGCGACCGGCGACCGTTCGGTGCTGAATCCCGCGCATTTCAGCCTGATGAAGGATGGCGCCATCCTCTCCAACTCCGGACATTTCGACGTCGAAATTGATATCGCCTACCTCAATGACACGGCGAGCCACATCGAGCGCAACGTGACCAACAATGTTGACGCCTACAAGCTCGTCAACGGCCGCACGCTCTACATCCTCGGCCAGGGACGGCTGGTGAATCTGGCTTGCGCCGAGGGCCATCCGGCGCAGGTTATGGATATGAGCTTTGCCACCCAGGCGCTCGCTTCACGCTGGGCCGCCGAGAGTGGCACGCTGCCGGTGAAGGTCCACGACGTGCCCATCGGAATCGAGCAGGATGTTGCCGGACTGAAGCTCGCCGCGATGGGTATCTCAATCGACGCCCTCTCCGAGGAGCAGAAACGCTATCTGACGAGCTGGCAGAGCGGTACCTGAACCACCTTCAATTGCCGATTCCGCATACACTGGGTCGTCGTCGCTGGATGACGGCCCGGTTTGCGTAGATAGCACTCACATGCGAGGGCGTGCGGCCGATAGGCCGAGCAATGCGAGGCCGTACCGGTGCGAGGCTGGGAGCATCCGGCTTGAGACTCTGAGGATGCGAGCCGACCGCCTGAAGAATCTTCGGTATTTGCATCGCGCCGGTTTGCTTACAACCAGCCACTCGCGCTAATCAGGCTGGCGCCTCGCGCGCTTATCGGGGGAGAAATGGGGAGACCTTTGTCACGGCGGACGATAGTTATCACTCTACTGTTGGCAGCGCTTAACTTTTCGGCCGCTGCCCATGCCGGCGTAATCCATCTGCCAATCGATACTCAGACCTCGCAGATCAGCGCTACCGTCCAGTTGCCACTTGCCCGGATGCGCGATCAGCCAACAACTACTGGCACTTTTGAGATCATAACCGGTGAAGTTGACGGCGATCCCGACAATCTGGCTGCGACTGGACACGTCTCAATCGTAATTGACGCGACCACTTACAACTCCGGCAACGATATGCGCGACCGCCACGTGATCCATTCGGCGCTCCAGACCTTTAACTTCACAGCGATTTCCTTCGAGAGTACCCGCATTGAGGACATCAAAGTCGAAACTCCAGGTGCATTAGGAACCGCGACGGTGGTCGGCAATCTGACCCTGCATGGTGTGACCCGCGAAATGAGCCTGCCGGTCAACCTTTCGATGAGCCCCGACGGGATCTTCGAGGCGCGAGGTGAAATTACATTCGATTATACGGATTTTGCCATCACACCGCCGAGTCTGTTTTTCGTCCCGGCAGGTAAAAACGTTGACGTCGAATTTGATATTCGCGCTGAGCGCCCATCGACTCCGACGCCCACTCAGTCACCCTAGGAGTGATGCTATACCAAGGGATTCCGCTATCCGACAGGGCCCGCGCTTACGCGCTCAGATTTCGATTGCCATCGTGCGCGATCGCCGGAACAGTTCGCCAGCTGCAAAGCAGCTCAGAATCAGGCCGATCGCGATGAAAAAGCGGGGCGACCCCGGATGCCATAACGCGTCGCCAAGAAACGCGAACAAAATCGTGCCTGGGATCATCCCGATAACGCTCGCCCAGAAATAATCGCGGAAACCAATCGGCGAAGCGCCCGCCAGCAGATTCAGTGCATTATACGGGATTACTGGCACCAGCCGCAGATAAAGAATTACGTAAAAGCCGTTGCGCGCGAGCTTCTGGGCGAGTCCCCGTAATCGCTCGCCGATCACTCGCTCGACAAATGACCGGCCGAGGAATCGTCCCGCACCGAATGCCACGAGAGCGCCCAGATATGCCCCAATCATCGACCACAACGCGCCCCATAGCGCGCCAAAGGCCAGACCCCCTGCAATAGTCATGACCGCGCCCGGGACCAGAAACGACGGTCCGATAGCAAACAGCAAAATATAAACGATCGGCCCCCAGACGCCGCATTCCAGCACCTCGCGCTTGACCAGCCGCGGGTCCTCGAACCAATTCAGATGCGTCATCAGGAGATAAACCGAACCGCCGACGAGCACGGCTAGTATTACGATCCGCAGCAGATTCATTATGCTCGAACTGGCGGCCTTCGCGGGCTGCGTCAGCTCGGACATTGGCTCTAGTGATGGCTGTGGTGTGGATTGCATCAAATGGTGAGTCGCAACGACAATCGATCATATGGGCTGACCCACCGTCTGACAAGGCAGTCCGCCGCCCACGATGGCCGTCTGGTCTCTCTCGACTCCTATGCATAGACGCACCGCATTCCCTAGCGGTTGCATTAGCTGCCGCGACTTTGCGTCTACCAACCAGTCTGATCGTTGTGGTCAGGCTTTAATCCGATTAAATTCGCGCTACGAGAAAGACGGCTCGCAGACAAAGTTCACGGCGAAAACCTCGAGGCATGATCATGGGCGAATTGAATGGAAAAGTCGCGATTATCACCGGCGGCGGTTACGGAATCGGCAAGGAGATAGCCCTGATCTATGCCCGCGCGGGCGCCAGACTGGTGCTTACCGCGCGCACGCCGGGACCGCTCGAGGAGACCCGCGCTGCCGCTGCGAAACTCGGTGTCGAGGCCATCGCGGTTAAAGTAGACGTCGCCAAGGAAGGCGATTGTGCTCACATCGCCGAGGCCACGCTCAAGGCCTTTGGCCGCATCGACATCCTCGTAAATAATGCCGGTATCGCTGGTCCGACCAAGCGTACCACCGAGATGGCGCTCGCTGAATGGCAGGAGGTCCTCGACATCAATCTGACCGGCGCATGGCTCGCTTCACGCGCGGTTATCCCAACGATGGTCAGTCAGAAGAGCGGTAATATCCTGATGATTTCCTCAGGGGCCGGGCGCCGTGGCTATCCGTTCCGTTCGCCGTATGCCGCCTCGAAATGGGCGATGATCGGGCTGACTCAAACTCTGGCTGGCGAATGGGGCGCCGAAGGAATTCGCGTCAACTGTATCTGTCCAGGCGCGGTTGAGGGTGACCGTATCGAGCGCGTCATTCAGGCACGCGCTGAAGCCACCAAAACTCCCTATGAACAGGTCAAGCGTAACTTTACTGCGACCGCCGCGATGCAGCGGATGGTCACCGAAGAAGAAGTTGCGCGCGTTTCGCTGTTCCTCATCAGCGACCTTTCCGCCGGTGTCACCGGCCAGACGATTAATGTCGACGCCGGCAACATCATGAACTGATCAGGGTAGTCACTTCAATTTGAAGAGGGGACAGTCGCTCGTAGGAATGTCAGCGGCTGATATCGTGGTCGCGGACTTCCGTCGCGAACCCGCTCGCAAGCAACCGTTTGCTCAATTGCCGTGCAAGCACCGGCGAGCGATGGCGCCCACCGGTGCATCCCAGCCCGATCGTCAAGTAGCTTTTTCCTTCACGTTGATAGAGTGGCAGCAGGAACTCGAGTAACTGCGTCACCTCATCGACGAATCGGCGGCTCTCAGGTTGCTCCATCACATAGTCGCGCACACGATCATCGAGGCCCGTCAAAGGCCGCATCTCCGGCACAAAAAACGGATTCGGGATAAAGCGAACGTCAAGCACCAGGTCGAGTCCCACAGGATGGCCATACTTGTACCCGAATGACATCAGCGTAACCGCCATCCGGCTGGCGTCTTTCGTACTCATCACCGCCGCGGTCATCACCTCCCGCAGTTCGTGAACAGTAAGCGTAGTGGTGTCGATGATGCGTGTGGCCCGCTCGCGCATCTCGGCCAGGGCCATCCGCTCACGATGGATACTATCGGCGACGCTGCCGCCATTCTCGGCCATCGGATGCGGCCGTCGGCTCTCCGAATATCGCCGAGCCAGGACCGGGTCGGAGGCGTCGAGAAAAATTATCTCTGGTTGGATACCCTCGCGCTCTAGTTCATCAAACACCTGCGGCCACCGCGGGAAAAAGATCCGCTCGCGGGCGTCGATTCCCAGCGCGACAGTCGCGATTGCCGGATCTTGCCTGCCCGCCAGTTCAACGACAGTCGGCGCTAGTGCTACCGGCAGATTATCGACGCAATAAAAGCCGAGATCCTCGAGTACGCGCATCGCCGAGACGCGTCCCGAGCCTGAAACCCCGGTCACGATAATCAGGCGCGTGGAATGCCGATTATCGCTGACAGCCATCTAGGTTATAAACCTTTGCGCCTTTCGCGCGAGGCTTCTATGGCCGTGGCACTTGCGCTGCGCAACCGCTACGACTGCCGTCAGTACCGGCTGTCCTCTTCGACTATATGGCTGTACAGCTCTTCCGCGGTGCCCGCCGTTTCCAGCCGCTCACGGAACGCGTTATCGCGAAACAGCCGTGAGACGCGCGCCAACGCCTTCAGATGAAGGCTCGTCGATTCCTCGGGCGCGATCAGGACGAAGAACAGATGCGTTGGATTGCCATCCAGCGAATCAAAATCGACGCCCTGTTTGTGTCGGCCGAAGGCCCCGACAATCCGGTTCACGCCTCGAATTTTGCCGTGCGGAATCGCGATTCCGTCGCCAATCGCAGTCGACCCGAGCCGTTCCCGCTCGTTCAGTACGGCGGCTACCATGTCGGCCGTGAGATTCGGGAATTGGCTAGTGAAACTCTGGGCGAGCTCGTGCAGGATTTCAGGTTTCGTCGTGCCATGCAGGTCCGGTAGAACCGCGTCCTGAGTCAGGATTTCAGTTATTTTCATTGTTCAGAAACGGCTCAGGCCCGTATGCAGCCATCAACTCCTACGTGTTAGTGAACTCTTCCGCGACGCTCAAGACCTCGCCGGCCGACGGTGTGCGCGTATGCTGCGTCGCCACTTTGGCTAAATGGCTCTTGAGCTGGCGTCCGACCTTGGCCGCAAGCAAGTCGATGACGGCGTAAAGGTCCTTAGTTTCGTCCTTCGCGGTGATCGAAAAGCGCCCGCATTTGACCGTGACTTCACCACAATGGCGATATTTGTCGACGCTCAAAATCAGATGGATCGAGCATGATCGCTTGAGCCGCGCTCCAATATGCTCGAGCTTCCGCTCGGCGTATTGGCGAATCGCATCGCTCGGCTCAACATGGCGGAAGGTCATCGTTAAGGCAGTCGCATTCTCTGCTACCTTACCGCCCGAGCGTTTGGCCCTGCGCACTACTGATCTCGCATGTTTTCCTTCGCTGGCTTTGCTTTTCATAACACCTGTCCTTTCCTCCCCAAGAATCAACCAAATTTCTTGCGACGGCTCGAAGGCAGGATCCCCAATGCCTGACGATACTTGGCAACGGTTCGGCGGGCGATATTGATCTGGTCGCGGCGCAGAATATCCGCTATTGCCTGATCGGAGAGCGGCTCCTCCCGCTCAGCCGTGACCAGTGTACGAATTTTCTCCTTGACAGTCTCTGCGCTGACATCCTCCCCGTCAGCAGCCTTGACCCCGGAAGTGAAAAAGAACTTGAGCTCGAAAATGCCCTGCGGCGTATGAGCGTATTTGTTGGCGGTTGCGCGGCTGATTGTCGATTCGTGCATGCTGATGTCTTCAGCCACGTCCTTCAACACCAGCGGCTTTAGCTGGCTGACGCCGTGCTCGAAAAACGCCCTCTGGAATTTGATAATCGAGTTGGCAACTTTGAAAATAGTTTGCTGCCGCTTGAAAATCGATTGCACCAGCCATTTCGCCGAACGCAGACGCTCCTGCAGGTACTCCTTCGTTTCCGCCGTTGCCGTATCGTCGTTAAGTACGCGCTGGTAGTAGTTGGCCAGCCGCAGCCGCGGCACCGCGCTTTCGTTCAGCGTTACGATAAAATCATTGCCCACCTTCTGGATGTAGACGTCGGGAACGATATACGCGGCGTTCTGTCCGCCATAATCACGCCCCGGCTTGGGCTCGAGCAGTGAAATTACCTTCGCTGCTTCGCCCACCATATCCAGTGGCACGCCAAGGGCCTTGGCGATTTCGTTATAGCGATGCTTCTCCAGCAAATCGAGATGATTGAGTACCACCCGCGCTGCGAGCGATTCTTCCATCCCGTGATTTGCCAATTGTGCGTAAAGCGATTCGCGCAGATCACGCGCGCCGACGCCGGGCGGATCGAAACGCTGAATCCGCTTGAGCACACGGCGGACTTGTTCCGGATCGATTTCAAGCTGCGCTGCCAGCTCTTCGACCGGCGTCTCCAAGTAGCCGTCATCGTTAAGGTTGTAGATGATCGTCGCACCGATCCGCTGATCGGCTTCGCTCAGATTCGACTCCCGCAACTGCTCCATCAGATGGCCTTCGAGCGAAGTCCTGCCGGTCAGAGTGTTCTCTAGCGTTTGGCGCCGTTCGTCGTCCGGATCGGGCGGTTCACCGTTTTGCCAGTTGTTTGAGTAATTTTCGAGGTATTCGCGCCAATCGAGCTTGTCGAGCCGATCGGTGTGATCGATCTCCGACGCCGCGTCGGGCGCTTCAGTGGCGAGGACCGGCGCCAGCGGCTCGTCGATCCCGCCGGGCAGTTCCCACTCGTTGTCACTCGCGCTGTCTGCGCCCGCATCCGGTTCGGCCGGTAGAGGCTCGCCGTCGGGCGGTGCGACATCCATACCATCACCGTCGCTATTAGCGGCCGTTTCCGCCACACTCTGGTCAAGCGGTTCGAGCATCGGATTCGAGTCAAGTTCGCTTTGCACGACTGCTTCGAGTTCAGGCAGCGACAGTTGCAGGATCTTGATCGCCTGTTGCAGCTGCGGCGTCATCACGAGCTGCTGCCGCAGCCCGACGTTCTGGGTGATTTTTATCTCAAGGGCCATGGTTTACCTGGCTAGTCGGCAGAGCCGTTCGCCGCACTTTCATTATTCGGACTTTTTGAGTCGCGAGGGAAGAACCAAGCTTTAGCGCCTCCGGTAACGTCGCTTTTGCCTGTAATCAGGTTAACCACGATCTTTTGGCCCACCACGCGGTCATTGCCATCATGCACAACTGGATTGCCGGTCAGCGTCACCGTATGGACCGATTGGTCCAGTACGGCGTGGTCACTGGTCGCGTAGCGCGTACCCTGGCTGATCTTCACATTCCCGTCGGCGTACATCTCTTGCATGTCGCTGAAGTCCTTGCCGTATTTGACCTTCAGCGTGTCGCTGGTCAGCACACCGCCCCCCTGCACTGCGTGCACATGGCCATGAAAGAGTACCCAATTATTCTTGTAGTCGAGATTCAGCCCGTCCGACTGGATATTCACAGGACCCTTCTGATTGCCGCCGAATGGCGTGAAGGGTGCATTTGTTGGCGAGCTTTCCGGCTTCTGTGCTCCGGCGGATCCGGGGGTTGTGCTTTCGGTGACGGACTCGGCCGCTGGCGCAGTTGAGGCCGGCCCCACCGACGCGACTGCTGGAATTGCACCGGGTGTGGTTGCAGGATGCTCTGTTACCACATCAGGGGCCGTCACTTCGCCCGATGGCGGTGGGGAGTCGGGCGGCACCTGATGGGCCTCTGCATCCCGCGTAAAATCAGTTGCGGGCAAGGCCGCGATCAAGACTGTGAACGAGAGCGCAGCTAGCGCTCGGCGGAAATTACGATGGAGCGTTCCAACGCCCTGGCTATCGGCTTGCCACTCCATCTCACGAAACTTTAGGGTTCGCATGCTGAGGCTTGGGTTTGATCTGCGTGCTGACTTCATTGAGAAGCTGGAATTCCTCTTCTTTAGGATGGCCGCGAAGGCCGACGCCGCTGACAGTCAGCCCCTGACCCACAATCTTTACTGCTCCCGGCGCCTGCAGTTCGTCATCATCTGGGGCGAAGATGGCGCTCTCTGTGGTCAAAATGAAGTCCCCGTAATGGACGGTCAGGCCACCGCTCAAGTCCGCCCGGCCGATATGATTGCCGTCCATCTCGAGTGTCGCCTGTGGCGCAACCAACTCCAGCCGTTTGCCATCCTTCGCGATCATCTTCAGGTCAGCATCTTTCAATACCATGCTGGTCTTATCAGCCGCATAGCTCGCATCTTTGGCCTGAAGGGTCCATTGGCTCTGATCACCTCTCATCTGCGTCCAATGAAAATTCCGCGCATGGAGAAAGGCGCCGGGCAACAGACCAGCCGCGTTCGTTAAGGCTTTGACGTCTTTCCGATGGCGCACGACCCAGACCGTCACGATCACGATTGCTACCAGCGTGACCGCGCCCGCACCCGCGAGGATACGAGCGATCCGTCTGGGACTCATCGGCTATCTCCGCACATTGGCCAGTTGCTTGGACTCTGTTGAGTGCCAATAAAGCGTATTCCCGTTACCCGCCCGACTTCAACTAGGAAGGTTGTGAAACTTAACGATTGGCGTAGGCCGAAATAGCGCTCTGCAAGCGGATAGTTGTTGTGCGTCAGTGACTGATTGCGGCCCGGATCCGCTGCAACTCGGTCAAGAGTCCAGCTAATTCTTTAAGCGGCAATGAATTGGCGCCGTCGCTGAGCGCATGATCGGGATCCTCATGCACCTCCATGAAGATTGCGTCCGCACCCGCCGCTATCGCAGCGCGCGCCAATGGTGCAATAAATTCCCGCTGACCGCCTGAGCGCTCACCGCCGGCTCCTGGCAACTGCACCGAATGCGTCGCGTCAAATACCACCGGATAGCCGAACCTGCGCATGATCACGACCGAGCGCATATCGGACACCAGATTGTTATAGCCAAATGAAAAGCCGCGTTCGGTCACGATAATGCGTTGATTACCGCCATCTTCGGCCTTACCGATCGCCGCCTTCATATCCCACGGCGCGAGAAACTGACCCTTCTTGAGATTGACAACGCGGCCGGTGTGCGCCGCTGCGACAATCAGATCGGTCTGGCGCGAGAGCAGCGCTGGAATCTGCAGGATATCGGCGATTTCGGCGACCGGCGCCGCCTGCCACGGCTCATGGATATCCGTCAGAATCGCAAGCCCGGTTGCGTCCTTGACGCGTCCAAGAATGCGTAGTCCTTCTTCTAGGCCTGGTCCACGAAACGATCCGAGACTCGTGCGATTCGCCTTATCGAAAGATGATTTGAAGACGATTGGAACTTCGATTGCGCGCGCAATCGCTGCGATCTTCTCGGCGTGCCGTAACGATGCATCGCTGTTCTCGATCACGCATGGCCCCGCGATCGCGGCGAGTCCAGCACTGCCAAAGATGACGTTACCCGCGCTAACTTGGGCGACCGCCGGATACTCGCCCATTAGGAGGCCGCCGTGCGCAGTTCGAGAACGTTGGAACGTTCAGGCGTCACCGAGTTCCGCCGCTCGACCGCCGCGCGTATCAATCCGCGAAACAGCGGATGGCAATCGAGCGGTTTCGACTTCAATTCCGGATGGAACTGACAGCCGAGGAACCATGGATGTCCTTTCAGTTCCATCACTTCGACTAGCGAGTTGTCAGGCGACGTGCCCGTTGCGCGGAAGCCCGCCTTTTCGAGCCTGTCGCGGTAAGCGTTGTTCACTTCATAGCGATGGCGATGCCGCTCCGAGATTTTCGATCGCCGGTACAGCGACGACGCCAGTGAACCCGATCGCAGATTGCACGGATACGCACCCAGTCGCATCGTGCCACCTTTATGCGCGACGTCTTTCTGCTGTTCCATCATATGGATTACAGGGTCGGGCGTCTTCCCATCGAATTCCTGCGAGTTGGCGCGCTTCAGATTCAACATCTGCCGCGCGTATTCGATAACCATCACCTGCAGGCCGAGACAGATGCCGAGAATCGGCACACCACTCTCTCGCGCATAGCGAACCGCCGTGATCTTTCCCTCGATACCACGATCCCCGAAGCCGCCTGGGATGATAATCGCATGCGCATGCTTGAGCCGTTCCGCCACCGCGCTTTCTTTTTCCAGTTCTTCCGCGTCGACATAATCGATCTGCACGCGCGCCTCGTTGGCGATCGCCCCATGCGCGATCGCTTCGTGCAGGCTCTTATACGAATCGACCAGATTGACGTATTTGCCGACCACCGCGATATTGACCGTGACCTTCGGGTTCTGCGCGGTTTTGACCACTCGCCGCCACTTCGACAAATTCGGCTGTCCCGTCCAGATGTTCAGTTTCTCGACGATTCGCTGGTCGAATTCTTCCTCGTGGAACTTGAGCGGCACTTCGTAAATTGATTCGACATCTTGAGCCGCGATTACACAGTTCTCTTCAACGTTGCAGAAATGCGCGATTTTGTTCCTGAAGCGTTTTTCGAGCGGACGATCACAGCGGCATAGCAGAATGTCCGGCTGAATCCCTAGTCCGGTCAGCTCCTTCACGCTATGCTGCGTCGGCTTGGTTTTAAGCTCGCCCGCCGCTGGAATGAATGGCACCAGCGTCAGATGGACGTAAACCACATTCTCACGCCCGAGATCCCAGCGGAATTGCCGCACCGCTTCGAGAAACGGCAGGCTCTCAATATCGCCGACCGTGCCACCGACTTCGACGATACACAGGTCGTTGCCCTCGGCCGCCAGCATAATCCGCCGCTTGATCTCATCAGTGATATGCGGAATCACTTGCACGGTTGCGCCCAGATAATCGCCGTGGCGTTCCTTCTGAATGACCGTGTCGTAGATTTGCCCGGTCGTGCAATTGTTGCGGCGGCTCATCGGCGTCTGCACGAATCGCTCGTAATGGCCGAGGTCGAGGTCAGTTTCTGCGCCGTCGTCAGTGACGAAAACCTCGCCATGCTGCAACGGACTCATCGTGCCCGGATCGATATTGATATACGGGTCCATCTTGAGAATCGCCACCCGTAGGCCGCGCGCTTCGAGCAAGGCGCCTAGCGACGCCGCCGCCAGGCCTTTGCCCAGCGACGAGACCACGCCACCGCTAACGAATATAAATTTGGTCTTGCCCTGTTCCATCCGCCTTGCCTCCCCGCTTTACACTTCTAATGCCCGCGCCGCCTCGTTGGCGCGAACGAGATCCTCCGGCGTGTCGACTTCGAGCGACGGCGCAATCGAAGGCTCGACGCGAATCCGAAAGCCGTGTTCGAGCGCGCGCAACTGTTCCAGCTTTTCGATCTGTTCAAGAGTACCCGGCTCCAACGCCGCAAACTTCAGCAGAAACTCTTGCCGATAGCCGTATACCCCAATATGCCTCAATGCATTCGGCGGCACGCCGTTGCTGTCGCGCGCGAACGGTATCGGACTCCGCGAGAAATAGAGCGCGTCGCCCCGCGCATCACACACGACTTTGACTTTATTTGGATTGGTCCATTCATCCGCGCTGATGATTGGCGTAGCTAAAGTTGCCATCGCCAGTTCTGGATCAGCGATCATTGGCGCCGCCAATGCATCAAGGTCAGCTGGTGCGATAAACGGCTGGTCGCCCTGCACGTTGATATAGATGTCCGCTTCGATTCGACGTGCGACTTCGGCAATCCGGTCGGTGCCGCTCTGATGACTTGCGGAGGTCATCATCACTTCGCCACCCGCCTCGCCCATCGTATGTAGAATCCGCTCGTCGTCAGTCGCCACGATTACCCGATCGACCACGCGCGACTGCCTCGCTTGCCGCCATACCCGGACTATCATCGGCACCCCGCCGACCCTTGCGAGCGCTTTGCCAGGCAGCCGCGTCGAACTATATCGCGCCGGAATGACCGCTACGACCGACACTACTTCCACACCGATAATTTGGGGATAACTGATCGAAGGTGCACATTCGACCGTAACCGCCCTACGCCCCCCTGTCAAATCAGAGCACCGCTGCCAGCGCGGGGCACTAAGCCCTCCGCTCGCGAGGGCGTCCGTGAGAGTCCCGCCGGAGACTCCCAGGTGCGCCAGCTGCCTCAGTTTGGTCTCACCCGCAACGCCGGTCGAGCTGAGTTCGTATTAAAAGAAGCACTCTGTTTCGTCTTGAGGTAGGTATGAAGATCCATCCCATTGCAGAGGCAGGATTCACCAAGGGCGCAGCAGCCTATGAGCGCGGCCGTCCTGACTATCCGGCGCCGGCGATCGCGTTCATAGCCGAGCAGCTAGGCCTGCGCAGCGGCGCTACCGTAATCGATATCGGCGCGGGTACCGGCAAACTCTCGCGCTTGCTGGCCGCCACGGGCGCGCGCCTGATTGCTATTGAGCCCGTATCTGCGATGCGCTCTCAGTTTTGCCAGGTTCTACCCGATGTCCGCGTCGTTGAGGGCGCCGCGGAAGCGATTCCGTTGCCTGACCGTTTCGCCGATGCCGCGACTGCTGGACAGGCCTTTCATTGGTTTGCCAATACGAACGCTCTCACGGAAATTCATCGCGTACTGAGACCGCACGGCCGCCTCGGCCTGATCTGGAATAATCGCGATTCCGACACCACCGGATGGGTGCGCGAGGTATGGGCTTTAATCGAACGAGGGGAGGGCGGCCTTCCGCGCTATCGCAAAGGCACCTGGAAGAATGCTTTCGCTGACTATGCCGCCTTCCGCCCAGTCGTTGAAAAATCTTTTACTCATGTCCAACGCGGCGATTTCGCGATGATCACCGACCGTATCGCATCGCTCAGTTTCGTCGCCAATATGGACGACAGCGAGCGTCTTCGGCTGCTCCTTAAGGTGCGTGAAGTGCTTGAACGCCATCCAGATACCGCCGGTAAGGAAGTGCTCGAGATACCTTACCGCACCGACGTCTATATCTACGAAGCAGTTTGAAACGAGGTCTCTCTGAACCGGCTCAGTCAGTCGCTCAACGATTGCGGCCTGAGCAGCCCGTACAGTCCCCCGACTCGCGAAATCACGCCAACGAATTGCGGCGGTAGCGCAGGCTCCGCCGAGCTCATATAGCGATCGTACGACGGCTCTACCAGCTTGATTTTGAAGGCATTCTCCACCTGTTCCGCAGTGCCCCTGAACTTGATGTAATCCTCATTCTGCCCGTAGCGCTCCTTCGTAATCGTGAAGCCTTCCGACCTGAGCCACGCTGCTACCGCCTCGAATTGATCTTTGGTCTCGCCGAACCGCGCGTGCATCTCCTCCGGCGTTAGCCATTGCTGATAATGCGGCGAATTTGGATCATCGATCTCTTTCGACAAATCATCGAATTCGGCCTGATTGCGCAGCGCGAAATCAACCTGCATATCCATCATCATGTCGCGCGGCACCGGATTGTCGTGCTTTAAATCGACATCGGTCGGATTGTTCTCAGCCAAACGCGCTATTGGTTGGCCGTTCGCGCTCGTGTCATCGCTTTGGAAGCGCGTGCACCCCGCAACCAGGGCACTCAACAGAACGGCTAGTGACACTAACCTCACCAGACTTACGCTTTGACGATGGTGACTCGAGATTTTCATCTTTTGCCTGCGGGGCCGAGCAAGACTGAGTAAGCGAGAGGGATCGCATTAGACACGCTGCGAGATCTGTCCCTCAAGAATCTGAGTCATTTCGGCTCACGCTACCGGATGCTATTTCGCTCAACCTAAGATCGGAATACTTCTACCGGCAGAGCATTGGCCGCCTGGCGTGACGGATAGAAAGTCGCCAGCAGGCATAGCAGCAATGAAGCGATCGCAACCAGCACGAAGCTTAGCGGTTGTACATTCACCGGCAGCGACGACATCCCGTAAATCTCCCGCTGGATATGGATAAAATGGTAATGCGCAACGATAAAGCACCCTAGCCCGCCGATCGCTAGCCCTGCAGCCGTGCCGATTGCGCCGACGATCAACCCTTTGAGCACAAAGATCCGCCGTATATCGCCTGGCGTCGCTCCCATCGCCATCAGCACGGCAATATCCTTGCGCTTCTCCATTACCACCATGATCAACGTCGCAACGAGGTTGAACGCCGCCACCGCGATCAGCAGCAGCAGCACGATTGCATAAACTTCCTTCAGCATCTGAAAGCCGGCCGCTGCCGCCTGATTGAACTGCTCCCAGTTCGTCACTTGATAATCTGGACCGAGCATTGTGCGAATCTGCGCCGTGACTGCGTCCGTTTGATCTAGGTTTTTCAGCCGCACTTCGATTCCATCGACCTTGCCTTCACGGCCAAAAAATAGCTGTGCATTAGGCAAGCCCATAAAAGCGAGGTTCTTGTCGAGGAAGGCAACGCCCGACGCGAAGATCGCGCCGACGATGAAATGACCGGTTTTGGTTGTCAGTTCGGCGTTCGGACCCATTGAGATCGGTGCCACGACATTGAGCAGATCGCCGACATGGACCTTCAGTTTGGTGGCGAGCGTTACACCGATTGCCACCGCTCCGTCAGACACCGGCGGCGACACGGACGCCCCGGCGTCACTTGCTGGCTTAGCTTTCGGTGTCGCAGTCTCGAGCGGTGTAGTCGGGCCGGCGGCCA
>DATKPK010000276.1:0-3208 GCA_035524095.1 Binataceae bacterium (SeqCode) | reverse complement strand
GAGCGCGTAGCCGCTGGTGTCGAGGGAAGTGGTCAACGACGGCCAATCGAGGGCGACGACGCGATCGATGATTGGCGCGGTGGTGTTGGTCTCCATCAGAGCTTTTATTCGCCGATCCTGACAGGCTCAGATTATCAAGTCTCGCGTCCTCAGAGTTTTAGATGGAGCGTTCCGGACTCGCGCCGGGGCCACGCCATCGCCGGCAGTTGGCTCGCGGACCCCCAGCCGCGTAGCCTCACAAGCTCGGCCATCTCAGAATTAGAACACGCGGCGAACGAGGATGTGAAATCGCGGTCGCGTCGATTGCTAGAAGAGAAACCGCTTGCCAGCAGGTGCAAAGGCAGAACATTGTGACAGGCGGCGTGGTCGCCTAAGATTTGAATCCTGATGGCCGAAACCTTACTAAGCAATCTCGTGCCGCAAGATGAGACGCGACGACGAGCTGAGATGGCGCCGAGTGGCGAGGCTGGAACGCGGGTTTATCTGGAGACCTACGGGTGCCAGATGAATATCGCCGACTCGCAACTGGTCAATGCGGTTCTGCGGCGTGCGGGCTACGGCAGCGCGGATAAGCCCCAAGAGGCCGACGTTATTCTGATCAATACATGCGCGATTCGTGAGCATGCAGAGGAGCGCGTGATCGGGCGGCTGAGCGATTTGGCGCGGCTCAAGCATGCGCGGCCCGAAGTCAAGCTGGGCCTGCTGGGATGCATGGCGCAGCACAATCGCGCGAGCCTGATCGCGAAGGCGCCGTGGCTGGACCTCGTCGCTGGACCCGATACCTATCGGCGACTGCCCGAATTGATCGGGCGTAGCGGCTTCGACCCGGCAGTCGATGTGCGGTTGGATCGCAGCGAGACTTACGCCGGATTGTCGCCTGACTATGAGGCCGGCGTGCGCGCGTACATCACAATTATGCGCGGATGCGACAAGTTCTGTGCCTTTTGCGTCGTGCCGTATGTGCGCGGGCGCGAGCGCAGTATACCTCCCGATGATATCGTGCGCGAGGCGGAGATGGTGGCGGCACGAGGATTCAAAGAAGTCGTGCTCCTGGGACAGACGGTCAACGCATATCGGGCCGGTGAAATCGATTTTGCAGCATTGCTAAGAAAGGTTGCGGCAGTCGAAGGGATTGAACGAGTTCGGTTCACATCGCCGCATCCGAGTGACATGACCGAAGCGGCGATTGAAGTGATGGCGTCGGAAGCGAAGGTGCAGCCATACCTCCATCTGCCGGTGCAGTCGGGATCCGATCGCGTGTTGGCAGCCATGGAACGTGGCTACACAGTCGGTGAGTATCTCGATTTGGTCGAACGGCTGCGGTTAGCGATTCCAGGACTTGCGCTATCGACGGACGTAATCGTCGGCTTTCATGGCGAGACGGAAGGCGACTTTCAGGCAACGCTCGAGTTGATGCGGATGGTCCGCTACGACTCTGCGTTCAGTTTCAAATATTCGGTGCGGGAGCATACGCGGGCGCATCGATTGGGAGATAGTCTCACCGAAGAAGAAAAGGGACGGCGCCTGGCCGAACTGATCACGCTTCAGGAAGCGATCTCGTTGGAACGCAATCGTCAACTGATTGGCGCTACGTTTCCAGTGCTGGTCGAAGGGCCGGCGCGTCGTGGCGATGGGCGGATGGCGGGCAAGACTCCTCAATTCAAGACGGTAACGTTTCCTGCTGAGGAGACGATTGCCGAGGGCATGACGCGGCCGATTCGCATCGATAGCGCAACCAGCCATTCATTGAGCGGCACGATCAGCTCACTGTAGCCTCTCTTTAGTTAAATGTTGGACCGGCCTTGGGCGCCGTCCACGGGAATACATGTGCCGGTGATCCAGCTCGCGCGCGGCGACGCGAGCATCACGACCGCGTAAGCAACTTCGCCGGGGCGGCCGAGGCGTCCGGCGGGAAATTCGTGGCTGATGAAATCCTTCTCGAAATCAGGATTTTCCTTGAAGAGACCTTCCCAAGTGCCGCCGGGATAAATGATCGAACCGGGGGCGATAGTATTAACGCGTATACCTTTGGGAGCGAGTTCGCGAGCTAGGCCCTTGGTGAAGGAAATCATGGCCGCCTTGGACGTGTTATAGGAAAGCGGCCCACCGGCCTCTCGGCCATAGATCGAGCTGATATTAATGATGGCACCACCACCCCGATTCGCCATCGCAGGAGCGCATAGCCGAGCCAGACGGACAGCGGCAAAAAAATTAAGCTCGAAGGCGGCCTGCCAGCCAGCGTCATCCAGTTGGGAAAGCGAGCCGAGGCGAGCACCACCAGCATTGTTGATTAGGATGTCGATGCCGCCGAAGGTGCTGACGGTAACGTCGCGCCAACGTTCCATCGCGGCGCTGTCAGCAACGTCGGCGGGTCGGGCAATGACCTCGTGGCTGGAGGCTTTGAGTTCGGCAGCAAAGCTGTTGAGGGCGTCAACGCCGCGAGCGCACAGGCTGAGTTTGACGCCCTCGGCGGCGAGCGCAGAGGCCATCGCACGGCCAAGCCCGCGGCTGGCGCCGGTAATCATTGCAACTTTGCCATTCAATTCAAGGTCCATCTCGATCTCCAAATAAAGCTTGACGATTCAGATTCTCGCTGCGCCGAAGTTCATGACTCGCTCGGCGCCGACCTTATCATCGCGACCCTACGCTTAGCACGATTCATCGGCAGTTTCTCAGTTCAAACAAAGCTCAAAAGTGCCCATTACTTTCCCAATTACCACGGCGCGGCTGTAATCATTCATCACGATGGTTAGCCAGGGCTTCTTCGGTGTGCTGCCGGAACGAACACCTAGAATATCCAGTGCACTAATGATCGGCTTGCCAGATGGCGTTCGGGCCTCGCTTCACGCCGGTGGACCAAATCGAATGCATCGCTGTAGGCTTTGGTTCCGTCGTGCGCCAGGCTCAGCACACCGGCTGGCAGGGCGCGGACGATGCTATCGACGACTCTATAGGGTTCTTGATCACGCCAGAGGACGTCAGATTGGCCCAATGTGGGCACTGAGTGGGCACTGTATAGCGCAAAAAGTTCACCCAAAACCGCTCGGCCACTTCGTATCGGCGTCCTGCCCAAACAGCCAAGGCCGTCAGAGAATGCCCTCGCCGCCCGCTGCGCGGCTAGCGACGGCGGGAGTGCCCGGCCTTGGGATACAACCTCGAGTTCCGTCAAGCCGACGGTCAACTGCTAGATCGCTTCAACTTCCTGCGG
>DATKPK010000275.1:0-14138 GCA_035524095.1 Binataceae bacterium (SeqCode) | reverse complement strand
TGCCGTTCACGTCACGTCCGAGATCATGGGCATGGGAGGCGGCACTGCTTTCGCACGTCGTTTGCCCTTTGACCGTTATCTGCGTGACGCCCGTGCCGGCGTCGTGATGGGGATCACTAACGATGTGGTGCTCTCCAATATCGCGCGGATGCTGTTCCCGCCGTCGCGGCAGAAAACCGAAAATAAACCACGATAATCGTCGAGACGGAAAGTTTTTCACCAGGTTGCGCCAGCTTATGCCAAGCGGCCAATCATCTGTCTGAAGAATGGAACATGGTAGCGTAGCGCCAAAATACATCACGGCGGAGGAAATGCTGATGGCCGCAAATTCATTGAGCAGTTTTCGTTCTAAATCAGCGCAGGTGCGTGCACGACTAAAGCATCCGGTGATTGATTCCGATGGTCACACCGTCGAATTTCAACCGGCGTTGCGCGACTATCTAAGGCAAGTCGCCGGATCAGATTTGGCAAAACGCTATCGCACCGACGGCGCCAGTTGGTACGGAATGAGTTGGGAGCAACGGCGTGCCGAAAGACCAGTTCGTCCACCTTGGTGGGCGCTCCCCACCAAAAACACTCTCGATCGCGCGACCGCAACGTTTCCGAAGTTGCTGCACGAGCGCCTCGACCAGACAGGCATCGACTTTGCCGTTCTGTATCCCACCGCTGGGCTCGGCGCGCCACATATCCGTGAGGATGAACTCAGGCGCGCGACCTGTCGTGCGTTTAATACATATCACGCAGATATCTTTCGCGAATATTCCGATCGGCTAACGCCCGCCGCGATCATCCCGATGCACACGCCGAATGAAGCTATCGAGGAAATGGAATATGCAATTGGGGCGCTTGGACTCAAAGTGATCAT
Source organism: Binataceae bacterium (SeqCode) (assembly GCA_035524095.1). Taxonomy (GTDB): domain Bacteria; phylum Desulfobacterota; class Binatia; order Binatales; family Binataceae; genus DATJUF01. The sequence continues at coordinate 13,273 of DATKPK010000275.1, read as the reverse complement.
GATGGCGGGTCACGTCCGGCGCCCGATTCCTGCGATCGCTCGTGAAGTCCCTCATCCAAGCCGCTATGCCTATTGGCTCGATTTCTTCGCCATCGACAGCGAATATGACTACGACCCGGTTTGGGCCAAATCTATCGAACTCGGCGTCGCGCCTAGTTTTCATTCGCCCGGAATGGGATGGGGCAGCCGTGGTTCAATCTCCAACTACATGTTCAATCATATCGGTCACTTCGCCTCGGCCGGCGAGGCGCTATGCAAAGCGATGTTTTTCGGCGGCGTCACCCGGCGCTTCCCGCAACTGCGCTGTGCGTTTCTGGAGTGCGGTGTAGGATGGGCGGCGAGTCTCTATGCCGACATGATTGGGCATTGGCAAAAGCGTAACGGCAAGGCAATGGAGAACTACAATCCGGCTAATCTTGATCGCAAACTGTTTCAGGATCTCGCGCGCCAATACGGTGGAAAGCTTGTTACTGATAAGCTCGAAGGACGCGGCGAGGGCTGGGGCATCAGCGGCACCTCGGAAGATCCTGCTGCACTCGACGACTGGTCGCGCTGTGCGATCTCAAGTGCAGAGGATATCCGTGATTTGTTCGTTCCGAATTTTTACTTTGGCTGCGAGGCGGACGATCCGATCAACGCACTGGCTTTTGATACTCGCAAGCTTCCATTCCACTCGAAACTCAACGCTATCTTTAGTTCCGACATCGGCCATTGGGATGTCCCTGATATGACCGAAGTGACCGAAGAGGCCTACGAGTTGGTCGAGCATGGCCTGATCGACGAAGACAATTTTCGCGATTTCGTCTTTGCTAATCCCGCTCGTCTATGGACCAGCATGAACCCGGCATTCTTCAAGAACACAGTGGTCGAAGGCGCGGTCGACGCACTCTTGAACGGACACTAATGCGCTCGCGGCATGCGGCTACGGAAGAATTTATGAACGTTGAGTTCGCTATGGGCGCAGGATCAGGTGTGACGCCGTAGCGGTAATTTATCAGTGGAGCTGTCATTGGTGCAGCGAAAATCGCCCCGAACTGTTTGCGCCGGTCGAATACTCATTGCCGTTTTGCGCCAACGTGCCTGCGGCGAGTGCCGGTCAAATACAGGCCGCCGGCCAATGGGGTCGAGAACAGCAGAGCGAAGACTAGACCGCCGATAACTGCCAAGGCCAGCGGCTGTTGAACTTTCGCCCCCGCCCCTATTCCCAGTGCAAGTGGCAGCAGCCCGGCGGCGGTTGCGATAGTGGTCATCAGGATAGGCCGCATCCGCCGCCGCGCGGCCTCGAGCAGGGCGACCCGCGGGTCAACGCCTGCCAGTACTCCATGCTCAGTATGATCCAGCAAGAGGATGCCATTTTTGGCCGTGATACCGGCGACCATGATAACGCCCATGAAGGAAGAGATATTCAGCGTTACACCGGTCAGATCGAGGGCTAGGAAACTGCCGGCAAGACAAGCGAGCGCGCCGATTAAGACTGCGAACACAGGGCCGAAACGGCCAAATGCCCACACCAGCACCAGGAACATTCCAACGATTCCTGCAACCAGGACCAGCGTCAGTTGATAGAATGCCGTCTGCTGTTCCGCGTATAGGCCGCCGTATTCGAGCGTGACGCCCGGCCGAAGCTCGAGATCGGCCAGGCGTTGTTTGGTTAGTGCAACCGCTCTACCGAGAGAAATCTTGTCAGCGCGTGCTGTGACTGTAATCACTGGGCGCAAGCGGCGGCGGTCAAGCTCCGCGCTCAAGCCGAGCGGTTTCAGCGTCGCGACCGAGCTCAGCATTACCCGCCCGTTACCAGGTGTCTTCAACGATACGTGGGGCAGCAAATCCAAATCGTTGTGATAGATTTCAGGATAGCGCACGCGCAGAGGATAGAGTCGATCATTGATACGCAGTTGAGTCGCAACGGTACCTTCGATAACCGTATGCAGATTATCCTGGATGGTAGCTGTACTGAGGCCGTAGCGTTCGGCCGCTTGCGCGTCGATCAGTATCTGCACTTCGGGATTACTCAGTACGATACCATTGTTCACGTCTACTATTCCTGGGATTCCGTTGATACGTCTGGCTATCTCGCGCGCGACCCTCGTAATCGCATCCCGGTCTTCACCAAAGACATAAACGGCGACGGGCTCGGGTGTGCCGGAAAGGTCACCAATCAAATCCTGCAACACCTGCGAAAATTCGACACGGACGCCCGGCACCTGGCTGAGGATGCGGCTGCGGACCGAATCGATCACTTGACTAATCGATCGGCTTCGCTTCGACTTAAGACGCACTGAGATATCGCCCTGATTTGATTCGGTCAGAAAGAACCCGAGTTGAGTGCCGGTTCGGCGCGAGAAAGCCGCGACCTCGGGCGTAGTTTTGAGAATATGTTCTATCGTTGCCAGTAATGCGTCGGTGTCTGCGAGCGTGCTCTCCGGAGGCGTAATGTAATCGAGCGTAAAAGCGCCCTCATCCATAGCCGGTAGATAGTCTGTGCCGGTGATTCGATAGAGCGCGAAAGCGCCCCCGATTGCGGCGGCCGCTGTGATTAGCCCGAGAGCCGGCCATTGCATAAACGGATGCAGCAACATTCGATAGCCGCTTTGCAGATAGCCGGCGATTCTGCCTTCCTGACGCGGCGGACGCCGCCAGCGTTCGACGATTTGTTCGAGCGTAGGATTGAAGTAGAGCGCCAGCAATAGCGACACAATCAAACCGCCACCGAGAGTCAGAGCGAGGGCGCGGAAGAATACTCCGGTAACCCCCGAAAGAAAGGCAAGCGGGGCAAAGACGATCACTACCGTTGCCGTCGAGGCGATCAGCGGGCGAGCCAGTTCACGTACCGCGTCGGCGACCGGAGCGCCACTTTCGCGGCTGCGATGGACTGCTTCAATCATCACGATCGCATCATCGATGAAAAGCCCGATGCCTGCGGCCAACCCGCCCAGCGTCATCATGTTGAAGCTCGCGTCCATCGCCTTCATGATCACGCACGTGATCACGATCGTGCATGGTACGACGATCGCGGCGACCGCTGCGCTGAGAATACTCCTCGTGAAGATCAGGACGACGGCCACTGCGAGAACGAGACCCAGCACGATCGCGTCGCGAACGCTCTTGAACGATTCGCTGACCAATGCCGCTTGATCGTATGAGAAGGAAGTGCGTACGTCCGGATAGCGCGCGTTGAAGTCGCGCAGGATCGCACGGGTCTGGTCGGCGATGGCAATCGTGTTGCCGCTCGGCTGCTGCGAAACCGTCACCAGGACCGACGGACCGTTTTCGCTGGTGGTGCGGATGTAGTCCTCTGTAATCCCCAGCTTCACGTCACCAATGTCGCGGACCGTAACTGGCTGGCCGCCGGCGTTAGCGATAGGCACGGCGGCCAACTCGTCCGCGTCCTGAAGATCCGCCGTCACTACTGTCAACAACGTCCGGTGCTTGTCCATCACGCGGCCCGCCGAATCGATTACATTGGCGTTCGCGAGGCCGGTAACGACATCGTCGGGCGTGAGGTTGTGTTCCAGCAACTTGGCCGGATCAAGCCATACGTCGTATTCGCGATATTTCGCTCCCACCGTCTCGACTCGATAGACCCCGTCGATACGATGAAGACTCGGAACCAAATCGTACTGGGCAACGTCTGTCAGGTCCGGCAAACCACGATCGGGCGAGCTCAGGCTGATATCGATTATCGGGAAAGTTCCACTCGTGAGCAGCCGCGATTGTACCGTTGTGCCAGGAGGCAGTTTCGCGCGCACCTCATTGATAGCGGCGTTGAGCAGCTCGAATGACGCTACCGGATCGCTATTTTCGGTAAAGGTTACATCGAGTTCGGAGCTGCCGCGCGTGGTGGTTGAGTCGACTCGTTCAACGCCGGTGACGCCATACGCCGCTTCCTCGAGCGGCCGTGTGACCGCGACCAGGACTTGGGCCGAAGGCAGATCGCCGCTGTCCGTGAGGATGATCGCGCGTTTGAATTGGACTTGCGGGAAGACTGCGTTGGGCAGCGACCGCCCGAGGATCACGCCGAGCAGCGATAGTGCGATCACCAGCGCTATCGCCAGCGTCGAATTACCGCGCATCAGGAAGCCGCCGCCATTGTCACTTTGACGCGTAGGCCGTTGGCCAACGCATAGCCGCCGGAAGTGATCACGACGTCTCCTGGCGCTAATCCGGCAGTGATCTGCACTATCCCATTAGCGCGCAAGCCCAGTTGGACAGGTGTCCTATGTGCGCGCCCGTCAGCTTTGGCGACGAAAACGTAATAGTCATTCGTACTGGCACTCTGAAACAGTGCAGTCCGAGGAATCAGAATCGCGTCTGCGACAGAGGCTGTAATGATAACAATTTCGACAGGTGCGTTGGCTTCAAAAAGACGTTTCGCGCCAGTGAATTCGACTCGCGCCAGTGAGGTCTCGGTGCCGCTCTCGAACGAAGGCGCGATCGCCGATACGCGCCCAAGATAGCTTGCGCCTGGCGCGATTGGCGAGCTGATGCGGGCGGCCATACCCGGACGCAATGTCGCGAGGTTGGCGCTCGGCACGACCGCATTCACCACCACGCTGAGTGGGTCGATCAGATCGGCTAGCGGATCGAGGTCCGCGACGATCTGTCCGGAACTGACCATTCGTTGTGCTACGATCCCGTCATTCGGCGCCGCGACTGCGACTCCCGAACTATGGCTATAGCGTCGGACCGAAACCGCCAGGTTGGCTGCTTCAGTGCCATCGAGTTGTTGCGCCACAGCGAGACCGTGTTCGGCGGCTTCCACTTCGCGGCTAAGGACATGAGCGATGATTTCTCCGCGCCGAACTTTGTCGCCGGTTTGAAGTGTCAATCCGATCACCTGTCCCGCCGTCGGAGCACGCACGATCAGATGGCGCAGCGCGACGGTTTGACCAAGCAGCCGTTCGTCGCTCTCGATTGGACCGGCGACGACCCGGGCACCCGTGACTGCCATCACTGGCGTTGGCGCCGGCGCTTCTTCCGGAGCGTTCGAGCGGCAGGCGGCAAAAGCGATCGATATCAGCACGAACGCAATCGCACTCAGCTTGATCACGTCGTCCCTTACACGCCGCTTCATTGCGCGAGTCCGAGAATCGCATCCACCTGCGCGGTGGCTTGACGGGCGGCGAATTGCTGGTCGAAAAGTGCGAGCCGCAGGCTCTCGGCTTGCTGATAGGCGCTGACCACTTCGAGCAAGGTGATATTGCCGCCACCGAGAAAACGGGTCCAGGCGAGCGCGAACAAGTCATCTGCGGTCTGGCGGGAACCGCGCAGAAGTACAATTTGATCTGACGCATCCTTGTAACGCGATCGGGCGTCCGCGAGATCGCGGCGGTTTTGCACATCGATCTGATGTTGCTGGGCGAGGGCTGCGTGCACGGCCGCCTGTGCTTCGTTGATATGCGCGCGAATCAAGCCACCGTCGAAAATCGGTACGCTGACCGCGCCGTCGTACGACGCGCCGAAGTAATGGTCGAAGGTTTTCGGCGGATTGATCCCTTCCCATCCGGTGGTTAGAGCGATCTTGAAAGAAGGCGAGCGTTCGTCCCGCGCAGCGTCCACCGTGAGCTTGGCCGCCTGGACCGCACGCGTCGCGGCGCGGTAGGCGGGGTTTTGTGATCCGTCGCCATCTGGGGGCGGCGATGGCGCCGGGACATCTGTAACCCGCAGCGCGGTATCGTTGAAATCGCCGATCATCGAGCCGAGCATAATCGACGCATGAGCGGCCGCCTGATGACCAGCGGCGAGCGTGAGCATGGCGCTGTCATCCGACGCTCGCAGCATCAATACGTCGCTAGCGATCGCGCGTCCGCTACGCTGCAACGCCTCAATCACTTTGACGTACTGCGTCAGGCGCTCAACGCTGGCCTGCAATTCCGCTTCAGCTGCCAGTGCGCGAGCCAAATCGTAGTAAGCGATAGTGGTGTCGAAGATGATCTGGTTACGCGCTGCGGTAATCCCCAAAGCTGCCGCCATTGCTGCATAATGCGCGCTGCGCACTTGGGCGCTGCGCCTGCCGCCGTCGAAGGCAGTGTAATCAAGACCTAGTTGTCCAAGTGTCAAGCCGCGATTGGTGACGATAGGATCGTAGCCTGGGGTCTGTTGGTATTCCCCATTTGCGGCGAGTGATGGGAATAACGGCGCGCGAAACTCATCTACACGTGCATTATCGAGATCGCTTTGCGCCGACGCTGAAGCTACGGACGGAGCGAATATCAGAGCCCTCGCGATCGCGTCTTCAAGTGATATCGTTGCAGCACAAGCCTGTGATGCCAGCGCGGCCAGCATCGTGATCGCTACGAGGATGTGAATCAGCTGTCGGCGGATCGCAAGCAGCATGCGGCGATCCTAACAATCGCCCGTCCGCCGCCCTAATTAACAAACGTTAAGGTTCCACGGTCAGGAGCGGAAGGGTGACGCGAAATTCAGCGCCGCCCTCCGTGCGATTCGCCGCGGCCAGTTCGCCGCCGTGGAGCAGGATAATTTCGCGGCATAGGCTAAGTCCCAGACCGCTCCCCGCGTCGCGGCTGCCGCGTCCGCGAAAAAATCGATCGAATATAAACGGTAGTTCCGCTTCCGCTATCCCCGGTCCGCTATCGGCGATCCGCAACAGCGCGTGGCCGTTGGCTTTCTGCAATCCGACTTCAACCTGTCCGCCTTCGGGCGTGAACGCGAAAGCATTCGTCAGCAGATTGTTCAGTAGGCGCCGCAGATGATTCCGATCGCCCGCTACTGTCAGGTCTGGAGTGAGTTCCGCACATAACCTCAGATGCTTCGCCCGCGCGAGCGGTTCACCTGCAGCGATTACTTCCGCCGTGAGCGCACTCCATCCGATCGCTTCGGACACCAGCCTGCGCTCTTGATCAAGCCGTGCCAATGCCAGCAGATCATCCGCCATTGCTCCGAGCGACACGGTATCGCGCAGCGCCGCTTCGATCGCCTTTGTATATTCGATCACGGAGCGCGGACGATGCAGCGCCAGCTCGAGACCGCTGCGCAGCAGTGTCAGCGGCGTACGTAGCTCGTGAGCGGCATCGGCGGCGAATCGCCGCTCAGTTTCCGCGGCTCGCTCGACACGCTCTAGCAATGCGTTAATCGCTGCGACCAGATGGCCGACTTCATCGTCTCGCGACGGGTTACGCATGCGGCGAGACAGCTCTTGCGGCATGATCTCAGTCAGTCCGGCCGTCACTTCAAGCATCGGCATCAGCGCGCGTCCCGCGAACCAATACCCGGCCGAAACACTGATCAGCAGGATTATCGGCAGGATCAGCAGCAGGGACAGCCGTAAGCGTTCGATCGGCTCACGGACTCGCTCGACGTCAACTCCGTCAACCAGATAAGCGCCGCGCCCGTTCAGGATGAAAGGCGCAAGCGCATAGCGAAAATGCCGATCGTGGCTATCCAGCAGCAGCTCGCGATCGACTGGTGTCTTAATTAACGGCAGACTCGCCGACGCATCGCCGGCCGCCGCAACCGTGGCGCCGTCGCTAATGATGAATACTCGGCGAACGCCGCCGAGATCGCGCTCGCTCGCCAGCCGTGCGACCGTCGGATGCATCGACGCGATTCCGGTTCGTGCGATCACTTGCGCGGCGGTGTCGGCCTCCTCAAGCAATGCGCCATTGAGCTTGGCCCATTGCTGACGTTGAAACAGCAGAAAAACTGCCAGGCCCGCGACTGTCAGTAGCAGCGCAAAGACCGCCGCCCAATAGATCGTCAAGCGCAGCCGCAGCGTCATCGCGGTCGCATCCTATAGCCGACCCCGCGAACCGTGACAATCAGCGACGGACCGTTATCATCGAGCTTGTGCCGCAAGCGATTGACGAATACTTCGAGCAAGTTGGAAAAGTCGTTGTAGCCTTCGCCCCACAGGACCTGCGTGATCATCCCACGGGTCACCACGTCGCCGTCATTGCGCATCAGCAACTCAAGCAGCAGCGTTTCCTTCGGACTCAGATTGATCTCAAGTCCATCCCGCTTAACCCTGCGCGTTACAGCGTCGAAGATGATGCCGCCAATTTGCCATTGCGGCGGCGCTGTCCTCCGGCGTAAAAGAGCGCGCAGCCGCGCGACGAGTTCTGCGAACGCGAATGGCTTGGTGAGATAGTCGTCCGCTCCAGCGTCGAGTCCCGCGACGCGATTACCGATGGAGTCGCGAGCGGTCAGAATCAACACCGGTATGGAGTTTCCGTCCGCGCGTAATTCGCGGAGAAAATCGCTCCCATCCTTATGCGGCAGACGCAGATCAAGTACGATCGCGCTATAGACACCGCTCTTTAACGCGAGTTCAGCCGCCTCGGCACTAGCGGCGCCTGTCACCGCAAAGCCTTCCTCACGCAGCCCCTGACATACGTATTCGAGCAGCCGCGCCTCATCTTCGATGACCAGCAGGTGCGCTAGGGACATACCTAATTATCGGTCCGGCGCTGCGACGATTTGATCTCGTAGGCAACGTCTGATTTTGTTTCTCAGGTCCCGTGTCCTACAGCGCGAAGCGCTCGCCGACCATCTCCTCGCTCTTGTGCCATAATTCTTCGGCACGCTTGGGATCGAGCGCATACGACCGCACGCCCGCGCGCGAAGTCGTGTCGTCGTTCACTTCGCAAACGTTGCAATTCTCACAGTAATGGCCACCGATCGCCTCCGATGGTGCGACGAAGCTCGCCCATACCGTAGTGGCAGCACCTTGAGGAACGGTCTTGTATCTGAAGGTCGCCGCCTCTTTGCTCGCGGCGATGCGCGCCTGTATCTGCGCGCGAAGTTCCGGCGTCATATGGCGGCCAAGCTCGGTCTGGATCCCGCCCGGGTGCAACGATGTCGCGCGAATACCCCGTCCCTTGAGCCGATTGTCGAGTGCGACCGCGTATAGAATGTTCGCCGTCTTGGAACGGCCGTAACCGAGAAATGGCTGATACTCTGTCCGTTCGAAATTTGGATCGTCAAGGTTGACGTCGCTGATTTGATGACCAGCCGAGGATAGCGTGACGATTCGTCCGCCCGGCTTCAGCAACGGCACGAGTTTGTTGACGAAAACAAAATGGCCAAGGTGATTGGTCCCGAATTGCGTCTCGAAGCCATCGGCAGTCTTGCCCTGCGGACACGCCATGACGCCCGCATTGGCGATGACGACATCGAAGGGCTTGCCCTGCGCGAGCAATTCGTCTGCTGCTTTGCGCACGCTGCTGAGCGAGGCGAGGTCCGCTTCGACGAGTTTAATTGACATGCCCGGGGGGAGCGCTGCCGCTAGCGCCCTCCGCGCCTTCGCAAGATCGCGCGCGGTGCCGACGACAGTTCCGCCGTGCGCAACGACTGCGCGAGCCGTTTCAACGCCGAGACCCGCGGAGACGCCGGTTATCAGTATGCGCTTTCCGGAGAGATCGATGCCTTCGAGCACCTCGTCCGTGGTTGATTCGAATCCAAATGTCTTGGCCATTGCGTTCCTCTTAACTTTCAATAAAGGCTGGGCGATCTTCGTGGGATTGCTCCCAACAGTGGCGCGAACCAGCCGTTCGCCTATATTCTTGCGCCAGGGCGAAATGATTTTAACCGAAATTTCCAGCTTTACCCCTGCAATCGCGTTTTGCGCCGATTGTAGCAAAGGTCTCCGCGGAATGACGAAATGAGGAATCGTGGCCGGCCGGCGAAGTCCGCACGTTGCAGTGATATCTGTCGCAACCGATCGCTCTTGGCAGCATCCAAGTAATGACGGGAAAAGCGAAACTATAATGAACGGGCTTGGCCGCATTCGTCGGTCAGGAGGAAAACGATGAGCCTTATCGATAAAGCGCTCGAAGCAAATCACAACTATGCAAAAAGTTACGATCCGGCGCTGGGGAAGCGTCCGGCCCCCAAAATCGTAGTCGTAACTTGCATGGACCCGCGGCTCTCAGATCTCCCGGGAATCCTGGGTCTGCCACAAGCCGACATCGACGTCATCCGCACCGGTGGACCTGCAGTGACCGAAGACGTGCTCGGGGAATTGGTGGTTTCCAACCGAGTACTCGGAACCACCGAAATATTATTGCTCAACCACACCGGCTGCGGCTTTACGACATTCACGGATGACGAACTGAACACAAAGCTCAGCGCTTCGACCGGCGATACGTCACCGGCTCCGATGCGTTTCTTTTCCTATAAAGACCCTGAGCAAAATACCCGCGAGCAGATTAAGAAAGTCAGGTCGCATCCCTGGATTGCCAAAGATATCCCCGTACGCGGCTGCATTTTCGACGTGGACACGGGCAAGCTGCGCGAAGTCAAATAAGTTGATCACAAGCGCGCTGTCCGGATAACGATCGCTTTCCTTCTATCGAGAGCACGCGCTCGGCGAAAATCGGCGATCGGCCGAACGAATATCAGTTGCAGAGGAATCTTCGGGTCACGAAATACGTAGCCAATTAGGAAACAAGCTAGTGACTGCCGTCAGCATGATGGAAGGGTGAGGATTCTTTGTTCACGTCTCAAATGTTCATTCGCGCTTAAAGCCTCGGTGCAGTTCAGAGGAATCATGAGTACGATGGTTCAGCCAATCGACGATCTATGCATCAACACTATCCGGACGCTCTCGATCGACGCCGTCCAGAAAGCTAACTCAGGACATCCGGGGATGCCGCTCGGAGCGGCCCCGATGGCGTACGTCTTGTGGATGCGCCATCTGCGCCACAATCCCGCTAACCCCAAATGGCCCGATCGCGATCGCTTCGTTCTGTCTGCGGGTCACGCCAGCATGCTGCTCTACAGCATGCTTTTCCTCACCGGATACGACCTGACCATGGACGACATCAAGCAATTCCGCCAATGGGGCAGCCGCACTCCTGGACATCCCGAGTATGGCGTAGTCCCCGGAGCGGAAGTTACCACTGGTCCGCTGGGTCAAGGTCTCGGCAACGCGGTGGGCTTGGCAATCGCGGAACGCTGGCTCGCCGCCACCTTCAATCGGCCGGGCCATGAAATGATCAATCACCATACCTATGTGATGGCCAGCGACGGCGACATGATGGAAGGTATCGCCGCCGAAGCCGCTTCCATCGCCGGGCAGTTTCGGCTCGGGCGATTGATCGTGATCTACGATGCTAATCAGATCACCCTCTCGGCCAGCGCCGATGTTACTTTTTCCGAAGATGTGGGCGCGCGCTTCCAGGCTTATGGATGGCACGTCGAGCATATCGACGGGATGGACATTGCCGCAGTTGATAGTGCGTTGATCAAGGCCAAGGCGGCCGATGACCGACCCTCGCTAATTGTCGCGCGTACGCACATTGGCTATGGCAGCCCGCATAAACACGACACTTTCGAAGCACACGGCGAGCCTTTGGGCGTCGAAGAGGTGCGACTAACCAAGCGGGCGCTGGGATGGCCTGAGGACAAGAGTTTCTACATTCCCGATGAGGCCTTGGCTCATTTTCGCAAGTCGGTAGAAAATGGCCGTGGCCTTGAGGCGCAGTGGCATCAACGCATGGGCGCGTTGCGTGCTGCCGATCCACAGTTGGCTGAGAAGCTTCGGCAGGCTCTTGCCGGTGAACTCCCCAAAGGATGGGATTCGGCCCTGCCCCGGTTCACTCCTGCCGACGGCGCGATGGCGACTCGCGACGCCGGACAAAAAAGTATCACCGCGTTGGCCGAGGTCATACCCAACTTGATCGGTGGCTCGGGCGATCTCGATCCGTCAACTCGCACCGCACTCAAGGGCCACGGCGATTTCGAGAGCCCCGGGTTTACGCCGCCGGCAGGTGCGCCTCCTACCCAGGGAATGGTCGGCGGCCCGTTGGGATACGTGGGGCGAAATATCCATTTCGGCATTCGCGAGCACGCCATGGCCGCGATCGCCACGGGCATGGCCCTGCATGGCGGCACTCTCCCTTACGCCGCAACCTTCTTTACGTTTTCCGATTACATGCGCCCGAGCATCCGGCTGGCAGCCTTGAGTAAGGCCCACGTGATCTATGTGTGGACTCACGACAGCATCGGATTGGGTGAGGACGGTCCTACCCATCAGCCGATTGAACAACTCGCCAGCCTCCGTGCGATGCCGGATCTGATGCTGCTCCGTCCGGCCGACGCCAATGAGACTGTCGAAGCGTGGAAGCTCGCGGTATCGCATACTGAGGGGCCAGTGGGGCTGGTGCTCACGCGCCAGAAATTGCCCGTTTTGGACCGCGGTACGCTCGCCCCCGCTGCGGGGACCGCAAAAGGAGCCTATGTCCTCGCCGACTGCGCCGCAGGTCCACCTCAGCTCATCCTCATCGCGACAGGTTCCGAAGTGTCGATCGCACTCGAGGCGCACAACCAGTTGTCTCGTGAGGGCGTTGCGAGCCGGCTGGTCTCTATGCCGTGCTGGGATTTGTTTCAGGCCCAGCCGCAATCCTACAAGGACAGCGTGCTTCCTCCCGGAGTCAAAGCACGCGTCAGTGTTGAGGCCGCCTCGACACTGGGATGGGAGCGCTATGTTGGCCTCGACGGCGCAATCATCGGCCTGAATCGCTTCGGTGCTTCAGCGCCGGGTGAAATCGTGATGCGTGAGCTGGGCTTTACCCCAGAGCATATTGTCAAAGTTGCCAAATCTATTTTGGCCGGCAATCGCCCCAAGTAAGCCATCGGCAAACGCTCCGAAAGGAAGTCACATCGAAATGCCTTCTCGACCTCTCACTTCTATTCTCGCTCCCGGCCGCGGAGCCGTAATCACCGGTGGCGCAAGCGGTATCGGTCTTGCCACTGCGCGGCGATTGGCCGCTCTTGGCATGCGAATCTGTATTGCCGATCGTGATCGCGAAGCGCTCACCGCAGCAGCCGATGAACTCGCAGGTCTGACTCGTACCGGAGCGGCCGACGTTCTCGCGATGGAAACTGACGTCTCACAGACTGAAGAAATAGACCGGCTCGTCAAAGCCGCATTCGGCCGCTTCGACGACATCGCGTTACTAATGAATAACGCAGCGGCGTTCCAGGGCAGCGACGCATTATCCGACCTTGACGGATGGCGCAGGCTCTTGGAGGTGAACTTTTTCGGTGTACTCAATGGCGTTCAACTGATCGGCCGCGCCATGGTCGACCGAGGCAAGTCCGGCTTCATTATCAACACAGGCTCGAAGCAGGGGATTACTTCGCCACCCGGAAACACTGCTTACAATGTGAGTAAAGCGGCAGTGAAGTCGTTGACCGAAGGCTTGGCTCATACCTTGCGCAACAGTCCCGGCTGCGAGATCACTGCACATCTATTGATTCCAGGTTTTACTTATTCAGGTTCCATGGCGCGACGGATACCCGATCGCCCCGC
>DATKPK010000274.1:0-25749 GCA_035524095.1 Binataceae bacterium (SeqCode) | reverse complement strand
AACGTCAAGTATTGGTTTGATTATGCCAATAGTCAGTTCTATGAAGGGGCCGGGACCATTGATAATCCCGAAAACCGGCCTGCTGAAAGCGTTTTTGAATCACAGTTTCAGCTGGCGTTCTGAGCCGGCGGACCGCAACGGTTATGGAATGCCACCAGCGAACTCACAACAGGTGTGTTGGCGCGAATCAACTTGAATCTAAATGATGATCAAGAAGTCAGTTTGAGCGTGATTGAGCGTTTGAGTAGCCGCAGTGGGGATTTCATGGTCAAGGTTAAAATAGTCTCGGCGCTGTAATAACATTAGGACCATCATCGATTGAGGCAGTTTCAATGAAGATGCTTACGAATTCATTTTGGCCGAGTAGAATCGGCGGCGCTATAATTCTTTTGGCGGCGGCCACATCCCTGAATGCGTGCTCGTCAATTTCGTATGCAACGAGTCCGTCGGAGCAGTCCAAGCTCGCGACACAAACCCAGCAAATCCAGAAGCTTCAGTCTGCGGAATACCGGGATGACATGAATGCGATGACCTTCGAGGACAACAATCAAACACTGGGCAATTACTACGCCGACAAGGGTGCAAAGGCCCATAAGCTTATCGACGAGTTGGAAGAGGGTCATGAGGTGAGTCCTCTGGAGATCGATCAAGTATTGAACAACAGTGACGCGGACAAGTATGACCAACGGCCTCCGGTACCGCTGGACGATGAGATTGGGAATGGATACTGAATCGGAGTATCGGCAGCGTGCGGACAAATTTTAGATAAAGGCCGCCCAAAGCTACGCGGCCCGGAGTATAGGTTAGCGCAAGCCGGTTCATCCCAACCTGGCGCCGGCAAGCCGAAACGCAGGAAGCAAGCGAGCGTCGCGACAATTCCGGGACGGCGCAGCCTTCGAACGCACGGTTGGCAAAGTTCAGGTGATTCGAGCTATTAGTGACCTTGCGTGAAAAGGATGACACGATGAGCCGCTATCAAATCGACAAGTTGCTCCGCGATTTGCGCCGTGACGATGGGTTGGCTGCACGCTTTCGCACTAACCCCGAGACCGTGATGGATGGTTACAAGCTCGAAGCCCAGGAGCGCAACCTGCTGCAGCATTGGGAAATTCGCAAATTGTACGATCATGGCGCGAATCCCTTGCTGTTGCTGCTAGCGCATGGTCCAGCCGCCGGCAAGAGCATGCAGGATTATATCGCGGCGATGAACCCAGACCGGGAAAGCTGATACACCGGCTCCCTTTCGTCATTCCGCAGTTAATCGACGACTAAACAAATGACTCAATCAACGGAAACCTGATCGAATTGTCAGTGGATGACCAGTGGCAGGGAGTTGTGAACATGGGACAGATAGTAGCCGGGGTGGCGTGCTCGCATGTTCCGTTAATGGCTTCAGCAAAGCAGTGGGAGCGGCTGCCCGAGGATGAGCGGAACGATCTGCGGACAGGTTTTGAACGGGCGCGCGCGATAATCGAAAAAGCCCATCCTGACGTGCTCATAACCTTCGCTGACGATCATTTCGACCGCTGTTTTTATGACAATCTGCCAGCATTCCTGGTGGGAGTCGGCGAGGAGGCGGCCGGACCGGCGATCGCTGGCTTTGACATACCCAAGGTTCGGCTGCCGATCGCAAGTGATTTGGCGCGATACATCGTGCGCGAGGGACTGGAAGGCGGTGTGGACTTCGCGTTCTCTGAAGAGCTAGCGCTCGATCACGCGGAGATCGCCCCGATGATGCATCTGACTCCACGTTGGGATATTCCTATTATTCCCATTGTGGTAAATGCGTTCGCACCTCCAATGCCTTCGCCGAAACGATGCTTTGATGTCGGTGCCTTTGTCCGTAGATGCGTTGAACGCTGGCCCGCAACGACCCGCGTAGCCGTACTTGGAACTGGCGGCTTATCGCATTGGGTCGGCCCTCCGCAAACCGGAAAAATTAACGAGGAATTCGATCACTGGTTCCTGGATTGTCTGACTAATCGAGCAATTAGCGAAGCAACCGGCCGTTACGCGAGATACGAAGAACTCGAGGCGGTCGCAGGTAACGGCGGTCATGAAATACGCGACTGGCTGGCGGCGGCGGGCGCGATGCCGCCGGAGCTGCGGCCTGAGGTTCTTGCGTATAAGCCGGTCAAGCGATGGTCGACGGGCACCGGAATCATGGCATGGTCGGCCTGACAATCGCCGATGGCGGCACTCTGCTAACCAAGTATGCAAAGCGATGACAGGCTTCAACCCTGTTCCTGGCTCGTGACGCCCGATAAGGCTCTAGCAGGTTTACTCCGGAGGTTTCATCGATGCGACTCTTTCGTCTTTATACTGGTGACGATCAGCAATCCCATCTCGAAGAACTCAAGATGCAATTTCAACAGGGACAATTTGCCGCTCAAACGTCATTGCAGCCGGCAACTGGGGTGGTTTTCACACGTATGGCGCCCGGAGCGTTCGTCGATTGGCACAACGCGCCGCGCCGCCAGTATGTGATCACGTTAGCTGGCGCAGTCGAGATCGGACTCGGTGATGGCTCGATTCATCGTTTCGGCCCGGGTGAAGGAATTCTCGCTGAAGATCTGACTGGCAAGGGTCATACGACGCGGGCCGTCGGTGACCAACCGCGCGTGATGATGATCGTCCCGTTGAAAGATTAATACGTGTGATACTTCAGGCCATAAACCTCAGCCGCCTTGCGTCCTAATGACCAGCGGCCGCATGGATCATTTGCCCAACCGGTTGTCATAACGGAGATACACAACGTGATCGATCTGTACTACTGGCCAACGCCCAATGGAAAGAAAGTAACTATTTTGCTGGAAGAAGGTGGCATCCCCTATACGATCAAGCCGATCAATATCGGACGCGGCGACCAGCTTACACCCGAGTTCCTGAAGATCTCGCCGAACGGCCGGATGCCGGCCATCGTCGACCACGATCCGATGGGCGGCGGCGCACCGCTAACCATCTTCGAGTCCGGCGCCATTATGGAGTATTTAGCCGAAAAGAGCCGCAAATTTCTGCCGCATGAACCCCATCTGAGGTGGGACGTCATGCAGTGGGTATTCTGGCAAATGGCTAATCAAGGACCCAAGATGGGCGAGCAGGGCCATTTCCGTCGCGCGTCGCAGAATCCCAAGAACGGCGATCAGACCTATGCGCTGATGCGCTTCGACAATGAAGTTCATCGCATCTACGGCGTAATGAATCTTGGGCTGCACAAGAAGCATTATCTCGCGGCCGGCCAGTACACTATCGCAGACATGATTTGCTATCCTTGGGCGACGACGCTTCAGAGCCGCAATATCGACCTCAGCGAATTCCCTAACGTCAAGCGCTGGCTCGATGAACTCGGCGAACGGCCAGCCGTAAAAAAGGCGATGGCAGCTGGTCCCGAATATCGCGAAGACCCTGCAACGGTCACGCCTGATGAACAATCACGGCGAGCCAAGCTGGTAAACCATCAGAGGGCTCAAGCAGTACCGAAGGAATGGGCCTAGCCTGCGACCGCTATTGGGTGTCAATCGTCTGAGAGTGTCAGCCGTTCGATCTCGTGAGGCGATCAGCCCGTTTCTCATAAGTTCGTGGATAACTCGCAAACGATCCCCAAGCCCCGTTTCAGCCTCAATCTTAATTACCCGATATTCGTTGACGCCGGTGCGGCAGCCTCTTCCAGCCTCAGGGCGGACGGCGGAAAATAGGCTGAGGTTGCCGATGCCGCACAACGAACAACACCACACCGAACGGACCGGCTGGCTGCGCGCCGCTGTTTTGGGCGCCGACGACGGTATCGTATCGACGGCAAGCTTGTTGCTCGGTGTTGCGTCTGCTCATGCGGCTCACTCCGGAATATTGCTCGCCGGAGTCTCCGGCCTTGTCGCCGGAGCAATGTCTATGGCGGCTGGGGAGTTTGTCTCGGTTAGTTCACAGGCCGATACGGAAAAAGCCGATCTCGCGCTTGAAAGCAAAGGACTCGAAACCGATGAAAAGTCCGAACGCGAAGAATTGGCTGCTATTTATGTTAAGCGTGGGCTGGAACCGACGCTTGCCAAGGAAGTTGCTGCTCAACTGATGGCTCACGATGCGCTAGGCGCGCATGCCCGCGACGAACTGGGTATCAGCGAAACGCTCAAAGCGCGACCGCTTCAGGCTGCGTTCGCCTCCGCAATTAGCTTCATGGTCGGGGCCGCTGTTCCGCTGCTGACCGCGCTGCTAGTTCCCTACAAAAGTCTGGTCTATTTTGTCGCCGCCGTTTCATTGTTCTTTCTAGCAATGCTCGGTGGACTAGCTGCTCAAGCAGGTGGCGCACGGGTGATTGTCGGTGCTCTGCGCGTCCTATTATGGGGCGCCCTCGCAATGGGATTAACGGCCGGAGCCGGCTCGCTATTCGGCGCGTTCACCTAAGCGCCGAGCCGACGAGACGATCGGCCTCTCGGCCGGCAATTCGCTGAATCAGTTCCCGCGTGACTTAATCCGGTAACGAATCGGCATATGCTTAATCCCGCCGACCAGACTTGAACGCATACGCTGAATTGGTCCCGCCACTTCGACGTCTTCGATTCGTTCAGCTAGTTGGCGGAACATCGCCTGCAACTCCAACCGAGCCAGACTAGCGCCGAGGCAGAAATGCTCACCGATGCCAAACGCCAAATGGTTGTTCGGCTCGCGTTGAATATCGAAAGTATTCGAATTCTCGAAGACCTCTTCATCGCGATTAGCCGAGGGATAAAACAAAGCGAGAATATCGTCCTTTTGGATTTTTTGCCCGTGCAACTCAGTATCAGCGTTGGCAACGCGGGTAAATTGAATTACGGGTGAAGTCCATCGCAGAATTTCCTCAACTGCCGGCTTTATCATCGCCGACGGATTCTGTTTGAGCAGCCGCATCTGCTCCGGGCGATCGATGAGTGCGTGTAGTCCGCCGGTAATAGCGTTGCGCGTCGTTTCGTTGCCTGCGATTATCAGGAGCGCAAAATATGACAGCATTTCGAACTGGGGAAGCGGCTCGCCATTCACCGTGCCATTGGCTAACGCACTTGCTACATCATCACGCGGCGTTTTGCGTCTATCCTCAATCAACTGCGAGAAATATTGAAAGAATTCAAGCCGCGCCTGTTCGAGCATCTCTTTGATCGATTGCGTGCCGGCGAACTCTGGGTCAGACGGTGCAATCATTGAGTTGCTTAGCCTGAACATCAGGTCCCAATCCGATCGTGGAATCCCGAACATTTCAGCGATGACGGCCAGTGGCAGCCTGGCCGAAACCTCGGTAACGAAGTCGCATTCCTCGCGCCCAAGCAGGCCGTCAAGGACTTCAGCGGTGACCTCTTCGACCTGCTGCGCCAGCTTTTGTACAGCCCGGGGCGTAAACCGCCGATTCACAACACCGCGGTAAGCCCCATGCTCTGGCGGATTCATGTTCAGCAGTTGTCGCAGGATTACCGTATCGTCATCTGGCGCGCCCGGTTCATTGATCGTGACGAACAGATATCTAGTGCTCCTGAAGAGCCCGGGATCGCGCGAAACCGTAATAATGTCCGCATGCTTGGTGATGGCCCAGAACGGAACTACGTCGGGCCGCTCGTAACGAAAAACCGGAGCTTCGCGCCGTAGCAACCTCCATTCCTCGTGCGGATAGCCACGCCGCACATAATGGTCCGGATTGATGATATCTACAGTTTCGAGCGTTAGATGAGCTGCCATTTTCACCTGCACCGAGCTTGCTGGTGTCTGAATCTTAACATGGACTTGTCACGCGAGTCAGTGAGGTCAGCGGCTAGTCGCGATACCTCATAATCAAACATCATCTGCATCAAGTAGATATCACCGGTTGTGCGGACTCGTGCCATCCAAACCGGCCTATCGAGAGATCAACTGACAACAGTGCAAATAATGAAAATGCATCATATTCAAAGATTATGCTTATAGTCGAAGTCAACTGCTTCATCGATTGCACGAGCCATATCGTCGTCACCGCCAGCCTTGGCTGCTAGATATTTGCCAAATGAAATTTTGACACGCTCTGGCCATTGCTCAGGTTTCCAAAGGTTAGATCTGATGAAAGCCTTGGCGCAGTGAAAGAAGCATTCGTTGATGGTCACGCGAATCGCTAGCAAGGCCGGCGTACCGCGGGCCGAAAGACGCTCCAGCAACGAGGGTTCAGCGGTCAATTCCGCTGTGCCATTGATGCGCAAGGTTTCGTTGGTTCCAGGCACCAAAAAGATCAGTCCGACGTGCGGATT
The DNA here is from genome assembly GCA_035524095.1 of Binataceae bacterium (SeqCode). GTDB lineage: Bacteria > Desulfobacterota > Binatia > Binatales > Binataceae > DATJUF01. The sequence continues at coordinate 19,513 of DATKPK010000274.1, read as the reverse complement.
GGCTAGAATATTTTCAAGGCCGAAGAGAAGCTTGTTGCCCTTGCGATCGGGGATATAAAGGGTGCGTTCATCTTCGATCAAGACAAACCCCGGACCGTCACCCTTCGGCGAAGCGTCTTGATTGCCCTCGAGGTCAGCGGTGCTTAGAACTAGAAATGGCGACTGCCGAATGAAATCAGCCGCGGGCCCGTCGAGCGCTTTGAGTACTTTGAGACCGGTCAGGCGTCCGGGTTTACCCATGATTGCTCGAAGTTGATCAACCCCGGTGATGCGATAGTCAGTGGGTTCTATCATCGGCCCTCTCCGCTCAACTTCGGATTCCTGCGACCTCTGCCATCAGGTCTATCGCTTCTTCTTGGCCAGCCTGGAGGAGGAAGCCGGTCGCACCTGAACTTTCCCATTCACGATAGCGCTTGCGAATCCGATCGGGCGGTCCAATCAGTGCACGCAGATCGATCAGATCATCCGGCACGGCCGCCGCTGCCTCTTCTTTGTGTCCGGCGAGGTAAAGTTCCTGGATACGTGCGGCTGCTTCCGGGAAGCCTTGCTGAATCATCAGTTCATTGTGGAAATTCTTGTTGCGCGCGCCCATCCCGCCAGCGTATAGGGCAATCTCAGGCTTCATCCGCGCCATCGCTGACCGCACATCTTTGTCGATTATGACCGGCAGCATCGGGTAGATCTCGAACCTGTCGAGCGATTTACCGTTGCCCGCGCGGCGGAATCCCGTTTCGAGCCAAGGATGGTAACGCGCCATCGAGCCGGGCACGAAACCCAGCGGCAGCCAGCCGTCGCACAGCTCCGCGCATAGCTTGACCGTCGCTTCATTCTCAGCGCCAAGCATAATCGGGATCTCGGGATTCATATGCAGAATCGATCTAAGCGGCTTTCCTAGTCCGCTAGAACCTGGCCCATCGTAAGGAAGTGAGATTTCCTTACCGGCGTGTGAGACTGGGCCTTCACGTCGAAAGATCTTGCGCATTATCGTTATATAGTCGCGCAGTCGATAGTATGGCCGGCCCCACGGCTGTCCATACCAGCCCTCAACAATCTGCGGACCCGAGACCCCCAGCCCGACTATTACGCGATTACCACCCGCGAGAGCGTCAATCGTGCCCGCCGTCATCGCAGCGTTGGCTGGAGTCCGAGCGGCGAGCTGTATCACGCCACTACCGAGGCGGATACGCTTGGTCACAGCAGCAAGATAGGCGAGCGGACTAAACGCGTCGGAGCCGTAGCTCTCGGCAGTCCAGATCGAATCGTAACCGAGTTCCTCGGCGCGAAAAATTCGCTTCATCGGCAGCCGGAGGTTCGCGCCCGAATAGCCAATCGTCAAGCCTAGTTTCATAATTGTTTCCCTTACTGCTTATTTCAATCGCGCTGTTCCCAAAGTCTAATTTGGCTCATATGTCATCAAGTGGGAAAACCGGCCGTCGAATCTTTTTGTAAGGCAGGCGCTTCAAGTCCTGTGTTGCGAGCCCGGGTGCATCAACATCTATAAATGTCCGTGCCACATCCGCCAATCCCGGCCGATGCTGCAACTCAGATTTGCAGACTAGAATCTTGCGTTGAGTCGGCTCAATCCCAAGACTGCGAAAGTGATTAGGTTCAAAGACCAGAACCGGATGAGTAGTGAGAATCACTTCGACACCACAGCAATCGACCACCACAGTTGTGCCGCGCCGTACCGTTCCCGCGTTGAACCTGGTTGAAGCTGTAAAGGTACCATCGTGGATTATGCGGACACGGCCACTGATAGTCACAGGCTCGCCGTGGAAGCGATCGACCTTGCCACCCACTGTCAGCGTGACATCCTTTCCAACACCAGACTGAACCGCTTCGCGTACAGCGGCGGGGTCCGCGATATTACCGATTACCGCACCCTTGGCCTTCTGCTTAATCAGCTCGGCGAGAATAGCCGTACCGTCGCCGGGAGTTCCTGCCCCGCCGCTGTCCGCCAGATCACCGAGCACGACCGGGGTTTCAGCTGCTGCGATAGCTTCACCGACTGCATCTTCGACTGAGACCATTTCAGTGTAGAAAGCGTGGCGCTTCGCCCAACAGGCTTCCTTAATCTCTTCAGCTATGTCGTCCGCTAATTGTGCCTCGCCATCTGTCGTCACAACCACACTGATGCCAGTCTCGGGCCGTTCCGAGCAAAAGAAACCGCCCAGTAGCGAAACGTCCAGCACGCGCGGATCACGCCGCTTATAGTTCTGCGCCAGGCGCATCAGGTGCTCCATTGGCCATCCGGGAGCGATGTAAAGTTTCTGCAGCGCGGGGGCCATTGCGGGCTGAGCCCAAGCCTGGACTGGCTTCATTGAACCGTCGAACATCCCGGCCATAACGCGCGCGCCCAATTGCCCGGTCTCAACAAAATCATAATGCGGATTAGTTTTGACGCCGATAAGCATCGTCGAATGGCGCACCATCAGCGGCGTGACATTCGCGTGGCCATCGAGCGAAACGATAATTGGAGTCCTCGGGCCGGCGGCTTCGCGCAACGCCTCGATCAGATCACCTTCGCAGTCATCGATAGAGTCAGTCGCGGCCGTCCCGTGAACCTGAAGGAAAATGCCATCTACCGGACCCAGCTTGCGCAGGGTTTCGAGAAACCTGGCCTTCGTCCACTCGTGCGCCTCTTCTGTAGGTTTGCCGGCGAGTCCAGGAAAGACGAAATGCAACGGCGCAAGTTCCCAGTTGAGCGCACGTGCGTTCGCCGCGAAACCCGCGAGCGGCGTTCCGCCCTCCGTCAGGCGCATCACGGCGTCGCCGGAGAGCATCGCGCGCTGAAAACGCTTGAGTCCCATCCGCTGAGTCGCGAAAGTATTGGCCGCGACCAGGTAGCCCCCGATTGCGATACGCATCGTCGTTTATCGCTCCTACGTCGCCTCAGATTTTCCGCCAAGGCGATCCCTATTTTTGCGCCCTCGCGGGAGTGCTGCCTGATAATGGACCTCGGATTACGATCCGGCAAGTTTTCCAACGGTGACAGAGCGCGGGCGATCGAGGCATTCCGTCGTCGCCCTTCTTCCTCCTGAGCATGTTCTGGTTCAGGCTTTCCGGTATCCTGCCCTGCATGGAAGCGCCCATCAACGAACCTGCGCCTGCCGCCGTGAGGCATGTTCATCAAACCGTCGTACCCTTTTTGGAAACGGCTGACGCTTTCGTGTATGCGGCCGTCGGTGTGGTTTTCCTGCTTGGATCCGTAATTATGTTGGTCTACAGCGTAGTTGTCTTCCCACTCAATCTGCATACCACCGGCTTCGGTCTCGCAGTGGTCACGCTGGTCAATGACTTGTTACTGGTGATGATCATAATGGAGGTCCTGCGGACGGTCATTTCGTACCTGCAGGAGCGCGGCACTTCGCTGCAGCCCTTCCTTTTCATCGCCGCGATTTCTGCCACACGGCGAATTCTTGCGATAGGCGCGCAGATGAGCGTCGGCAGTCAAACTTTCTCGCCCGATCGCTTTCGCGAAGCAATGATTGATCTCGCGGCCAACGCCGGCGCCATCCTGGCGATTGCCGTCGCGCTCTTTCTGTTGGCCCGCCGCCCTCAAGATTCCACTCCATCGGACTGACATACGCCTTGATGACGCCTTGAGGCGCATCACTCGCATAACCGATTCCACTCAGATTCCGCACGGCTAAATCCGTCGCGCGAGTTCCAGTTTACCAAGCAGAACTGGAGCGCGTTGACATTTGCTTACGTGCCGGAGTAAGCCGGGACTCGAAATCGCAGACTGCATTGGAGGTCAACGAAACTTATGAAAGCCGCAGTATTTCATGGTCCCAAGCAACCCTTGACGATCGAGAATGTTGATATCGATCAGCCCCTCGAACGCGAAGTATTGATCCGAACTGTCGCGAGCGGCGTATGTCACAGCGATCTCCACTTCGTCGACGGCTTCTATCCGTTCCCCGCACCGGCTGTGCTGGGCCACGAGGCCGCAGGAATCGTTGAGGCTGTAGGCAAGTCTGTAACTTATGTGAAGCCCGGTGATCGCGTCATCTGCTGCCTTTCAGTGTTTTGTGGCTATTGCCAGGAATGCATGTCGGGCCATCCGAATCGCTGCTCGAATCGCGCCGCGACGCAGCGGCCAAAAGATGCGAAACCACGCCTTTCGTTGAACGGTCAACCTCTCCCGCAATTCGCCGATCTCTCCACTTACGCCGAGAAGATGCTACTGCACGAAAACGCTGTCGTGAAAATCGGTAATGACATCGAACTCGATCGTGCGGCACTCATCGGATGCGGTGTCACTACTGGACTTGGCGCCGTCCTTAATACTGCCCGTATCGAGCCGGGATCGACTGTCGCGGTATTCGGCTGCGGTGGCGTGGGCCTCGCCGCAATCCAAGGCGCGCGGATCGCAGGCGCACGGATGATTATTGCCGTCGATCAGTTTGAGTCGAAGCTGGCTCTGGCGCGGCGACTCGGCGCGACGCATACAATCGACGCTTCAAGTGCCGATGCCGTCGAGGAAATCCGCAAGCTCGCGAGTCCTGGCCAATCGGACGCTCCGATTATCGAAGGATTAGGCGCCAGTGGCGGAGTTGACTATGCATTCGAAGCGGTCGGTCTCAAGAAGCTCGCCGAGCAATGCTTCGATTCCATTAAGCCGGGCGGTACGGCGACGATTATCGGTATGATTCCGGTAGGCCAGAAGGTCGAATTGAGCGGACCGATGTTTTTGACCGAGCGCCGCATTCAGGGATCGAATATGGGATCGAACCGTTTCCGCATCGATATGCCACGTTATGTCGATTACTATTTGCAGGGGCGTCTCAATCTCGACGACATGATTAGCCGGCGTGGCAAGCTGGAAGACGTAAACGATGCGTTCCGCGCGATGAAAGCCGGTGAAGTCGCCCGCACAGTCTTGATGTTTGACTAATCATTTTGGCGAAAGTGGAGAGGCCGAGACCTCTCCACTTTAGACTGGATTCCTATAGCGGTTGCGTTTCTAACGAGGGATTACCGGCAATATAATGTGCGACGGATGCGCCGCGTCATGCAATATTGTCTGCGTCGCACGCACAGTCTTAGCCTCCTTGAACAGCGGTCCGCCCGTATTGTGATTACGATCATAGTGCGGGAAGTTGCTGCTGGATATCTCGATTCGCAGCCTATGACCCGGCTTAACCACGTGACTGGTCGCCCATAGATCAATAGTATATTCGTACACCTCGCCCTGTTTAATCGGCGACGGATTGCTCTTGCTATCACGATAGCGCGCGCGAATTATTCCGTCCTGAATATTCTGCGCAAAACCATTCGGCCACACATCGACCAGCTTCGCCGTGAAGTCCGTATCGGGCGCGCTTGAAGCAGCGAAAAGCTTCATCTGAATTGGCCCGGTAATCTCCAGATCGGTGGCAAGCGCCTCTCCCGTATAGACCAAAACGTCTTCGCGAGCCTCGACCGGACGTTGATCGCATGCGCCCGTAGGGTTGGGCCCAAGCAGCGAACCGCCGCGAGTCGGCACCGGGTCAGCAGGATCGTAGACGAACGAATCGGTGCGTTCGGAATGTGGACGCTCGGGGCTTAAGGTACCATCACCATTCAAAGTGTTAGCCTTGCCGGCGCTGTGCAAATACAATGGCGTATATTTGGTCCGCGCGAGCGGCCATTCATTCTCTTCGCGCCAGACGTTGTCGCCCATGACGAACAGAGTGACCGGCCTTTCCTCACTCACACCCTGGTCGATGCCTTTGAGCCAATAGTCAAACCACCGATGCGCCATATCCTGCAATCGAATCCGCGCTTCGGGTCCTAGATTAAGCTCGCCCGCCTGCGCACTGGGTGAGTCGTAAGGATAAAGATGCGGCCATGGTCCAACCAGAAGCCGCTGTCCCTTGCGTGCTTCAGGCGTCGCGCCATTCTGGCTAATTCCGCGATATAGATTCAGCCCTCCTTCAAGGAAACCGTCGTACCAACTCGCCACGTGGAAGATCGGAACATTGACCTTGCTAACCTTGGGGCGAACCGCGAGGCCGTGCCAATAGTCATCGGCGCCAGGATGATCGAGATAGTCTTTAAGATAAGGAACTGCCTCTTTGAGGCGCTCCACCCAGTCGTAAATCGGCAGATGACGGAAATGTTCTTCTTTAAGTCCGTCCCATAGATTCGTCTGCGAAGCACTCGGGTAAAGGTCAAGAACTTGATTAAGCAAATCCTTGCGGCCAGTACGCTTGAGATGATCAGGAACCATCATCAGGCAGTAAGGCAATAGCCAGCCGAAGTCGAGGACACCGGCGCCACGATAGACCCAGCATTCATGCCAGTCCGATGGCGCCGAGGTCGCGAACATCGCCCGCAGATGCGGCGGATTCGTCGGCGCAAGTAAGTATTGACTCGCGCATAAATAAGATTGACCAGTGGTGCCGACATTACCATCGGACCACGGCTGCACCGCCGCCCACTCCACCGTATCATAGCCGTCGTTCGCTTCGTGGATCAGTGGATAGTAGGAATCGCCCTCCGAATCGAAACGGCCACGCGTATCCTGTGTAACAAAGACATAGCCGTAAGGTACGAATCGTTTGGCGTTGGGCGCAGTCGCCTCTTTGCCGTAGGGCGTGCGCATCAGGATTACAGGATAGCGCCCTGGTGCATCCGGACGGAATACATCTGCACGCAAGGTTACGCCGTCGCGCATCCGTACCGGCACATTCTGTTCCTGGATAGTCTTATAAGCTCTCGGTATCTGACTCATCTCGCTTCCCCGATTACTACTGCCGCGTTGCCGAAAACAAATAGCTAAACGTCGCGCGCGTCGACTAGAACTGCTGCAATCAAAGCCGGTTCCTTGCCTTTATTGACCCAGGCGTGATTTGTGCCGCGCTGCACTACGACGTCGAATGGCTTTAAATCGACCTCGCCGCGATCGAGCAATAGTGTGACCTCACCCGATAGCAATATCACGTAGTCCACGGTACGGGTCTTGTGCATGGCCGGATGACGCGTAGTATCGGGCCGGCAATGCTCTGCGCCCATTTGAGCGAACATCTTCGCCGTGAGACGCTCTCGTTCTTCCCGCGACAGAGTAGTGTCTTCGGGCGGAATCGACGCGTAGCGAAAGATCGACCCACCGGCCGGCGGCTCCAGTTTGCGGACTTGCTGAGCGGCGTCGCCGCTTGAACTATTGTCAGCGGGAGCGCCGTCAGTCAGCCAGTAAGCACCGGCTGCCGTCGGCGGTCCATCGATCACGATGCACGACTTACCCTCTTTATCATGTCCGGTAACGATTCGGCGCAATTCCCGAGGCATATTTCATAACTCCTATAGTTAGTGCATTAGCAAATTCAATAAGGTGCGCTATGCAGCACGGAATCGGCGGTTAACTGCCGCACGCGTTCAGAAGCGTACCCTAGATATTTCTCAAGCACCGCGTGATTGTGCTCGCCGAGCATGGGAGCGTCTAGTTCTAGTTCTTCAGGAAAACCCGAGAAACGGAACGGAAACCCTGGAATCTGAAACTCTCCAAGGATGCGATCGTTAATCGTGCGTACGGTGCCGCGTTCGATCAGATGCGGATGCTTCATCGCATCGCTGACCGACAACACGGGAGCCACGGGTACGCGGCATGCCCGCAACCGCTCGACTGCCGCCTCGTCACTAGGCATCGACGCGAGCCACTCCTCGATCATCTTGATGATTTCTGCTTTGTTCTCACTGCGCCGCGGCACTGATGAATAGCGTGGATTATTAGCTAGTTCAGGCCTTCCCAGAGCGTCACAAACACGCGCCCAGTGATGATCAAGCCATGCGATAACGACTATATGCCACTTCCGTCCTTTGAATACTCCGGCCGGACAGAACGACGCGAGGTGGAGACCCGAACGTCCAACGTGTTTTTGACCGCCGCTAGCACTATACAATTCGACGCCAATCGTCTGGCAATGAAAGTAGGCATCGAGCAGTGAGACGTCGATGTATTGTCCTTCGCCAGTCCGTTCACGATAAAGCAACGCGCAGGCGATTGCACCGAGAGCGTGAACACCGGTGCTGACATCGCCCATCGCGATCATCGGCAGGTAAGGTGGGCCGTCGGGTTCGCCGATCAACGATGTCACACCGGCATAGGCTTGGCCGATATAGTCAAAGCCCACGTCATGGGCGAGCGGTCCGGTCTGGCCTAAAGCCGAAATCGAGCACATGACTATTTCAGGATTGAGCCGCTTAACCGTCTCGTAATCAAAACCCATACTTGCGATTACGCCCGGCGCGAAATTTTCAACCAGCACATCCATCTGCGGAATCAGATTTTTGATAATCGCTGCTGCCTCGGGCTTACGCATGTTGAGGCAGAGGCTTTGCTTGCCACGGTTTTGCTGGATGAAGTAGCCGCTGCGCTTGTCGCGAATATACTCGACGTCACGCGCCTGATCGCCGCGCGGCGCCAACTCGACCTTGATGATCTCTGCGCCCATCCCAGCCATTAGGCGCGTCGCGGTTGGTCCGGCAATGAAATGCGTGAAGTCGAGAACTTTGTAGCCATCCAGTAGATGACGGCGCTTTTCGCTCATGAGAACCCCTGCCGGCCTGCGGGCAATCATGGATAGTGATCACCGCCGGTCTTCATTGCTCTAAGCTTTGAGACACGAGAAAAGCAAGCGCTCACGGCCTGCCATCCTCGATCGGCGTGTCGTTATTTTCCTAATCTGTCGCCGTGCAATTAATGGATAGCGGGCCCGCCACCGGTGAGTCGGTAATCGGTCAGGACGGCTTGCGCATAATTGCTTCGACTTCGCGTTCGCCGTAGCCAAGTTCCTGGAGAATCTCGCGGGTGTGCTGGCCAACTTCAGGTGCGGCGGAGGGCCTGCGCTTCTCGATGCCCGATATAAAGATCGGGCTATTGACGGTTTCGAGTTCGCCGTAACCGCATTCCTCAAAACCGATGAGGGCACCGGCGTCGCGCAACTGCGGATCATTTACTACGTCGTCGAGTTTCGGCAGCGGCGCGAATTTGACGTCATTACGCTTGAACTCGGCACGCCATTCAGCGAGGTCACGCGTTTCAAATTGCCCTTGCAGGATTGCATAGAGCGCCGCGGCATTTTCGCCACGCTGCTCATTAGTCGCAAACAAGTCGCTCGCCGCGAGTTCCGGCTGTCCGAGCATGCTGCACAGCCGAGGAAACTCGTTATCAGGATCGATCTGAACCAATAAGAACATCTTCTTATCGCGCGTCAGATAGACGGCCGTCAGCGGGTTCGGCGGATGCTTGCCTTCGCCGCGTTGCGGGAAAACGCCATCACATAACTTCGCCTGAATATCGCAGGCGTTCGCCCATGCACCGCTCGCTAATAACGACGTTGTGACCCGTGATCCACGGCCGGTACGCTCGCGCTGATAAAGTCCCAGCATGATCGCGCCAAACAGCGACATCGAGGTCGGATGGTCCCCGATACCCGGGCGTGGCGCCCCCGGAGAGCCGTCTGCGCCGGTAACGCTGGTCATCAGGCCCGACCTTGCCCAATAGGCCAGGGCGTCGAAGGCCGGATCGTCAGAATCCTCACCGGCGTCACCATAACCAGTAATATGCGCGTAAATCAGCCGCGGATTGATGGGGGACAGGTCCTCCCACGTCAGCCGGAATTTTTCAAGCAGGCTGCGCTGATAATTCGTCAGAAAGACATCGGCAGTGCCAACGAGACGTAACAACGCATCGCGTCCCGCGGGATCAGCCAGGTCAAGCGCCACGCTTTTCTTATTGCGGCTGGTCAGTACCCAGCACCAATCGAGCTCGGACTTCACGGTACCGGGCAGCTTGGAGAACAGGCGCCAGAGGTCGCCGCCGCCTGGGCGTTCAATCTTTATCACGTCCGCGCCGAAGTCCGACATTACCGTAGCGGCAGCTGGACCAGCCACATAAGTTGCGCAATCGATTACGCGGATTCCTGACAATAAGCTGCCGTTGCTCATCCGTTTAACGACCTCCGGGCCAATGCCCAAGCTCTAGTTAAGCTAATCGATCCGCGCAAGTCCGAAATACTAGAGGTTAACCGATGCTCGGCTTAAGGCCGATGGCGCTCGTGGGTACATCGGACTATTGCTCGAGCACCTGATTAAAGATTCGCGAGGTCAATTGCGCGGCGCGATCCCAACTGAACAGCTTGCTGCGAGCGATCGCTCGCATACGCAGTTCATCGCGAAGGCATGAGTCCTCGACGACCGAGACGACAGCATGCGCGATCGCTTCAACATCCAACACATCGGCCAAAACCCCTGCGTCGCCCACCACTTCAGGCAGCGAGGTCGAGTTCCCAGCGATCGGCACGGTGCCGCACGCCATCGCTTCGAGCACGGGCAATCCAAAACCCTCGTACATCGACGGGTACACCAACGCCATCGCGCCGCTATATAGCGCCGGCAGGTCTTCATCGTCCACGAATCCCACCGTATGGACTTGTGGCAGTTCGTGTTCGAGTTTGATTTCACGAAAAACATTCCTTCTGCCCGGCGCGCCTGCGACCACCAGCGATACTTCGCCGCCGATCCGTTGAACGCATCGCGGCCAGGCCTCCATCAGGCGCGGCAGATTCTTTCGCGGCTCCAGCGATCCAAGACTAAGGACGTAATTCTCCGACGGTATCGCGAGCTTTTCCTTGATAGCCACAATCTCGTCGCTCTGCCGCGGATAAAAGCGTTCGTCGACGCCGGGAGGTATCACTGCGATTTGCTCAGGGTCAGATTTCGTGACCGCCGCGAGCCGTTGCCGCGAAAATTCCGATATCGTAATCACCCGCGCCACCCGTTTGACGAGCCTGGGTGTAAGCCATCGATACCAAGCAGCGAATTTAGCGTCGAACCACTCCGGATGGTCGATCGACGCCACATCATGGACCGTCAGCACTTGCCGACGCACCTTCAATGGCCCCGTATTCGTGGGGCTCCATAGCAAACGCCGGCCAGATCGCATCGGGAGCACCGTCTGCTCCCACAGATGTCCTCGCAACCCCAATAGTGGCCGCGACGGATGCACCGTCTCGATGCTATCTCCTAAACTCGCGCATAACCGTTGCGCATACCTTTGCACTCCCGTCAGCCCGGCGGCCTGCGAGCGCATGTTGACTATGATCCTATCGCCGTTAGTCACGCCCCCTCACGATTCTGCCAGCGCTTCACTTTCCCACCGTTACCAACCCGACACGATCTAGGCCGTACGCTTCTGCACCGAAATGGCCTTTGATTTGCCTCATCGCTGACGCGATCCGCCCTCGCCCCGGTTGATCGGATGCCGTTGAACTGAGATTGGCGTGGGTGTATCAACCGTGAGAGAATGCCTGCAAGGCAAAACTGCTGGTAATAGGGCACGGGTGGCAAAATGGCTGATACGAACGGAACTGGCGGCAAGACTTTTCGCGTAATCGGGACCCGTCCGATTCGCCATGACGGCGTCGACAAGGTAACCGGCCGCGCGAAATACGGCGCTGATTATGCCCTTCCTGGGATGCTGCACGGCAAGATTCTGCGCAGCCCTCACGCCCACGCGCTGATCAAGTCCATCAAGATCGACAAAGCTCTCGCCTTGCCGGGCGTCAAAGCCGTAATCACTTCGGCCGACTTGCCAGAGTTACCCGACCAGATCGATGCGTCCGGTGAGATACCCACCAATCTGAATCACATCTCGTGCAATATCATGGCGCGCGGCAAGGTCCTCTACGATGGCCACGCGGTCGCTGCCGTCGCCGCGACAAGCGCCCATATTGCCGAGGAAGCGCTGCGTCTAATCGAGATCGATTACGAGTTGCTGCCGCCTGTGATGAGCGTTGAGGCCGCGATGAAGCCTAACGCCCCCATCCTCTTGTCCAACCTCCGCAATGCCGAGGACGGTGACAAGCCGACCAACGTCGCCAACCATATTCAGCTTCCGCGCGGCGACGTCAACGAAGGCTTCAGGCAAGCCGATTTCATCGTCGAGCGCGAGTTCAAGACCGCGATGGTCCATCAGGGCTATATCGAGCCGCATAACGCGGTCGCTGTTTATAATTCTGACGGCCACGGCACTATCTACTGCTCCACTCAGGGCACTTTCCACGTGCGCTCACTCACCGCTGCGATGCTGCAAATGCCGGAAGGCAACATCAAAGTAGTGCCCGCCGAGATCGGTGGCGGCTTCGGTGGCAAGCTCGCCGTCTATCTCGAGCCTCTCGCGTTGTTGCTCTCAAAGAAAACCGGTCATCCAGTGCGGCTCGTGATGACGCGTGGCGAAGTCCTCCGCGCAACTGGCCCGACTTCGGGCAGCACCATCCGCTGCAAAATGGGCGCAACCAAAGATGGCAAGCTGGTCGCCGCCGAAATCTGGATGGCCTACGAAGCTGGCGCGTTTCCCGGCTCACCGGTCGGCGCTGGTGCGATGACCATCATCGCCCCCTACGACATTCCGAACTTCAAGATTGACGCCTACGACGTGGTGGTTAACCGTCCTAAAACCGCCGCGTATCGCGCACCCGGTGCGACCAACGCCGCGATGGCGTCCGAAACCATCATCGACGAACTCGCCGAGAAATGCGGCATCGACGCATGCGAGTTCCGCCTGATTAATGGCGCTCACGAGGGCACCCCGCACACTGCAGGCCCAGCCTATCCGCGCATCGGCTATCTCGAAACGATCGAAGCAATCAAAAACAGCCCGCACTATAAATCAAAGCTCGAGGGTCCTAATCGTGGACGAGGCGTGGCCTCCGGCTTCTGGTTTAACATCGGCTGGCAATCCTCGGCCCTCGTCAATCTTCAGAGCGACGGCACCGCGACACTCGTTATTGGTTCCGTCGATGTCGGTGGCACGCGCGCCGCACAAGCGATGATCGTGGCTGAAGTTTTGGGACTCGAAGCCAATGAAGTTCGGCCGTTTGTCGCCGACACCGATGCTATCGGCTACAACGACGTCACTGGTGGCAGCCGTACCGCAGTCACTACCGGCGCGGCGGTATTCCAGGCATCGAACGAAATCGTCCGCCAGGTCAAGGAACGAGCGGCCATAATTTGGGAAGCGAAAGCCGCAGATGTGATCTTCGACAATGGCAAGCTCACCCTGACCACCGACAAGAGCAAGACCCTGACGATCAAGGAAGTGGCGGCCAGGCAAGGCAAGACCGGCGGGCCGATCAACGGCTCGGCCAGCGTCAATCTCGGCACTGTCGGACCGTCATTCGCCGCGACCTGCGTCGACGTGGAAGTTGATCCCGACACCGGCAAAGTGCAGATCCTCCGCGCGACGGTCGCCCAGGACGTCGGCAAGGCGCTTCATCCGAGTTACGTCGAAGGTCAAATGCAGGGTGGCACCGCACAGGGTATCGGCTGGGCACTCAACGAAGAATACTTCTACGACAGCCGGGGATCGCTGCGTAATATCGGCTTGCTCGACTATCGGATGCCCACCTGCCTCGACCTGCCAATGATCGAAACAGCCATCGTTGAAGTTCCAGCCCCCGGCCATCCCATTGGTTCGCGCGGCGTCGGCGAGGTTTCGATTGTTCCGCCGCCAGCTGCCGTCGCGAATGCAATCGCGCATGCGATCGGCAGTCGCCTGACCGAATTACCGATGTCTCCGCCGCGCGTGCTCAAGGCGATCATCATGAATCGCGCTAGAGAGACGCAGGCTGCGGCTGCCGGCGGCCGCTAAGATCCTGGGCTGATCTCGGCTGATCCTGATCGGCAAGCCACACAGCGGGCTATCGATAAAGTCGGTAGCCCTCTTTCTTTTGGACGAACGACCAGACAGCAGCTGTTTCATAAGGCTGCGCTTGATTATTCGACCGTATCGTAACAAGGTGGCTTCCGAGGGCGCCATTCTCATCTGATAACCCTATTACAAACGATAGAACACCGGAGGAAGCTTAATGTCCGCTCAGATGAATGAATTCAATCGCAAAGTTATCGAGGAATTCCGTTCCAATAATGGCCAGGTCGGCGGCCAATTCAAGGGCATGCCGATTATGTTGCTGACCACTACCGGCGCCAAAACCGGCAAATCCTTCGTCAAGCCCCTCGCCTACACCAAGGATGGCGATCGTATCGTGCTGATCGCGTCATTCGCCGGTTCCCCGCACCATCCGGCCTGGTTCGTCAATCTCGAAAAGAATCCGAGCGTCACTGTTGAGGTCGGCAACGATCGCTACCAAGCGCGCGCCATTGTCACCAGCGGCGCGGAGCGCCAGCGCCTGTTCGACGCGCAGGCCGGGATAATGCCGATCTTCAACGATTACCAGAAAAAGACCGAACGCCAGATTCCAGTCGTCGTGCTCGAACGGATCAACTGAATCCTTTGCGAATCAATCGGCGACTATTTTAGATCTAGCGACGCAGCGCGATGCCGGCCGCTAATCTCAAACTTGATACGCCGGAGCTGGCCCAGCGCTACGATCAAATTAGCGCTGACCGCCAGTTCCGTTCGGGCAAGGCTCTGCTGGCCGAGTTGGGAATTGTCTCCGGTGAAAGTGTTTTGGATATCGGCTGCGGAACCGGACAACTCGCTGAATACGCCACGGATTTGATCGGCTCAAATGGCAATGTCCTGGGCCTCGACCCACTCCCATTGCGAGTCGAGGTCGCGCAGCGGCGCGCACGTGCTAACCTCGCCTTCAAAGTCGGCAACGCAAACGATTTGAGTTGGTTGACTGACGCCAGTTTCGACGTCGTTTATCTCAACGCCGTATTCCATTGGCTAAGTGAACGGCAAGAGCCGTTGCATCAGATCTTTCGGATATTGAAAATGGGCGGACGCCTCGGGATTTCCGCCGCGAGCGGCGAAAGTGACGGTCCGATTCGCCGGGCGACGCTGCAGGTGTTGAGACGGGCCCCTTACAATGAGCATTTGGCCGGACTGACACGCGTCATCAATCGCGTCGGTCAAACGGAGCTCGAACCCTTACTTCACAATGCTGGTTTCGCAATTAGTAAACTCGAACTGCGATCCACGCTTCAGCATTATCCGACTCCCGAAGCGGCGATCGAATTTGTCGAGGCCAGTTCGTTCGGCAATTTTCTCGGCCATCTGCCCGATGAGATGCGCGCGCCGGCCCGCGCAGCAATTATCAATGAATTGGCCCAGTTCATCACACCTGAGGGGATTCCGCGTGAATCGACGCGCATCGTCGCCGTAGCTGTCAAGCCTTGAGCGTTGATCGATTATTGGGCGGTAGTCAGTTTCGAGCAGTAACACTCATTCCCTTTAGAATGGAATCATAAGGAGAATTACCATGATCCATGAACTGCGGATTTATCATGCGATGCCCGGCCGGCTGCCCGCCCTCTTGAAACGCTTCGAGACGGTCACGGTGCGGCTCTTCGAGAAACACGGATTCAAACAGATTGGCTACTGGACCATCGCAATCGGTGAATCCAATCAAGACTTGCTCTACATCTTGCAGTGGGAATCGCTGGCCGAGCGTGATAAGAAATTTGCATCCTTTCAGGCCGATCCTGAATGGATCGAGGCGCGGCGCAAAAGCGAAGAAAACGGTCCTCTGCTCTCCTCGTTTTCCAATTCGATCCTGGCTCCGACCTCGTTCTCTCCTCTGCGCTAGGTACCACAGTGGCTGCGCAAATTCTTTTATTAGCTAAGCAAGTATCAACGGTAAGTTAGTAATGATCGATTTCAAAGGTAAGGCCGGGGTCGTCACCGGCAGCGGTTCAGGGATTGGCCGGGCGACGGCAATAGCTTTTGCGCGCGCCGGTGGCAGCGTCGTCGTAGCGGATTACAACGAAGCCGCCGCTCATAAAGTTGTCGAAGAAATCTCTGCCTTCGCCGGCGCCGCGGCAGCGATCAAATCGGACGTCAGCAAACTGGAAGACATCCGCGAAACGATCCGCTTCACCCGCGAGCGATTCGGCCGTCTCGACTTTCTCCACAATAACGCCTTCGCCTTTCCGCGCGGCGTCTCACTGGCCGTACGGATGGCCGATACCACTGACGCGAGTTGGGACGACACTTTGAATATCGGCCTGACCGCGTGCTTCCGTGCGATGCGCGAGGCGATTCCACTTATGCGCGACCAGGGCGGCGGCGCGATCGTGAATACGGCGTCAATATCGGGTCTGTTCGCCGATCAAGGAATCTCCGCCTACAACGCTGTCAAAGCGGGACTAATCAATCTGACACGCGTCGCAGCGCTCGAATATGGGCGTTACGGGATTCGCGCAAACTGCGTTTGCCCCGGCGTGATCGAAACACCATTGATCGCGGCGGCTCTCGCGCATGAGGGCGTCCGTGAGAAGATGGCGAAGCGCATCCCACTGCGCCGCCTCGGCCGGCCCGAGGATATCGCGAACGCTGTGCTCTACCTCGCGTCCGACCTCGCGAGTTTCGTTACCGGCGCGGCTTTAGTGGTCGATGGCGGTCAAACTATCGACACCGGCAACGCGCTCGGCTAAGTCATCGAACGGCCTTAACAAGGAAAACCCATGCATCCAATCAAATTCGGCCTGTTCCTGCCCACCGGCGATTTCCCGAAAGCTCGCGCGGCTGCCGAATGGGCCGATCGCAGCGGCTTCTATTCGATTTCGATCAATGACCACTTCTTCTCACCGCTCGGCACGCCCCAGACCCCTCAGCTCGAATGTTTCTCGACTTTGAGCGCGCTCGCCGCGATTACCCGGAATGTCCGGCTGGTACCCGCCGTCACCGCGATTTCATTCCGCACGCCGGCGATGCTCGCGAAGATCGCCTCGACTCTTGATCACTTGAGTAATGGGCGGCTGATCATGGGACTCGGCGCAGGCTGGCAGCGCTCCGAATATGATGCACACGGCTATCCGTATCTGAATAATCTCGAACGCATCGACCAACTCGGCGATGCGATCAAAGTGCTCAAAGCAATGTGGACGCAGGAAGAGCCGACCTACAAGGGACGCTATTTTTCTGTGGCAAAAGCCTACAACAATCCGCGCCCGGTGCAGAAGCCCCACCCACCGATCATGATTGGAGGGTCGGGCAAAAAGATTCTCGAATTAGTGGCGGCCGAAGCCCAACTCATTAACATGATTCCGCCGATCGTTAACGGCAAGGATTTTGTTCAGGACCCTGCCGCCGCCGTGAAATTTGACAAGGGTGAACTGAAGCGGCGCATCCGAATGCTGTACAGTTTCCTCAAGGCCGCTGGCCGCGAAACTTCGTCGGTCGAGCTCAGCGTCATCTCGATGGTCTCGCTGTCGCGCAGCAAGGCCGAAAGCGAAGCAGCGCTCGCACAGACTGCCAAGTCGATGGGCTTTCCCAACGTCGAGGCGGCGCGCAATTCGCCGGTATTGCTCGCCGGCACGCCAGACGAAGTCCGCCGCGAATTGCGCTCACGGATCGAGGAACTGGGTACTACCTATTACATCGTCTTCCCAGGTTCCGCCGAGGCGGGCGAACTCTTGGTCAAGGAAGTCATGCCCGAGTTCGCCTCCGCGTGATGGCGGAGGGAGATTGTGTCACGACTTTTAGCTCGCTCAAGCCAGCACCAACGCGACTTCTCAATTCGCAGACGCTTGCGGTAAGCGACTTGCGAATAAACTGAAGCCCATACGCGCGCACTCTCGATAGCGCCCCTTATTTCTTCTGAGCGCCGGGCAGAAACGGGTCGAGCGGCACGCCGAAGCTGTTGAGCGCCCACGAGACGAGATTGTACTGGCCGATGGAAAAGACCAGGTCCATCATCTGCTGCCGATTGTAGGTCGTCGCCAGCGTGTTCCAGGTCTCGTCGGAAACCACGGAATTCTCGTAGAGGTCATCGGCGGCCTGGAGGATGGCAGCTTCATGACGGTTCCATCCGGCCTTGGGTCCCTCCTTAATCCGTTCGATCTCCGCGTCGGTGATTCCGGCCGCTTTGCCGATCCGCACGTGCTGCTCCCATTCGTAGACCGCTTGGTTCAGCCATCCAATCCTTAAAATTGCGAGTTCGCGTTCGCGCGCCGATAGGGTCGAGCCGCCAAGAATGTAGTTGCCGAAGCGGCCCCACGCGCGTACCAGCTTCGGATGGTTAAGCAGGGTCTTGAAGATGTTGAGGACTTCGCCATCCGGACCTTTAGCACGGTCGGCCATCTCGCGGCCCTTTTCGTCGAGTTGAGAGAGATCGCAGAAGGGAACGCGCTGTTTGTGAATAATCATCTTATGTGAACCTCCGATAGTGTTACGTCGAATCGATTCAGTTCGTTTTATAGCGTCTGGCCAGTGATCAACGACTCGAGTTGGCTGGGCCGCTTGGGTCCGATGGCAGTGGCAAGCGGCCGGTCCGACCTTCCGTCCAAATGCCGGTCCCTATTGCTACGCCCGCTTAGCCCTAGCCTGCAACCGGAACGTCGGATAGCGATCCGGGTCCGAATTTCCTTCGTGCGAAGAGCTGAGGAGTGAGGTATGCTGCGTTTTGCGGGCGGGCGCTGCGCGGAAACGGAGGCATCCTGAGGATGGCATCAAGGCCTATTGGCAACGGCAATATCTCCTTCGGGCTGGTATCGATCCCGGTCAAGCTGTTCTCCGCGACCCGGTCCAAATCCGTCAGCTTTAATCTTCTGCACGCGAAGGACCTAAGCCGCATCCAGCAAAAGATTTACTGTCCGGTCGAGGACGCGATTATCGAGCGCAGCGAACTGGTGCGCGGTTATGAAGTCGAGAAAGGGCGTTACGTCACATTTAGTGATGACGAACTGAAGGCGCTGGAGGCTCACGGCGACCATTCCATCGAAATCACCGAATTCGTGCCGCTGAGCGAGGTAGATCCGGTCTATTTCGAGGAATCATACTATCTCGCGACTGATACAGGGTCGGCCAAGGCCTATCGGCTACTGACTGACGCGATGGAATCGAGCAAGCGCGTGGCGCTGGGACGCTACACCATGCGCGGCAAGGAGCATCTGGTGCTGATTCGGCCGTACGCTAAGGGGCTGATTCTGCATACGCTCTTCTACGCCGATGAGGTCAAGGCGGTTGACGAGTTTGACCGCGCAGTAAATGAGCCGGTCAAAGAGACCGAACTAACTCTGGCAAAGAAGCTGATCGACGAGCTGACGCAGAAGAAGTTCGACCCCGCGCAGTATCACGACAATTATCGCGAGCGTGTGAATGAGGCTGCATATAAGAAAATTGAAGGCCAAGAAGTAACCGAGGCTCCGAGCGAACCGAAACGCGGCCAAGTGATCGATTTGATGGCGGCGTTGAAGGCCTCATTGGAAAAACGTGGGGCGGGTTCCAAGGCCGTTGAAGAAGAGACGCCGGAGGAGGAAGAAAAAATCGCGATGAATGCCCGTCCAAAGGCTCGGCGAGCGGCTCCTCCCGCGACCGGTCGCCGGCGCACCGCCAGCAAGAAATAACTGCAAAAATGACATCGATGTTTCACGTGAAACATCCCTTGCAGCGGTCTTTTTCTATCATCCAAACCACTGTTCGAAAAAATCTTCGGCTTATTTAGTCAATTTCTAGCCTAGACTACTTCGATAAAGAATTGACCAGGCGGGATAGCCTGACCGACGATTGCGGCGTCGGTATTGCCGATTTCATGGAGGTCGGCAAGAAGCTTCATTGCGT
>DATKPK010000273.1:0-7294 GCA_035524095.1 Binataceae bacterium (SeqCode) | reverse complement strand
AAATTGAAACAAGGTTCCATGTGGCTCGCACGCCGTGGCCCAGAGCCGTCCCCCGTGAGCCTCAACGATAGAGCGACAGATCGCCAAGCCCATACCCGTTCCCTCCGCTTTGGTCGTGTAGAAGGGTTCGAAGAGGCGTGGGAGGCTCTCCGGCGCCAGCCCCGGTCCGGTATCCCGTACCCCGACGCGCACGCATTCAGCCTCGTCGGTTTCCGTCCTGATCTGCAATTCGCGCCTGCTGTTACCGTCGCCGCCCATCGCCTGGACGGCGTTGACGATCAAGTTGACCATCACCTGTTGAATCTGCACCCGATCGCCCCGAGAGAAAGGCGAGGGCTCGGCGAGTTGCGTTTGGATCGAGGCGCCGATCTTAACGACCTCACCCCGAGTGAGAATGATAGCGTTGCGGATCGCTTCATTGACGTCGAACCGATCTATCTTCAGCAGCCCTTTTTTGATGTGATCTTTGATCCGGTGGATGATGTCTCCGGCCCGATCGACATCGGCCACAACACGGTCGAGTGCTTCTTTGGCCGCACCCAGATTCGGCGGACTCAGTTCCAGAAAGCGCAGCCCCGCACGAGCGTTATTGCGCGCCGTCGCGATCGGCTGGACGACCTCATGGGCGATAGATGAACTCAGCTGTTCCATGGTTGCGATACGATTGGCGCGTGCCAGCTCGATATGCATCTCGCGCAGCTCCCGCTCGCAGCGGGTGATGTCCAGGGCAATGGCAGCCTGCGCGGCGAAATCAGTGACCAGCTCGATCTCCTTCTCCGTAAAGGGCTCTATGCGCCACCGCCCAATAGCAAGCGCTCCGATTTGCTCGTCGTTTCTGAGCATCGGCACGATGAGTAACGTCCGAACCCCACGTGATATAGCCTCTTGATCCTCTTCTGCCACAGCAGAATTGAGTTCAAGATGTGTGCCTAAGTCGGGGATGTGGATCGGCGACTTGCTTCCGAAGAGGCGACCAATATAGCTGCCGTGTTTCAGAAGCATTGGCGGCATCCACGCTGTCGCTACCGGGTCCGGTTTAAATGCAACGAGACGAAAGCCTGCTTCCTCGATAAGACGGAAGCAACCCCACTCTGCTCGGCAGAGATGCACTCCGTTGTCGAGGATAGTGTCGAATATGGGCTGCAAGTCCTGTGGTGAACTGGCAATAGCGCGTAGCACTTCCGAGATGGCCGCCCGTTTCGGAAGGGCCTTGGCCAGCTCCTCTTTACGAATCTGAACGGCCGAGAGCAGCATACGCGGACATCCATCAGTTTGAGTGCATCGTTGTATTGCACGGCGCACTGGCTACTACACCCGAATGCCCTGACGCCGGGAGCAAAGTCCGGCGAATCGCACCAAATTGCTGCTAAACCAACTAAACTAGAAGGTGAGGTTCCGCGTATTTCGGATTAGGCTAGAGCCGGAGAGAGGTCGCGCGTATGGCGCACATAAGGCTTGGCTAAAGACCCGCTCTTGAGACCAACTTCAAGCAGAACTGGGCGAGGATCATAGTCGCGTAAGGGTCAAAGGCGGACGACGAGTGCACTCGAACCAAGTTAGTCCGCTTTGGCTCGAGAATCAGAACTCGCCGCTGCAACTGGGCCCGGTTACTTCCGATAATGCTCGTTCTCGGAAGTAAAGGCTTGTCAGTCAGGCGAAGGGAGGGTCTGGGCCACCCCCATCCCTTCGACAAATCCCACGCACATATCAACGCCATGAGCTAGGAGAGAGACGATGAAATGCAGCCAGTCGTACGGGTTCAGAGGGCTGACGCTGACTTGCCGGCCCGCGCTGGAGATGAACTGTGCCCGACCCTCGGGCGACGACGCGTTCTCAATCTTCGCTGATCTTGCCGCGGACCTTTTTACCGGCATTGCCGGTGGGCAGACGAACGTCCTGCGGCGAAGCGTTCAACCCTGGAGCCAGACCTGGATTGATCTCCTCTGGGGTCAAGCTTGGTTGCCCTTGAGTCGAGGGGAGCGATTGTGTGGCCCCGCGCTCAGTCGTAATCGCCGGAATGCACCCAGGCCGCGCCGACGGGCCATTGAATACATCCGAGAGGCTCGTTGTGACCTCCCGCCTCAAGCGACCAAATCGGCTTGACTGATCCGCATCGGAGTCGTCTCGGATCGTCACTGTTGCCGTCATGCCGGACACGAGCGGCACGTCGGGCGGTACTGCGTCGATGGCAATGCGGACCGGCACTCGCTGCGCAAGCCGCACCCAGGTGTAAACCGGGTCGACGTTCGGTAGTCCTTGCGCGCCCGCGGCTGCGTTGGACACACTGACGCCTCGGGTCACCGTTGTAACGTGTCCAACGATCGGAGACGAATAGCCCATCAGTTTCACTTCAGCACGATCTCCGACGCATACCCGTGCCATCTGGGTCTCTTCAAAATAGCCATCGACCCAATAACTGTCGGTGTCGATGATCGAAACGCTGGTCGCGCCCTGGTGCGCATAGTCGCCAACCCGCAGCAGGAGATTGGTGACGTAACCGTTCACCGGGCTGCGAACTTGGGTACGGCTCAAGTTGATCTCAGCCTGAGCGACCTGCTGCTGCGCCGCCTCGAAACCAGCCTTTGCCTGGATTGCGGTGCCTTTATAGATCTGTTGCTCCTCTGGGGTTGTCGCCAGCGAAGATAAATGCTGCCTTCGCTCCGATTGCACTTCCTTCACTTGCAGGTCAGCGGCCTTTTGCTTCAACGAGGCAGTGTTCGTGCGCAGCGCCACTTCGAAATCGAAGGGATCGATCACGTATAAAACGTCGCCCCTGTGGACGAATTGATTGTCGGCAATCCTCAGTTCCGTAATCTGCCCGGAAATTTGTGGCGCCACGCTCGCAACCTGGGCCCGAATTCGCCCATCGCGGGTCCAGGGCGCCATCACATAATGACCCCAAGCGACGATAGAGATGAGTACCGCAACGAGTGCAATGACCAAGGTTGCGAGTCGACTTGTCCAGGGGAGGACCACCCGCGCCACGAAACGGCGCTCACGAGCTGGAGTGTTCGCTGACACTGATGGATACTGATCGTGCTTTGGGCGAGCCCGACGCAACGCCACATTTAACTCTGAGGGATTCGCTCTAGCTCCGTCGCCTTGGGTCGATGCTGGATCCGCAGGGGCCGACCCGGGTTCCTCTCGTAGATTGAGCTCATGTTTGATGAGGGTTTCCATGGCAGGCTCCGTGATTATGTGCAGAGGATCAGTAGTCCGAGGATCGTCACATAGACGCTCAGTTCGGCGATCGATGCGTGGCTGAACATGCTCGCAAACCTGGTGAAGCGCAGGACCGGTCGGATGATCAGAACAATCACAAGAGCCGCAAGTGCGTAGGTGACGAAAGGCGCGAGAAGGACACCCCCAACCACCAGTTCACGAAAAGTGTGGGTCATGAGCCTTTCTCCATAGGAGCATAGGCGGCTCGTGCGGGCGCTGCTGCGATGACGGCGCCGGCGAGAAGGAGTGCTCCACTCGCTTCAATCGCGAGGCGCTTCTCACCCGAAGCAGCTTCACGCATACTGCGCGCGATGGCGCGGATGTGCAGTGTGTCTCGGTCGACCAGAGCTGTACGAGCTTCGGCCGCTAGACTTGCCAAGGGACCATCGATGGGACCATCGGCCAGCCGAGTCAGCTTGGCGTCGGAAAGACGAATCGCTGCGGCTTGATCAAAGTACGAAAGTGCTTCCTCAATCGAGATGCGATGCTGCAGATCAGTGCCGCTAGCCGCGGCTATCTGTCCCACGCGCACTGCGTCACGAAACATCGCCTCTTCGGGTGCGTATCGCCGATCGCTGCTAGACAGCACCAGACTAAGCTCATGGCGAGCCGACGTGATCAACCATCGGCGGCGGCGGTCATGTGAGACGGGAGGAACGAGGAACTGCGCCGCTAGCAACAGACCAATACCTAGACAAACAAACAATGAGGCGAAAACGAACCCTTGAGGATCGTAGGTCTGCGGATTGCTGGGTGCGAAGATTTCCATGAAGAAAAGCAGACTAAGCCGGGCCAGAGACGCAAGTCCCGGATTCGGGCCACTGATCAAGAGCCCCGCTCCGACGACGAATGGAGCCAATCCAATTGTTAGTAACGGGAAATCGGAGACACCGTCGAGAATCAGGAATTCGAACATGCCGGCAAGAGCGACGGCAATCGGCGCCGCAATCAGACCAATAGTCGTAAATTCGCGCGGACTCGGTGCTGTGGAGCCTAACCCGATGACCAGGGCTACAACGGATAGCGAGACGCTCGTGGCTGGCCAGCCGGCGACAACGAAGATAGCTGATGCTATTGCGACTTGAGCGAATGCGCGTAAGCCGCTCTCCATCGCAATACGATCCGATCGATAGAGGGGCAACCGCCACGCTCGTGACGGTCGCATGCCGGATTTCAGGGCAACGAGTGCCTGGCGAACCTCCTCATCCATTCGCAGCAACTCGCTGACTGCCCATGCCAGCGGCGTCGCCATCGCATCGGTTAAGTTCTTCGCAGAATCGACGGCGCGTTCAACGGGCGATATAAACGAAGGCTCGTCATCACCCCGATCGAGCATAGACGTGAGCCGTTCGCGAAAGGCCGGACCGGCGGTTACAGGCAGCGCCGCTAACGCGCGAACGGCGTGCAGTTCAGCCACCAACGCTACCATCGTGCTACGGGCTGCCGCACTTCGGAGTGAACCACTGCTCGTTTCCGTGGCAAGGCTGGCGATTTCCGGACGAAGTGCCACAATCTCTCGCATCAACGACGCCGTCGCCATCGAATCCGTGACCTCATCACGAATCACCGCCTTCGCATACTCCCTGATCCGGCGATGGATCGCTGCCAATTGGACTCTCAGCTGTGGGTAGCGATCGGGAGCGAAAAGCAAATTGTTCACAAACGTAATCGACAGAACTCCGACCGCAATCGCGGCACCACGCGCCATGCCTGACTCAAAGACGTGCTGCGGACTATCGATTTGTTGGACGGCGATCAATGACACCGTGTATCCAGATAGAACCGCCGCGTAGGCGCGGTAACCATCGAGCAATCCTGAGGCATAGACGCAAAGGCCTAACCACGCGGCGAAGGCCGCGAGGATCAAATCTCCGGACTGGGTTAGAGCGCCCGTAATCGCAAGCGAGGCCGCCGTGCCGACGATAGTCGCAATCAAGCGCCAGCCTGCCTTCGCGAGCGCTTGTCCCCGCGTCGGCTCGGCAAGAATCAAAACGGTCAGCACCGCCGAGAAAGGCGCCTCGAGCTGGAGCCAGAAGCTGGTGCACAAAGCTATTGTGATAGCGATCCAGAGGCGGACCGCAAAGGCCCAGGAACTGACGGGAAGTCCCGCGAGACGGAACGCGAAATGAGTTTTCGCCGGGAGTGCCGCCGTCGCCCGGACGGGCAACCGTATCGCGGTTTTATCTGCCTGTTGGTATTCGAGGCTTGCCATGTTGCTCGCTTCACTCTGCCGGTCGAGTTGCCGACGACTTCGACAACGCGCGGTACTCGCATTTGCCGCCCAAATCCTGCGACAATCGCGTCGCCTTTAGCTCTCGATACTCCGACCCTCGATCCAGCCAGGTTGCCCCAGGCGGTCAACAAAACCGGCGGCACAAGGAACAAATCCTGCTTTGACCGACAGGATCGCCGGCTCACAAGCGTTAGTGCCTCCTTCTTGCCGCCGTCGCCTTGGCGATGGCGCATCCGTCGACCTACTGAAGCATAAGCGCAGAGATCTCTGGGGGGCAGTTCGTCTTCGGTCGACTGACCTAAACATTTGTTTAGTGAGTCGCGAACACCGTGCTACGAGCCAAAGGCTGCGCTCGCAATTTCGATCACTTTGCATCTGGGTTGTTGCACCGACCGCCCCGACGCAGGAAAAACTAAGGAGAGAAATCGGCATCCGCGGCAGCGTTGCCCATGCGCTGCGCGCGTCAGATGGGTGTAGCAATGATCGACGACGGTCCGCCTCGCGCTGAGATCAGTCGTCGTTCCGGCAACGATCTCGTCGATCAGTCAAGCTCTATCCGGTTGCACCGAGGGCAGCGGTGCTACGTGCTCAGGTACTAGACGAGACAAACATGGGAAGTTGATTATCGAAAAAATGAAGGGCGCTCGGTCCGCGACCTCCTAGTTAGCTTCACTCCTGAGCTTCGCGACGTCCTTGTCGGTAAGCCTCGATGGTTCTGTACCGAAGCGTGCGGTAACATAATTAGATACAGCCGCGATTTCGGTGTCCGAGTAGGCATCACCGAACGCGGGCATTGATATGGCCTCGCCGGGCGTATTTCGGTTCGTGCCGGAAATCACGATCTGTGCTACATTTGTAGCCGTGCGATCGTTTACGCCGCGCGTACCGGCAATGGTCGCAAAAGGTGAGAGCCGGCTGATGCCTGTCCAATCATGACAGCTAACGCATGCGCCTTCGAATACACGCTTGCCGGCAGCATCTGCCGTCGCATTGCCGCCCTTTGGCGAAGCCGGAGCCGGCGGCGCAAGCGTGGCCGGCAAATCGGATGACGCGAGCGGCGGGATGCTGCGCAGATAGGTCCCCAGCGCGCGGATATCGGCCGCAGCCAAGTAACTGAAGCTCTTATCGACGGCCTCGCCCATCGGCCCCGCCGCCGTGCCGCGGCCGGATGCGTGTCCCGTCGATAAATAGGCGTGTAACTCGCTGTCCGTCCAGCCGCCGATGCCGGATCCCTTATCGGAGGTGATGTTGAAAGCGTACCAGCCCGCTGTCACTGCACCGCCGAATTTGTTGATGTTGTCGAGTGCGAAAGCGAGATTGCGCGGCGTATGACACTCGCCGCAATGTGCCAACGCTTCCGCGACATAGGCACCCCTGTTCCATTCCGCACTCTGCGCCGTGTTGGGCGCGAAGCGTGCGTCTTTGGCAAAGACGGCAGACCAGAAAATCATCGACCAGCGTTGATTGAAGGGAAAACTCAACGTGTCCGGAATATTCGCCGCGCGGACCGGCGGTAGGCTGAATAGATAGGCCTTGATTGCCAGAACGTCGGCATCGCTCATCAACGTGTATGAAGGATACGGCATCGCAGGGTACAGGCGAGAGCCATCCCGCCGAATGCCGCGTTGCACCGCGTTTAGGAAATCCTGATCGGTGTAATTGCCGATGCCGGTATCCTTGTCCGGCGTGATATTCGTGGAATAAAGCACTCCGAACGGCAGTAATATTGGCAGCCCTCCGGCAAAAAGCCGGCCGCGCGACACCGTGTGACATGCGAAACAATCAGCCGCGCGCGCGAGATATTCTCCGCGTTTGGCCAAATCGGCGTTTTTGAGGCCG
>DATKPK010000272.1:0-16845 GCA_035524095.1 Binataceae bacterium (SeqCode) | reverse complement strand
TCTCTGCGAGGGCTTCGAGCAAGGTCGATTTGCCGGAGCCATTTTCGCCGACCAAGAGAGTGACGTTCGAAGTTATCTCGAGGTCGATACCGTGGGAGAAAGCGGCAATGTTGAAAGGGTAACGGCTTAAATCAGCGCGTTCGGCCAGGAGCGTGATACGCTTCAGGAATGGTCCGGGAAGCCTTCCGCCTGTGCGCTTCGATCGGCTTCCCATCAGACGAACCGTAATTCATTTGTGAGTCTCGAACCAGAAGCGACGCAGTCCTAAGGCGATTCAGGGGGCGAGCGCGTTGATGGGTGCGGAGTCGGCGCGAATCGCCATTGCATCCCTCGGCGTTGCCTCGGGTCGCGGGCATACAAGTCGCGATAGCTAACTGGTGGGGTACCAGGAGGAGTCAGGGTTGTAGGAGGTGATGGCGGGGGCGAGGCGAGAGGTGTCGGGACCGAGGTCGCGTTCGTAGATGGAGCCGTCGGGGCCAGCGAGGAAGGTCATCACGCCGGAAGAACGATATTTGGCGGGAAAGGCGAGAACCGCGAAGCCGTTGGTCATCTTGCCGTCGACCATATAGCTTTTGCTGCCGCCAGCGGCGCTGGCGCCCTGGCTATCAAGGATACGGAAATAGTAGCCATGAACGGGAACGGTCTTACCGGGTCCGGGCGCAGTATAACCTTGGGCGAGAGCAATAGCGGCGAGAGCGCCCATCGGACCGGCGGGCTTGCCGTCTTCGGCGCGCCAGGCGAGGCCGTCGTGCTGGCCGGGGGTACTGAGCAGATGGGCGGCGTATTCCTTACCACTGCCGGCCGCGCCGTCGTGGTACTCATTTTCGGCGGCGACAATCGCCTGCAAGACCTCGATAGCGGTATTTTCGTTGTCGCCGATACGGCGATAGAGCAGTTCTTTTTTGCCGTAAGGAGTGTCGAAGTACCATCCGGAGGGACCCTTGGCGAGCGGAATCGGCATCGGCCAGTTCTGGGCGCCGACCAATAGATAGAGCTTGTCGTCGGGACCTACGCGGAAACGATGCATTTCCGCGTAGGCCTTCAGGAAGGTTTTGATGTCGTTGGCGTCTTCGACCGGGTCACCGGACTTGAGCAGGCCTTTGCCGTCATTGCCGAAGATCGTGATGAGAGCGGGGCGATCGTTTTGGGTCAGAGCGGTGACCATCGCAGCAGCGGCGTCGTCGGGCTTGGCGAAGATTTTTTGGCCGGGTTCGGCAGCCGCGCGCACTACGGAAGCGTATGAGGCAACTGCCAGAATGATGGCGCCGAAGATAATCGACGCAAAATATCGGCGGGAGATGAAGTGGCTATGATTTGAGCGCATCGGATAGTTCCCCCTGGAGGATTGAAGATGACTTAGCGGTGAAAGCGTCCAAAGCCACCGCCGCCGCTGCCGAATCCATGTCCACCGAAGTGGCCTCCGCCGAGGCTCGAACGGCCACGATTGGCGTTAGCCCAGGCGTTGCCACCGGGCTTGTATCCTCCGAAGGCGTTGTTGGAATGATTCCACGACGAGCCTCCGAAATCATTGCGGCCGGGGTCGTTGTGATTGAAGTTATTATTGGCGTAATTCGGATGATTCGCGTGGTTACCGTTGAAGTTATTAGTGTGATTCAACTCATTATTATTGAAATTGGAGTGATTATAGGCATTGTTATTCCAGGTGGAGGGATGAGTATTCCAGTTCAGATGATTGGTATTATTCCAATTTGAGTGATTGTTATTCCAGTTAGTATTGTTCCAGTTATCGTGGTGATAGACGTTGGTATTCGAGACGTAGACGTTATGATTATAGGTAACGTTGCCGCCACTCCAGCCACATCCCCAATGACTTGAACCCCATCCGTCACTATCGGCGATAAGGGCGCCCACAGCGATGCCAGCGCCGAAGCCAAGAAGTCCGGCAAGCGCGAGATCGCTGCTTGAATAGCCGGGAGGAGCAGCGACCGGAGCACCGTAGACAACGGTCGGATTATATTGGGGGACGTATATGACCTGGGGATTGGCAGGCTGGATGATAATGGTCTGGCCCTGCTGACTGACCGTCTGTTGCGGGGTGGTCTTGAGGCTGCCGGCCTGTTCGGCTTTATGGCGCATCACCTGAACGGCTTTGAGAACTTCCTGCGGATAATTGTAGTAAGCGTCGCCGAGAGTGGAGGTCCAGGACAAGTTGGAGTTCAGATTGTCAAGGACGGAGGGAAAAGCGGTGAGCGATTTGACGCTGGGGTCCCAGGGCTGCTGGCTAGCGGCCTGAGCGATCTGCTTAGCGGACATGCTCTTGTTGCTATCGAGCCAGCGGTCGGCTTCGACGATTTGAGTCGGATAGGTGGAGGCGGCGAGAATCTGCGCGACCAGGGTATCGGGATAGAGCGCGATGGGCGAAACCAATTGCTGAAGTTGAGCGGCGGTGGGCTGCTGCGAAGCAGTGGCAGAGGTCGCAGGGTCAGCGAAGACCGTTAGAGGCAAAGCATAGAATAATTGAGCAGAAATCAGCATCGACGCCAATAGCCATTTGAGGCGCATTATTCAGTTATCCCCCGGAAAAGCATTGATGCGAGGCGGACGAATGGCTAGCTGCGGCGGTGATGAAACGCGCAGGCTAAGCGTTGGAGGTGTGCAGTCAGTATCGGTGATTGCATCTGCGAGCCGCGACCATCGAGCATACAGATAGGCGTGGAAACAAACAACGAGAGCTTATCGCCGTTGAACGCGTCGAGGCGCGGAGGAAGGGGCCGCGGTTACGCTTTGGGGTCGGCAGCGACCGCTTCGTCCTCTTCTTCAGCTTTGAGCCAGTTGTAGAGGGTTTTGAGAGATACACCCAACAGGCGCGCGGCCTCGGATTTATTGCCACCGGCGTAGGCGATGGTGCGCTGCGCGAGTTCCATCTCGACATCATGCAGGGGAGTACCGATGGTGACCTCGAAGATAGGACGGGTCTTATGTTTGGGACTGAGGCTGGGCGGAAGATCGTTGAGGGAGATCAGCGGTCCGCGGGTAACGATCAGTGCGCGTTCCATCACGTTGCGAAGCTCACGGATATTGCCGGGCCACGAATAGCCTTTCAACGCCTCGAGACAATCAGGCTCAAGGCCGGTGACGGTCTTGTTAGGTGGCGTTTCGAGTTCAGTCAAAAAGTGCTCGACGAAAAGCGGAATATCGTCGCTGCGCTCGCGCAGAGGGGGTAACTGAACGGTAAAAACGTTGAGGCGATAATAGAGGTCTTCGCGAAAGGTGCCGTCACCGGCCGCGCCCTCGAGATTACGGTTGGAGGCGGCGAGGACACGCACGTCGACGCTGATTTCGCTGCTACCACCGACGCGGCGAAGCTTGCGCTCTTCGAGGACACGCAGAAGCTTGGCCTGCATGTCGATTTTCATCTCGCCGATCTCGTCGAGGAAGAGGGTGCCACCCTCGGCCAACTCAAAGCATCCGGGACGGCGCTTGTCGGCACCGGTGAAAGCGCCGCGCTCGTGGCCGAAGAGTTCGCTTTCGATCAGAGTATCGGGGATTGCGGCGCAGTTGAGCGCGATGAAGGGGCCGTCGTGGCGCGCGGAAAGCTCGTGAATGGTGCGAGCGACGATTTCCTTACCGGTACCGCTTTCGCCGGCGATCAAAATGGATGCGGAACTGGGTGCGACCTGGTCGATCAGAGCCATCACGCGACGCATCGGCAGTGAGCGGCCGATAATCGAGCCGAGCTTGCCCGCCTCGGCGAGGTGGCGACGGAGGCGTTGATTTTCCTCACTGAGCTTGACGTGTGAGGTCAGGTTTTTAAGAAGGATTTGGAGGCGATCGAGATCGACCGGCTTGGTCAAATAATCGTAGGCGCCGAGCTTGATGGCGCGGACCGCGTCGTCGATTTGGCCGACGCCTGAGATCATTACGGTGGCGAGGTTGAGGCCCCGCTCTTTCATCGCGGCGAGCAGATCGAGGCCGTTGCGGCGCGGCATCCGAAGATCGCAGAGCAGGACGTGCGGCTGATGCCTTTCGACGAACTCGAGGGCCTTGTCGCCGTCTTCCGCGAAAGAGGCTTCGTAGCCCCATCCAGCCAAGATTTCACGCCAATCGTCCTGGGTGACGACATCATCGTCAGCTATAAGAATTCGGTATTTGCCAGCCACGGTTAAGGTTGCCTCTACTTGTTGAAGGATAGCATAGAGCTTGTGGCGAACGGCTTGTGAAGAAGATAAAGGCGATGGGCATAAATGCAAGGCGGCCAGAGAAAAATAGCCGGCTGGACGAAAACTCGGTCATGACGATCAGGAAATAACGATATGTTAAGGATGAAATAGCAGCTTCGAAGGACTATTAACGTCAGATGCGATACGCGCTAGCGATTCTTGGAATGAGACATGCTCGATAGAAGGTTCTGAGTCGCGATCATGGCGCCGTCGGGATCACAAAAGTAATGCGACGAGAACCTGTGCATAGCGCGGCGGCTTGCCTAGCTTACGAAAGTCAAGCCGGAGAGGCCGCGCGCGCGGTGAACTGGGCGGCGACGCCTTTGGGCGCCGTCGTGGACTGGAATGAGCTGTTGCAGAGCGCAGTAGCGAATTGCCTCGGGTCGCAATGGCCGACGGTGGTGATGTGGGGGCCGGAACTGGTTTGCATCTACAACGACGCCTACAGTGAAATAATTCAGGAAAAGCATCCGCAGGCGATGGGGCGGGCGGCGCGCGATGCCTTTGCCGAATTGTGGGACCAACTGAAGCCGTTGATGGATCAGGTGATGGCGACCGGCAACCCGGTCCGCTATGCGGATCAACGGTTTGAGATCGAGCGTCGAGGGTTCCTCGAAGAGGCGTATTTCACCTTGTCAGTCGCGCCGGTGGTAAGTGCCGATGGCAAGATCGAGGGCGTCATCCTGCCCGTCCATGAGACAACGCGGAAGATTTTGAGCCGCAGACGGCTGGACACGCTGCGCGATCTGCTTGACGCGACAAGAGAAGACGAGGCTCCTGAGGAGGTATGCCGATGGGCGGCGCGGGCATTGGCAGAGAATCGCGGGGATATCCCGTGGGCGCTAATTTATCTAAATGAAGGGGCGAGCAGCGGATTGGTGGCGGCAGCTGGGGTGCCGCTGCCGATTATGGAGCTGATCGGCAAGCTACCGATATCTACGGAGAAGCTGCGGCACGTCGCGGAGCTGCGAACTGGCGAGAAATCGACGGGGATAGAGGAGATTTTACCGACGGCTGAGATAACGGACGGCGGATGGGCCGGGTGGTCATACCATTACTCGGCAATTCCGCTGGTGACGTTAGAACCGTCGCGGCCAAGCGGCTACTTGGTGGCGGGACTGAGTCCGCTACTGCCATTCGATGGCGAATATCGAGATTTCCTGGAACTGATTGGGGCGCAGCTTGGGCGGATGATCGCGGGCGGCAGAGCGGTCGAAGAGGCGCGGATAAGCGAGGCGCTGCTGAGTTTCGACAAGCTTGCAGGGCCCCATCTGGAGGGGATCACACGGACGCTGACAGATGAGGCGCGACGGCTCTGCAATGCCGACTTTGCAGCATTTTTTGCGGCAAATGAGGAATCCCACAGACCAGAAAGGATGGGGCTGAAGGCGGAAGCCGTGAGCGGAGTTCCGCCAGAAGGGTGGGAAAACCTAGTCGCAGATCTGCTCGCGGGGATAAGCGGGCGGACGAGGGCGAGTGATCGAGGCGAGTCGGCCGGTAAAGCGGATAAGGCATCGAGAGAGACGGGGTATAGATGGTTGATGATGCCGGTAGCATCCGCGGCCGGTGGAGTTCATGGGAGCCTGGTCCTCGGAAAGCCTGAGGTTAATCAATTTGCACCGAGGCACGAGCGGTTGTTGGCGGGCTTGCTGGCGCACGGGGCGATCACGATTGATAACGCGAAATTGCTGATGATGGAGCGCGCGGCCCATCAGAATCTGGGGCGGGCGCTAGCGATAAGAGACAACTTTCTTTCGATCGCATCGCATGAACTACGCAATCCGCTGAACTCGCTCCATCTGCGCTTGAATCTGCTGAAGCGGGAAACCAACACGCTGACCCAGATGGAAGAAGGGCGGAAGGCACTGGCCGGCCATGTCGAAAAAGCCTCGGCGCAAGTCACGCGCATGGCGAACCTGCTGGATCGGCTGCTGGATATATCGCGAATCGCGTCGGGGCGGATGCGGCTCGAGCCGCGCGAATACGATATAGCGGTCCAGATAGAGCAGATTGCAGAGCGGTTCGCCGAACAGTCGGCGCCGGGACAGATCCGGGTCGCCGTGCCGGGTCCGGTTAGAGGGCGTTGGGATGAGATGCGGGCAGACCAGGTAATCACCAACCTGCTATCCAATGCGGTCAAATACGGTGAAGGCAAACCGATTCAGGTGGCGCTGCGAGCGTCGCAAGAGACGGTCGAGATAGAGGTGACGGACCACGGGATCGGGATTGCGCCAGAGAATCAGAGCCGGGTGTTCGAGCAATTCGAGCGCGTCGAAAGTGAGCATGAGAGAAGCGGATTCGGGTTAGGACTCTGGATCAGCCGGCAGATTGTCGTGGCGATGGGGGGAGGTGTGACGTTGAAGAGTCAGCCGGGAGAGGGAGCGACGTTTGTGGTGCGGTTGCCGCGGCGAGTGACGGCGACGAGAAGTTAGGGCGAGAATGGCGCATTTCAGGGGCGGAGCGGGTGGACTGTCGATGCGGTTAGCGGCTGAACTCGGAGGCTGTGCGAGTGACACTGCGAATGGCGGCAAATAATTCGGCCGGTTCGACGGGCTTCGTCACGTGCATATGGAAGCCACTCTCAAGCAGGCGGACAGTATCCTGAACGCGGCCATAGGCAGTTAGAGCGATCGCGGGGATATCGCCACAACGGTCGCGTGGACGGTTACGCAATTCACGAATGAGGAAATAGCCATCCTCGTTCGGCATTCCGATGTCTGAAACGAGGACGTCGGGGCGCCAGCCATCAAGTTCAGCGAGCGCGGAACGAGCTGAAGAGGCGGTGTGGACCTCTGCTCCTTGGGATTGCAGGAGACTTTGAATGGCGGCGATGGCGTCGGGCTGGTCGTCCACAGCAAGAACCCGGAGGCCGTCGAGGCGAGCGTCGCCATTGGCGACGGAAGTCGGAGCTGTCGGGTGTTCGCGCAGAGTCGACGATGAGAGGCGGTGGGCGAGGGAGACCGGCAGAATCACAGTGAAAGTGGAGCCCGCGCCTGTGCCGCCGCTGGAGGCAATGAGACTACCGCCGTGCATCTCGACGATTTTGCGCGAGATGGAAAGCCCGAGGCCGAGGCCAGTCTCTGAGCGGCTGGGGCCGCCGTCCGCCTGCCAGAAGGGCTCGAAAATGCGCGAGAGCACTTTAGCGTCGATGCCGCGACCGTTGTCGCTGACGGCTAGTTCGACGTGGGAGTTGATGCGTTCGAGTTTGACTTCGACGCGGCCCTGTTTTGGTGTGAACTTAACGGCGTTGGACAAGAGATTCCAAAAGACCTGCTGAAGGCGTTCGGGATCACCCGCGACCGGACCGGCTTTCGGGT
Organism: Binataceae bacterium (SeqCode); assembly: GCA_035524095.1. Lineage (GTDB taxonomy): Bacteria > Desulfobacterota > Binatia > Binatales > Binataceae > DATJUF01. Next base: position 9,347 of record DATKPK010000272.1, on the reverse strand, counting down.
CAAGGATGACATGGACGCGGATGCCCTTGGCGTCTGCGGAAGGACGAATGACTTCGGCTGCGGCCTCGATGATGGCAGGGAGATCGATAGTACGGACGTCGAGGCGCATTTTACCGGCCTCGATTCGCGAAACGTCGAGTAAGTCGTTGATCATCTGGCTTTCGGATTGAATCGCCCGGCTGATGGCCTCGAGGCCTTTGCGCATTTTCTGGTCGTCGGTGCGGCTGCCGAGGAGTACCTGGGTCCACATCGAGATAGCCGAGAGCGGGCCGCGAAGCTCGTGCGAAACGATACCCAAGAACTCATCCTTGGCGCGGTTGGCGCGCTCCGCGTCGGCGCGTGAGGCGCGCGCATCGACGAGGGCTCGGTTGTAGATGCCGGCGACCCGTTTAGCCGTGGTCCAGATAGAATAAACGGAGGCAGTTAGGACGACGATCACGAGTGCGGCGAGACCAGCGACAATGCGGCCTTCCCCAGCCTCCTGTCCTGCCTGGCGCTGGGTCCTGAGAGCGCGCTCGGCGTCAGCAAATTGGGCGAAATTGTCACGGACGCGGATCATCAACTCGTGAGTGCCTGCAAGCCTAGCAGCGCAATCCGCGCAGTTATTACGATCGTGGTCTTCGACGATTTCGTCATAGCGGCCAATGACCTCGCCCTTGAGTTGGCTAATCGTGCTAACGCGTCCCAGTTGGAACCGATTATCGCGGACCAGAGAGGCCAGATCGGATAGTGATTGGGCCGCACGGTCGCTGGCCTGCCGATAGCTGGTGAGCGAGCTAGTATCGCCACGAATTACATAATCGCGCACGATCGCCGCCATCTGGGTGAGATAGAGCAAGCTTGCGCCAGCCGTTCTCAACACTTCGTCGCTATGCTCGGTCCAATCGACATCGAGCGAGCGCTCGTGGATTTGCAGGCAGAGCAGGCCGGTCATCAAGAGCATCGCGAGAATCGGCACTACAGCACCGATGAGGAGCATCCGGCGCAAGACAGCCGACGAGGCCTCAGGGAGCGGCGGCGGAGGCTGCTTGTGGTTGGAGTCGGAGGCCATCTATTCCAAATTATGCAAGTGATGGGAGTAAAGGCAATTTTCCCATCTACTGAGAGCGAAAAGGAGGAAAAAATTACCGAGGTACCCGCGATGGAAGCGCGAAGGCTTCATCCTCGCGAGGCGCTATGCAGAGACTCAAGCGAACCGCTGGCAGATCATACGGACTATCAGCGAATTCGGGCGTAGGCGATGGTATCGCCAGGGGTGCCGGCGATCGTGAGATAGCCGCTCGCTGGACTGCACATGACGGGATTCGGTGCCGTGGTATCGGTGCATAGGACGACGTCGGCGGTCCCGGTGAAGCATTGGTCGCTGGAAACGGCTGTTCGCCCATTCAGCAATAGGTGCCCAGAACAAGTCGTGCCGGAAGAAACAGCAAAGCCGCCGAGCGGTCCCCATGAGGTTACTGAGGTTGGGGGAACGGCGGGCTGAGGCTGGACCTGGAGGCATCCGCAGAAAATCAAAGGCAAGAAGAGGGCGAACGTGGAGGACAGGAGCATCAGGCGCATGCGGACCTCGTGATGGTGTAATGAAGATCGTCTGGCCGCCGCCGAGGACGTTGGCACGACGGCAATTCCAGTTTACGCGGTGGCAAAGCGAAAATTAAATGAGGTGCTGGCGGGGATTTGCGGCATGTCATTTGCGTTAGGTTATGGCATCGGCGATCGGCCGTTTAGCTGGCGAAGGAGGAGTAAAAGCAGATGCTGTATTGGGCAGTCGTCTTTCTAGTAATCGCAATTGTTGCGGGCGTGTTGGGTTTTGGCGGAATCGCTGGAGCGTCGGTGGGAATTGCCAGAATCTTGTTTGGAATTTTCATAGTGCTGTTCCTGATCAGCCTTATCGCGGGCAGAAGCCTGATTCGTTGACTCGAGGATTGACGGAATGAAGCCGCCATTCTGGGAAGTGACGATCAGCCGCCGCATGTTTGCCGGCGAAGAATCAAATATAGAATCGGTGAATTGTTTTGCCAACAGAATTACCGCAGAAGCATACGCCGATCGGGCTTTGCACGAGGACGCCACGCTGCGGATTGTTGTGCGCCACGTCGAGGCAGTAAGGCCCTCGTCAAGCGCTAGCCGTTGGACTTCCTGGAGTGAGAGGAAGGAGAACACCACGGCAGTCGCAGCAGGTTCATTACAATTCAGAACGACAAGTTAAATAACGTTAAAGACGGCGCGGGCTCCAATGGCCCGCACCGACTCTCGATATCGCTTTCATAAAATTCAATCGGTGTGCGTTGAGCATTACTTAGTCGAAGCCTTCGACTTAGGGCGTGTTGACCTCTTCGGTTTGGGCGACGGGACCTTTGCACCTGCCTTGCGCGCTTCGGAAAGACCAATAGCTACAGCTTGAGCGCGGCTTTTCACAGCTTTACCGGAAGTACCGGATTTTAATTTGCCGGCTTTCATCTTATGAAGAGCGGAACCGACTTTCGCAGACGCCTTAGGACCGTACTTGCGAGCGCCGGGCTTAGATTTGGAGGAAGCGGCTTTACGTGGCATTCATCAAACTCCTGCAGCAAGTGAATCCTTACGCGGCGACGAATTCGCCGCCGCGCTGAGTTGGACTAATAACTAGATGGATTGGAGTACGTAGTCGTGGTTGATTGGCGTTGGACAACCGGCGGGCCATCCGTTGTTGTGGTGGTCGTTGTGGAGGAGCTATCAGGAGTAGTAGTCACTACGGCAGGCGTTTTGTCGACCGTGTGACTGTAGAAACATCCACTGACGATGCCGGGAACGGCGAGGGCTGTTGCTAAAAGCAGTGTCTTTGATAAAGAACGCATCGAGTAAACTCCTTACGGATTCTGGTACAATTCGAGCGGATCTCAAGCCCGCGCATTGGATGCGATGGCGTCTTTCCGCTAGATACCGTCTTCTTCAGACGCAGCATTGGACGTGCCAATCCATTCAGAGAACACGACGAGGCGAGAGCAGGTTCAAAAAGGAAAGCGCGCCTGACTTCTCACGAAGCCAAGCGCCCACGCCTCGCCGAAGGTTCAGTGCATTTTTTCGAGTAGAGTCTTCATGTCCTCGGCGTGATCCTCTTCGACCTTGAGAATATCTTCGATGAGTTTGCGGCTTGTAGGATCGTCGTTGCCGAGCCAGCGGACGATCGCGGAGTAGGATTCGATGGCGATGCGTTCGGCGTAGAGGTCTTCCCTAATCATCGAGATTAGGTCTTTGCCTTCGGCATACTCGGAATGAGCCCGTGAGCTGAGGCCCTCGGGATTGAAGTTGGGTTCGCCGTTGAGTTGGGTAATGCGCGTAGCCACCCAATCAACGTGTTGCTGTTCGTCGTTGGCGTGCTGAAGGAACTCGGCCTTGGCGCCCTCAGAGTTGAGACCTGCGGCTGTATAATAGTGGCGGCGGTAGCGCAGAGTGCATACGATCTCGGTCGCAAGAACGTCGTTGAGGACTTTCAAGACCGCCCCGATATCAGCCTTATAGTTTCCCGTGACCGCTCCCTGCTCCATATGAGCGCGGGCGCGCTCCTTGATTTTCTTTAGGTCACTAACAAATTCGCTCATTATTCGTCTCTCCTTGCGAAAACCAGATTAGATTTCGATTCACTGTGGGAAATACGCAGGCCCCTGGTACGGCGAGCCTTGAGGTAAAATCTAGCGATTGTCGTGCCGACGCTGCCGTTCGCTGAGAGCCGAGAGAGCTTAGCTAATCTGCATTCATCTGGCCGAAGATACGTGTTGGAGGATTAATAAATACCGGCACAAATCCTGCTGGCAGCAACATTGAGTCAATGTGTCGGAGCAGCCCGAGGTAATGGAAATACGAGTGGATGCTGCAGTTGACTTCGGAAAGAATGGATTCAGATATCACACGAAGAGGTTAGGTTAGTGAAAGCCGGTTGGAACGAAATGCTGATAGGGGAAATGAGCGGGAGTGAGGGCCTCGGGCAGCCCGATTTCCGGGGTGAGCGCGCGCTCAGGGTCGCAGTACTGCTAGACGCGCTGAGTATTTTCTACAAGACCGAGGCCGCACGAGACCATCGCAAACGACTGGAATTCTCGGAAGTGTATACATGGATCTACGGTAAGTATCCCGACAATCCGTTTAGTTTCGAGAACGTTTGCGGGGCGATCGGTATCGACGCGGATGCTCTGCGTGAAAGCCTGAAACGCGGCCGGCGTGTGGCGAAGCAACGGGAACGCCAGTTCAGGCATGTGGCGATAACGAATTCCAGTGCGAAGGCGGCCTAGACAGCGCGATGGCAGCCGCTTGTGGAGCGAACGCGCGCCTGTGGTCAAGACTCTCTCATTCAAAGGCAAGCGCGCATTCCCCACAACAGTGGCCCCGACTTGGGGCCACTGTTGTGTGCTACAGCGAGTTATAGAGATTATGAGGATTGGCCGGCGGCGATTTTCTCCTGATGATCGAAGCCAGGCACGATAGCCTGGATGAAAGCATTGTGCGCGAGCTCAATAAAAGCTTGCCAGGTGCTGACATTGGGTTGTTGGAATTTACCAGACAAATCAACTTTAGTAGCTACGGCCTGACTTGAGTGATTGCGCAACAGCTGCGCAGCGCCTCCGACGATTAGTTCATAGGCTTGATGGAGAACCGGTTTGCCCTTGTCTTTGTTGTAACTATAGACCTGGACATTAGTGAAAAGAGGTTTGACGTAGCCAGTAATTTGATTGTCGCGCACTGTTATCTGGGAATAGATGGACATCAGGCCAGATTGAACGTCGAACCGGCCATAGCGGCGCAGAAGATCGTTCAGTGACGGCAACTGAGTGTTATCGACAACGAGGTTGATAGCAAAGTCAGGGGGATTATGCGGGCGGGGGCGAAAGTCGCCGGTGAGATTAGTTTTACCGCTGCCCATGAAGAGACCGTCCAGCTTTAAGGCCGAAGCACCCTCAGAAGTTTGGTTGGAGAGGTCGGAGACGCGTACCCCGAGGTCGGTGATATAGATCAGATAAGGGGTACTACCAGCATCGTCTCGGTAAGCAACTCTTCCATTATTCAACTGCAACTGATCGATTTTGAGGATCAGGTTGGGAGCGTTGTTGGCGCGAGCCGCTGCTTGTCGCACTTCTTCAACACGCTGGGCCTCCGCTTCGGCTGTGGCCGATTGATGAATATATTCGATATTGACGCCATCGGCGGTGGCGTGACGAATTTCGACACGTTCGACGGTCGGTGAATATTCGACAGTGCCGTCGCTGGCAAAACGGCCGCCGGTGAGTGTCAAGTTGACGCGCCTGATAGCGGGCTCAAGAGCTGCGAGCGGAACCTGATCAAGTTGATAGCTGATGCGCAGGCTGGCGACAGGTTTAGAGAGAAAGTTGGCACGGCCATCGATTGAGGCGTGGCCGGTGTTAAAGACCATTGCGTCGGCGCTGATAGTCGAGGGATAGGGATTGTTGGGCGAATCAATGTTACGGATGTTGCCGGCGGTCAGATTGAGATGCTCAAGCTGCAAGGGCCGATCAGGATCGGTATCGATATAGGTAAGTGCACCGTCGCGGACGCGAAAGCGATTGATTTTGAAGGGGTAGATATTTTGGAGAGCGTCCTGCCATCCGCGCTGGCGCAGAGATACGTTGCTCTCGGCCTGGGAGCTAAGCTGGATCAGATTGATGTGAATAGCAGGCTGCTCAATCAAGCAATCGGCGACGATATGCCAGGTGAGCAGCGCATGCCATTCGATACTGATGCGAAGATATGGGATGTGGCCGACTGGCGGCGCGGGATGAGCATTTTGGATAATAGTCAGATCACTCAAAGCTAAGGCGCCGCCAAGGAGACTGACGTGGGCATGGCCGAGACTGGTATGGTAGCCCTTGAGGCTACGATTCATCGTTTGCTCGACGCGAGTGCGTACGAAGGGATCTAATGTGATGGAGACTATAAGGGCCGCGGCGATAAGGATCGCGAGCGCGGCCACCAGGTAAGTGGACTTGAAACGTGGCACGGTCAGCCTCTTAGATCAATGCGCTGAATAATCACTGGGTGCAAGGATGGGCGTCAGCGGGTTCGTGCAGAACCTTAACCTCTACCGGAACTACGCCAGCATGCTTCATTTTTAATTGGTTAGCGGCACGACTAGAAAGATCGACCTTGCGGCCGGCGACGTTGGGACCGCAATCATTGATTTTAACTTTGACTTTGCGGCCATTCTGGAGATTCTTTACCTCGGCGGTCGAACCAAGCGGAAGCTTCGACGAGGCAGCGGTTAGTTTGTGCGGATTGAAGGTCTGGCCGGTGCTGGTCTCGCGCCCTTGAAAGCCCGGACCATACCATGAGGCCTTGGCATGGAGCGTCTTGGGCGATGCGGGTTTGTGATCAGAAGCGGGGAAAGGGGCATTGGGTGATGGGTTGGCGCGTGGATTGGCAGGTTGAGCAAGAGCCGCGGTCGAGAGTGCTATGAGAACACAAAGGCTCACAGCTAGTGTAACGGCGAAACGGGTCGGAGAGCGGACGAGCAAAAAAGGAAATGGACGCATAGTCTTAGCTAGATTTGCAGTTGGCCGAATGAGGTATAGCCGCGATGACCGAAGCTATCGCGGCTATAGGTGTTCAGGGAGCGGTGTTCGAGGAGCCAGTACCGGAATTGGAAGCGGCGCCCGGCGCTGAACCAGGCGTGTTGTTATTGTTCATTGTTGCCGAATCGGGAGCGTTGCTCGACGGATTGGCAGAAGTAGCGCCGGGAGCGGTACTGGTGTTGTAGTCCGGATCAGATGGGTTCGCCGTACCAGGCGGAACGGGATTGGACCCCATCGCATTCGGCGCCGAAGGATTGCCCATAGAATTTGGTGGGCTCATCGGAGCCGCGTTACCGCCCATCGAACCGGGAGCCGAAGAAGAGCCCATCGCGGGTCCACCGGCTGCACCAGGCCCGGCGCTGCCGGCTGCTCCGCCGCCCGTGCCTTGAGCATAGAGGAGCGGAGCGAAAGCGGTAAGGGTCAGTCCGACAAAGCTGGCGATCATCAATTTTGATAATCGATTACTCATATCGAGTTACCTCGAAAATCGAGGTGCGGCTTATACAACCGCACCTCGATTTTAGTTAGTTCCAGTAGGGCTTGCGGCCGTAGTAGGTATAGACCTGCGTGCCAAAGGCACGGTCTGACATATCGGGCCAATGGTCCTTGTCAAAACCAGGGGCGTTCTCGAGAGTCTTTTTGTCGACATCGAGCAGGAGGCATTGACGATCTTCGTCGACGGTGAGCATCTCCCACGGAATCGCGAAAAGCTTGTTGCCGATGCCGAGGAAGCCGCCGAAAGACAGGACGGCGTAGGCGACGCGGCCGGCAGGAATGTCAATCATGATTTCTTTGAGCGAGCCGAGATCGTCACCGTTGCGGTTGCGGATGGCATCTTTGGTTAGGGAGGTTGCTCCAAGTACGCGGCGCATCGGAACCGAACGGTCGGAATGTTCAATCTTCTGTGCTCGTTGTTCCATAAGAAAACTCCTTTGCTGAGTGAGAAAGACGTTAGGTCTGTGCATCGACAGGACCAGAATAGGCAGTCGCAAGGGCTGTGCCGCGAGCGAATCACCGGTTGAAATGCTGGAAATTCAAAAAGGAGAGTCGGAAAACTGAAAGGCTGGCGATGGATGATGTGAGCGATAGGCTGGCGGGCAGATACTAAACAGTCAGTAAGTAGTGACGCGAGCTATTAGCGAAATACGTGAGCCTCGCGGCCACGGCGAAAATATTACATAGCTTCAAGATGATTGGCCGCGTGGTGCGGGATTGGTGACAGCGGTGCGATCGGCGATCATTGCGATCGTGCGGTGAGCGGCGAGCACTGCCCCTTCCTGCCAAGCCGGCAATTGGCTGAGATGGGCGCCGCTGAAATAGACACGCCCTTCAGGCTGGTTGAGCAGGCGAAACGCGGCGGCGTCCGTGCCAGAGTCTTTCCAGTGGATCCAGGGGCCGAGATTGTAGGGAATCTTGCTCCAATCTACTGCGACTGGCGCGCTTAAGTCTGAGCCGTGGCCGGGATGCAGCTTGTCGACGGCATGGCGAGCCATCGCTATCTGCGTAGCGATCGGTAAAGCTTCAAAGGTTTCGGCGGGCTTGCCCGCGACGTAGGCTCCCAGAATTATACCTCGAGCCGACTCGTAGCGACTGCTGGGGTACCATACTGCACCAGTGTCGGGCCCGGCCCATGATAGTCCACCGTAAATCTGTTGGGCCTCCCAAAAGCGTGGCGACTCGAATGCGACTTTGGCGGCATGATCATATTTGGAGCTGGCGATCGCCTGCTTAACCGGCAAGCTGAAGTTAGTATCGATGTTCGCGAGGACCGGCAGAGGAATGGTGCATACTACGTATTCGGCTGAGAGATTATGACTTTGGCTGCCGGTGCGATGAATGTAAGTGACCTCGACTTTGTTCGGGGTTTGATGGATGCCGCTAACTTGCGCGCCCAAGAGAATCGGACTCCTGATTGATCGATGAAAGGCTGCCGGGATGCGGTCCATGCCGCCGACCGGTTCGAACATCGTGGCCTGCATATCGATCATGTCGTTGAATATGATGTCGGAAAGATCAGGGTCGTGAAGCAGATCGCGTAAGCTCAAAGGATCGCGTGGCACGCCAACTTGATCATAGGGACCAGGAGCACTCTTATAGCCCGCGCGCTCAGAACCGCGGTAGAGATTGGCTTTCGACAGATCGCCATAATCGCGGAGGAAGGCGATGAGGCGCTGGCGGTCGTCGGGGGTTAATTCCTGATCGAGTGCGTGACGATCTATCGCTTTGGATAGTAATTCGGCGATGTGGCCGCGAAAATCGTTGACCGCCTGGCGTTCCTGGATCGGCTTACCTCCGAATGCGCTATCGGATTGCAACAAAGCACTGTTAGTAAAGTTGACCTCGACTTCGAGTTGCACGCCGAGAAGCTTGCAGTAACCAAGAAGACCTTGATGGTGACTGGGAATACGCGCCGGCCCGGCGTTGAAATACATACCTTGGGAGAAGCCGACAATTTGCTCAGTTTCGCCAATCATCTCAACCTTGTCGCCGCAGCGGAGCGTCCAGTTGCGGCCTCCAGTGCGGTGTCGGGCTTCGACCAGCGTCACCGCAAAACCGGCGCGCTCCAGGCGATAAGTCATCACGAGTCCGGCGATGCCAGCGCCCAAGATGATGACGCGCGTGCCATGGCCCAGGCGTGGGGGCAAAACGGGTGCGGTTTGCGCGAAAAGAGTGGAGGCGAGGCCGAGAGCCTGCATCGATAAGAAGGCGGCGCCAAGGCCGCATATTGCCGCCAGCTGAGTGATGAACTTACGGCGAGTCAGGACCATGCGTTTTCCGCCGATCGAA
>DATKPK010000271.1:0-4839 GCA_035524095.1 Binataceae bacterium (SeqCode) | reverse complement strand
TCGCTTAGGCGCCGACGCCGTGGCGGAGGACCTGGCCGGGGGTGGCGCCGGTGCAGCGCTCGCCCTCGAAGGTCACTTCGCCGTTGACGATCGTGTACTTGTAGCCGTCAGCTTTCTGCACCCGCCGCCATTCGTTGCCCGGCAGGTCATGCAGAATCTCGATCGGCCGCACATTGAGCTTGTCGAAATCGTAAACCACGATATCGGCCGCCGCACCCTCGCGCAGGAATCCGCGATCCTTGAAGCCGCCGCAGAAGGCCGGCAGCGCACTCAGCCGCCAGTGAATCTGCTCCAGCGTCAGCCAGCCCTTCTCACGCACGTACTTCACGATCCCTTCGGTCGGGAACCGCCCCGCCGTCAGGAACTTGGTGTGCGCGCCGCCGTCCGATACGCCAAACGTGATATGCGGCGTATCGATCAGCTCTTTCATCAGATTCATGTCCTGATTGACCGCCGGCGCAAAGAACTCCGTCTTCAACCCTTCGGACGCCGCCAGGTCGAGCATCGTATCCACCGGATGCTTACCGGTCTGCGCCGCCGCCTTGCGCAAGGTCAATCCTTCCAGATGCTTGTTCTCCGGCTTGACCACATCGGTGATGATGATCTCGTCGAAATAGCTGGTGATCAGGCTCTCACGCGGCATCTGCGCCTTGAGCGCCTCGCGCCGCCGCGGGTCGCCCAGCTTCTCGCGCCGCTCCGCCACCGTCCCGGTGGTCGCCTCGCGCCACGCGTCGGAATCGTCAAACAGGTTCCAGTCCTCAAACGTGAAGCTCAGGCCGGCATCGGTCGTGACCCCCTGGCCATAAACGCGCAAGCCCTTCTGACGGCAGCGCTCCAGCCACTTCAAGGTGTTACGATGGCGATGCGGGAAACGGTCCTGGGTCGCCACCGCCTCGAACATGATCGGGCGTCCGCTGATTTCCGCCAGCAACTCGAAATGCTGCGCGTCTTTCTTCGGATCCCAGCTCGACAGCGTCAGCTCCTGGAAGCCCTCGCCGCGCTCGCCCAATACCCGCGCCATCTCGATGCAGGTCTCGTCATGCATCAGGTCGGTGTTCATCGGCGAACCATCATAGTCGCGCTGCACCGATGACGGCCCGTCCGGCACCAGCCGCTGCGCTGACCAGCCGCAGGCGCCCGCGTCCATCGCCTCGTTCAGCAACCGCCGCATCTCGGCATGCTCCTGCTCGGTCGGCATGCGCCCGGTCTTCGACTCGTCGATCCCCATCACATAGCCGAGCAACGGATTCATCGGCATGTAGGGCAACAGGTTCATGCCCTTGGGCTGGCGGTCGAGCGCGTCCATGAACTGCGGATAGCTCTCCCAGTCAAACTTCATCGCCGCCTGCATCGAGGCCAGCGGAATCGCCTCGGTCCGCACCATCGTGCGCATCGCGCGGTCATGCTCGTTGGGCTTGACCGGCGCAAAACCAAAGCCGCAATTGCCGATCACGACTGACGTAATCCCGTGCCAGCCCGAAATCGTCAGATACGGGTCCCAGAAAATCTGCGCATCATAATGCGTATGCAGATCGATAAAGCCCGGCGCTACCACCAGCCCGTCGGCCTCGATTACCTTGGCCGCCTCGTGCGGCATGATCCGCCCGATCTTCGCGATCCGCCCATTTTTCACCCCGATGTCGTCCCGGTAACGCGGCGCCAGCGTCCCGTCCACAATCATCCCGTTCTTTACCACTAAGTCGAATTCTGGCATTCAGTAATCCTCCATTGCGATGGTCTCGCTTGTCCCGTTCAAAAGTCGAATGGCTGCATGTATAATCGAACGTACGTTCGTTTCTAACAAGTGCCCGATGCGCGTGTCAAACCGAAGCCGCCTTTTTCCTGAAAGCGACCGGATGCTCTTGAGCCATCCTTGTTGTGCTCATACTATTGCGTAGTGCTGCTAATTAGAAACGGACGAATCTCGTAACGATGCGGACCCCTGGCTCGAACGGCGCCGAGACTTTGCGCAACCTGCGCGCGGCAGCTATCCGGCTATTGTCCGAGCATGGATACGAGGCGATGAACCTGCGGATGCTCGCCAAGACCATCGGGGTTCAGGTGGGTTCGCTCTACAACTACATCGACAGCAAGCAGCAGTTGCTCTTCTGGTTGTTGAAGGAGGCGGTCGAAGGACTGCTCGCCCAATTCGATCAGCAACTCGGGGGGATCGATGACCCGCCGACGCAAATGCGCGACTTCGTCGGTTTCCACTTGAGCTATCACATCAGCCATTTGCAAGAGTCGTTAGTGCTCGGCACCGAGAAGCGCAGCCTGACGCCCAAGAATTATCGCGCGATATCGAATTTCGAACGGCTCTATACCGCCAAGGTCCAGAACATTATCGAACGCGGCGTCGCAACCGGCGACTTTCGCGTTGCCGATGCGCAGGTCGCTACTTTCGCCCTGCTGCAGATGCTCACCTCGGTCATCCGATGGTACCAGCCGCGCGGACGCCTCGGGCGTGATGAGCTAATCGAGGTTTACCTGAATCTGACCTTTGCGATGCTGCAGGCTGACCGTCCCGACGCCGTGCTTGGCGAGGACGTCACGGTCACCGAAGAGACCGGCGCCGCTTAGGCGATAAATACCTCCCGTACCAGATTCGTATCGTTATACTCGCGTCCCTCGGCGATGCGATCGCCCTCGAAGCGCAGGTAAAAGGCATAACGCTGAAGGTAGCGCTTGCCGTTCATCGCAACAGTGTCGGCGTGAGCCAATACCGCCACATGAGGCCCGTCGCCGATAACGGTCTCGATTTCCAGCTTCAGGCCTTCAGGGAATAACTGTTTGAGCGTCGCAGCCTCTTTGACGGCAAATTCGCGGCGGCCGACGATCGGTGGAAATTCTTCCAGCGAGGAGACGATTTCAAAGCGAAAGTCGTCAGTGATCAACCTCGCGAATACTTCTGGATCGGCGCGATTAAAATTTTCAAGAAACTCAATCGCGATGCGCCTTTGCTCTTCTGAAGCCATAACTTCTGTTCTCCCGAAATGTTTTTGATGCTCCCTCGGGTGGACCACTTGAGTATCACAGCGGCCATCGTAACGGTCATCACCGGCCGTTGCTATTCGCTTCCACCGCGTCCGCAGCTCGATTCTTTGCCTGAGTAGTGGCAAGGTGATAGCTGCTTCGCGGCGAATCAAACTATGTATGAGCATGCTTCGCGAAATGAGGCGCATATGGAAACGCAGCAAGTCAAAATGTATTCAGACTATAAGAGTCCGTTTGCCTATCTCGCATTTGACCCGGGAATGGCACTCGCTGAACGTTATAATATCAAAGTTCGCTGGATTCCGTTCCAGCTTCGGATCAAGGGCAAAGGCGAACGCAGCGTCTATTCGGAATACAAAGTCAAATACTCATATCTGGATGCGCGCCGATGGGCCAAGCCGCGCGGCATCTATATTAAAGGTCCAAAGAAGATTTACGACACCACGCCAGCGCTGATTGGTGGACTGTTTGCCGATCGCTACGGTCGTCTCTTAGATTACAGCCGTACTATCTATGAGCGCTTCTTCCGCGGCGAGCTCGAAGCCGATCAACCTTCGCCGATCGCCGAAGCCATTAGTCAGATGGGCTTATCAGCCGGCGAATATATCGACTATCTCGACGGCGAAGGCGTCCGCGCGTATGAAAGCGCGCAAGCCGAAGCGGCAGAGGACCACGTGTTCGGTGTCCCGCTATTCTACTTTGATAACGAGCCCTTCTGGGGCTTCGATCGCATCCCGCTTCTGGAGGACAGGCTCACTGAAGCTGGTTTGAAACGGGCATAGCCTTTTGCTGCACTTCCGTCCGAAGCCAACTTGCCTGACGATTTAAGTTTGCCCCTAAAATACCTTAAGCCCCCCTCCGCTAGAGCGGAGAGGGGCTCTGAGTTGGGCTCACCACGTCAGAGCGCCGCTATAGACGACTAGTCAGCGCAGGCACGTTGCCTATTCCCCGTCGCCTTATCTCAAGCACTCGCTCGCCGCATGCGGCAATTAGTTAGCGCTCGAAGTGCAATCGCCGGTACCCGCGAAAGAGAACGGTCCATAGACGACGTTGGAAGTGGTTTTAGCCGAGTTGGCCGCCGCGTAAGGATTAGGCAAAGACAGCGCGGTCTCCAGAGTCATCGTGAAGTAAGAACCCGAGCAGTCATCCATACTGTCGTCCGTCCAATACAGGGTCTCGTAAGCCACACCGGCCCAATCTACCCAGTAAGTACTCGGATACATGCCGGAGGTTTCGAGCGTAAACGTACACGGGTTGTCGCCCCACAAGAGCGAGCCGTTACCATTCAGCTCACCGCCGTTGTAGCCGCCCATACCGTTGGGCATAACAACATAGGTTCCGGTCACTCCACCGACTTCATCGGTCTCTGACACCGTTCCTGTTCCATCATCCACACGGCACGCATAACGGCCGCTGTAGCTCTTGACGCTGGGACCCATCATGCCGGCTTTGGCAGGCACGCTGAGCGCCAGCGCGCTGACCGAAAGAATCCCCGCTGCGATTAGTTTGTTCTTGAACATTATTCCCCCCGAAGCTTCGTTATTTTCGTTGCGCGTTGTTCGACTATAATCAGAATTGTGCTGACTGCACCGTAACGGCGGCGACCGCTGCATCCACTCCTCCCCGACTGAGTGAGCTTAAACTCAATTGAACTAAGTACTTATTATTTACTATTCATACAATACTTTTTGTTCAAAATAGCCTTCAGCTAGTTGACACGGTTTAGTCACTTCGATTGTCATAACAGATTCGTACTTTCTTCTAGATAGGAACTGGCTTGCCTCAATCAGCACGAAATTTTTTTAAACGAGCTTTGAGATAGGCGATTCTCACCGGGATTAGAAA
>DATKPK010000270.1:0-9556 GCA_035524095.1 Binataceae bacterium (SeqCode) | reverse complement strand
CGCGAACTCTCCCCGCCGCGTGTACGCCGTCCCAACCTCGAATCCCGTGGCAAAGATCAAGCAATCCACTTCATACTCGACGCCATCGACGACCAAGCCTTTCTCGGTCACGCGTTCGATCGGGTGGCTGGCGGTATCGATCAACTTGACGTTGGGCCGGTTGAAGGTCGGCAGGTACTCATCATTGAAAGTCGGCCGCTTGCACCACTGCCCGAACCACGGCTTGAGGGCTTCAGCCGTCGCCTGATCCTTCACCGCCGCGGACACGCGATTGCGAATCTCGTTCATCTTCTGAAAGTCGGCGATCTCCGCTAACGCTGCTTTGTCATCGGCGGAAAGCTTCGTATCCCCCCTGCCTGAGATCAGTTCACCCAGCTTCTTGAGCGGGCTCGTCCACTTGTCACGAACCTCGTCGCGCTCAAGTTCGACACCATCCAGAAGGGCGGTAAAGTTTCGATTTCGATATTCTTGCCATCCGGGCTTCAACTTTTTCGCCCAGGCGGGATCGGTTGGCGTGTTGTTCCGTTCGTCAACTGAGGATGGAGTGCGCTGAAAGACGTAAAGCCGCTGCGCGTGCTTGCCGAGATGCGGAATACACTGGATCGCGGTGGCTCCGGTTCCGATGATACCCACGCGTTTGTCACTGAGTTTGTCTAGTCGCCCGGTCGTATCCCCGCCGGTATAGTCATAGTCCCACCGGCTCGTATGGAAAGTATGTCCCCGGAATTTCTCAATGCCCGGAATCCCTGGCAACTTCGGCTTGTTCAACGGCCCACTCGACATGATGACGAAGCGCGCCCGAAATACATCGCCTCGATCCGTGGTAACGGTCCAGCGTCCGGCCTCGTCGTCCCATCGCGCTTCTTTGATTCGGGTCTGAAAGCAGGCGTTCTCATAAAGATGGAACTGTTTGCCAATCCGCTGGGCGTGGGCAAAAATCTCCGGCGCGAAGGAGTATCTTTCCTTGGGAATGTACCCGGTCTCTTCCAGTAGCGGCAGATAAAGGTAGCCCTCGACGTCGCATTGAGCGCCGGGATACCGGTTCCAATACCAGGTGCCGCCAAAATCTCCAGCTTTCTCGATGATCCGAAAAGTATTTATTCCGGCCTCTTGCAGCCGCACCGCAGCAAGCATTCCTCCGAAACCGCCACCGATGATCACGACATCTAGATCTTCGTTTAGTGGGTCACGCACCAGACCCGGTTCGGCGTACGGATCCTCGTTGAAGTGTGCAAACTTTCCGGTGATCTCCTGATACTGGCTGTTGCCCTCTGCGCGGATCCGCCGGGCCCGTTCGGCGGCGTACTTCTCTCGCAACAATCCGGGATCGAAACCTAGTTCTTCAGCGGTTGGAATTTGATTCTGTGTCGGCTCAGTGACTGCTTCACTCATGATGTCAGTCCTCCTCTATTGACCAAGACACTTGCCGCGAAACCATCGCTTTTTCAAGCGCTCGCGTTCCGGCCGTCTTCGACGAGACAAGCTAACGCCCGCCTCAGAGAGAGACCTGACTATCAAATATGCCAGGCCGGTAACGCAGAGACAGCGCGTATTGCGAACCAAAAAAGCTAAAGATATAGCGACTGGATTTGAACATCTATGATAGGCTTCACTCACTTCTAGCTAGCAGTTGTTGGTAGAGCTACAAGGAATCTCGACCTCGTGCGAGGATAAAGGGTCGCTCGATGCGGTGCCGAAACTGTGCAGCCAACAATGGAGACCATCGGAAGTTCTGCACTCAGTGCGGCGCTTCCCTTGAAGCCCGTTGCTCGAAATGCCAGTTCGAGTATTCGCCGGACGCCGAATTTTGTCCGCGATGCGCCGAGCCACTTAATGCTCGCAGTACTCTCCGCCCGGAGAGCAATCAAAACCGCGTAACTCCTCCCGGCGAGCGGCGGCATTTGACCGTTCTCTTTTGTGATCTGGCGACTACGTCCGGCATTTCGGCAGAGCTTGATCCCGAGGAATGGCGCAATGCCGTGGCGGCCTTCCACTGGTCCGCAACCGAGGCGATAGTTCACTTCGGCGGCCACGTCGCTCAGTACCTGAATGACGGCGTTATGGCTTATTTCGGCTGGCCTCAGGCTCACGATAACGACGCGGAGCGGGCTATCCGCGCCGGGCTGGCGATTCTCGCCGAAGTCACGAAGTTCAACGAGAAACGGCCACAAAATGGATTGTCGGCCCGCGTTGGTATCGACTCAGGTTCCGTAGTAGTTGACTTTAGCGTTGGCAAGCGTGCCGACGTTTTTGGCCCAACGCCGAACATCGCTTCGCGCCTGCAAGCTGCCGCGCCGCCTGGAACTGTGCTGGTCAGCGAGGCGGTCCATCGCTTGGTTGCCGGTTTGTTCATCGTCGAGGATTGTGGCGCCCAAACTCTCAAGGGCGTCGATCGGCCGGTGCGGCAATTCCGCGTCATTCGCCCAAGCGGAGTTCGTGGACGGCTCGAGGCGGCAGCAGCCTCTCACGGGCTGATCCCGTTCATCGGTCGCGATAACGAGCTTGCCTTGCTTCTGGAGCTTTGGGAACGCGCGCTCGAGGGCCACGGGCAAGTGGCCTTGATTGTGGGAGAAGCCGGGATTGGCAAGTCGCGCCTAGTGCAGCGCTTCCACGAGCAAATCGCCGGCACGCCGCACACTTGGGTCGGGGTCGCAGCCTCGCCTTTTTTGCAGAATACCCCCTTTCATCCGGTTGTCGAAGTAATTCACGACTTGCTCGGATCGCGTAGTGAAGACTCCTCCGACCAACTCGTTGTCCAGCTCGCACAAACTCTTAAACAGGCTGGAGTCAGAGCTAGTGAAGCCCTTCCTCTGATCGCGCCATTATTGAATCTGCCATTACCCGAGAATTATCCACGCCTGACAATGCCCCCCGAACTTCAGCGCCAAGCGCAGTTGAAAACCTTGGTTGAATGGGTGCTGGCGGGGACACGCGCGCAGCCGATGGTGATCGCAACTGAGGATTTACATTGGGCCGATCCGTCGACGCTCGAGCTCATCCAGCTTCTCGTCGATCAAGGGGCATCCGCGCCTCTGCTTTTAATCTATACCGCGCGGCCCGAGTTCCAGCGCGAATGGCCGGTGCGGGAGCATCATAGGCAAATCAATCTCGACCGTTTGAGCGCCTCCCATGCCCGCGCGATGGTGGAGAGTGTGGCGGCTGACGACGCCTTGCCGGCTCAAACTATCACGGCCGTTGTCGAGCGCACCGGCGGCGTGCCGCTTTTCGTCGAGGAAATTACCCGCGCAGTCCTTGAGAGCCGCGATGCGCACATAACCGGTCTGGGAGTACCGGCGAGTCTGCATGACTCACTAATGGCCCGGCTCGATCGGCTAGGCTCCGCCAAAGAGGTTGCCCAGGTTGGCGCCGTGCTCGGCGGCGACTTCTCTTACGAACTATTGCGCGCGGTTCACCCGATCGCAGAACAAGAACTTCAGCGCGCGCTGCGCCAGCTTGGCGAAGCAAACATGCTTTACGTCACTGGCACTATTCCGGATGCCACTTACCAATTCAGGCACGCGCTCGTCCGTGATACTGCCTATGAAGCGCTGCTCAAGACGCGCCGCCGAGAATTGCATCGCCGCGTCGCGCGCACGATCGATGAACAGCTCACCGTTCTGAGAGAAACGCACCCCGAAATTCTCGCGCGCCACTGGACTGAGGCAGGCGAGATGCGTTCCGCGATCGCCGAATGGTCCAGGGCGGGGAAGACCGCGCAAGCCCGTCACGCTTTCAAAGAAGCGCTTGAAAGCTATCAGCAGGCCGTCGCGATCTTGAGCATCATGGCGAAACTGCCCGACGACGAAATGCGCGAGCTTGAACTTAGGCAATCAGTCGTCTCGATGCTGTACGTCACGAGTGGATTCGCCGCACCGGAAACGATAGCCGCGGTCGAGAGCGCCATTGCCCTCGCTGAGAAAAACGGGAACCTGAAGCAAATGGTTGAGTGGCTCACCTCGCGGAGTACCAGTCTGCTCATTTCAGGCCAGTTGTCTGCCGTCGCGTCGATGCTCGACCAAACCCTGAATCTCGCCACTCGTCATCCTGATTTGATAGATCTAGGCACCGCTCATCAGCGCCAAAGCACGACTTGCTATTGGCGTGGTGATCTTCAGGGAGCCGAGGAACATTTCGCTGCAGCCGTGAAAGCGGCGCGTGACGGGCGCTTTGAGCAGCCATCATTGACCACCATCACCAACTTTGGTTTTGGCGGTATGAACGCATGGATTCTGGGCCGCCCAGCTCTCGCTCGCCGGCGTGAGGCCGACATGATGGCCGCTGCTGCCCTCGGCGGCCCGTTCGATCTCGCCAATGCTGAGTATTTTGCCGCGCGGCTCGAGCTTTATTTTCGAGACTACGAACGCGCTCAGGCGTTTGCCCTGAGCGCGCTAGAAAGAGGGCAAAAGCATAACATTCCCAATCCCGTGGCACGTGCGCGATGTGCTCTAGGCGTTGTGCGAATGCATTCCGGCAATCCGGCCGAGGCAGTCGAACTGATTAGCCAGGGTATCGCTGGCTGGCGCGCAATCGGTACGCGAATGGGTATCAGCACCTGGACGATGTATCTGGCGGAGGCGCAGGATTGCGCAGGCGCTCTTGACGGCGCGCTCGTCACAATCCAGCAAGCGCTCGAAGTGCATCCCGACGAACTAGTCGACCGCCCTGAGACTCTCAGAGTGCGCGGCGAGCTTTTGCTAAAGAAGAATCAGGTTGAATCGGCGGAGGCCAGCTTTCGCGAAGCTCTAGCGCTCGCCCAGAAAATGAGCGCCAAGTCTTGGGAGTTGCGTTCCGCGATGAGCCTTGCGCGGCTGCTTGCAGCGAACGGCAATCGCGATTCGGCGCGTGACTTGCTCGCACCGATCTATAATTGGTTCACGGAAGGCTTTGAAACGGCAGACCTGCAAGATGCCCAGATCCTGCTAAGTGCACTAAGCTAGTGTCACTAACATTCCGACACGACGCCTTAGACTGTATGGTTAAGCCTTCACGAAGCTCAGCAGTAAGTGACTCAATCCGCCATCATCCAGGCCTCTCCGTACTAAGCGGTGGACACTAACTGACTCATCGAGACTTTTAATTTCGCTACAACTGGATCGTGCTTCATGCGCTTCGACCCGCATCAGCGCTAGAGTCGTCGTCCAGAAGTGACGAGCCTGACTTGAAACATCTTCGACCGTCTCCAGTCGGAATCCAGCCTCGTGCGCCGCACTTACGTATTCACCTACCGATCCGATCCGCGCACACCAATGGTGATTGAATGGCTTTTCATATTCAGGCCGCCCGAGAAAACAATCGAAGATGAAGACGCGGCCGCGCGTGCGCAACAATTTGCGGAGGCGATGGAACCACGGTCCTCGATCAAATGAGCTTGAGCTGTCGATCGCCAGCGCCACATCGAAACAACTCTCACCGGGCATTGTCAGTGCGTCGCAAAGGAAGGGGCGCACCAGCGAATCCACTCCAGCTTCAGCCGCAAATCTTTTGATCAAGCCCAGATGAGACGCCGCGATCGTCACTCCTGTAACCTGCGCGCCAAACTCCTGCGCGATCCATATGGCGCTGCCGCCAAGCCCGCAGCCGACGTCGAGCACGTCACTAAATGGTACTTCTTTTAGTTGCCATGCCCGGCTGGCATAGCGCAGCATCCGTTCCTGCGACGCCACTAATTGCTTTCGATACTCTAGGGACGGCAGCCCTGGACAGGGCGGCTCGTCTATCAGCCCGGTGTGATAATGAACTCGCGGCCCCGGACCGTACCGATGGAGAATAGCCCGCGTCTTACCATCGTAGTATTTGACTAGAGCATCCATCGGAAGATGCGAAACTAGAGGAGCACCTTTGCCATGCTCCTCCAAGCGCCCTTCAGGTAAGGACTCTGCATTCACAGGAAACGCACCGCATCCATTCAAGTTGCGTTGCTGGGGTACTTTACCGCTCCATGCTATTGCTTAATCGGGGTGCAGTTTGCGTTGGCGACTAGCCACTGGTCGTGTGCAGCGTCGTACTTGAAACAGAAGGCCACCTGAACGTTCAGGGTCCCTGAAGGATCGGTGTACGTCCCTTTTGCGCAGGTGACGGTGCCATAGTCACCAGCCACATATGGGTAAAGGTCTTTATAGTTGTAATCAACCCTCGGCCATTTACCCGTCTGGCTACAATTCAAATACTCTATCACGTCGTAATTCCCAGTCACCGATTCCGGGCCTCTCACCCGCTTCATCACGATATCAGCGGCTAAGTACGATAGCAGTGCATCGTAATTTCCTTTCGACTTCGCATTAATAAAGGCATGGATGGCGGCGTCAAAGGCTTTTAGTAAGTCGTCTGCTGATCGTGACATCGCAAATCTCCTTCCTTTGGTGTCAAAACGTTAGCTTTGGGTTTCTTGGATTCCTACGCACAGGCAGTGCCAACCTAAAAGACGCCAATCTTCAACATGCGACATCATCAATTGCCAAGTTCGCCCTCATGATTGCCAAGGATTGCTAGCACTCACTGCCAACCTTTCTTTCGGCCAATCGCAGGTAGCCTTTGAAAAGATCGTCGCTGCCGCTCAAGGTCGATCGAACAGGCCGATGCTTGTCTTGCACAAACCGCTGCGGCAGTGTTAGCAAGCACTCGGGCAAGGCATTCGCTCTAAATGCGCTACACTTGAGCAGTGGGAGACGTCATGGAATTTGAACGTGCAAAGCTGGAGATCGATGGAACTGTCGGGATCATCAAGCTGAACCACCCCGAGGTGATGAACGCGGTCTCGCCCGAAATGGTGCGCGGCCTGATGAAGGCACTGGATGAAGTTGGGCACCGCCGCGATGAAGTGCGATGCGTGATTATTACCGGGGAAGGACGAGGCTTTTGCGCGGGCGCCAATCTGCAACCATCGCCCGGTGAGCGTGGCGATGCCGGCTCGCTACTGGAAACGGTTTTTCATCCTTTTCTCCGCCGTCTCCGCGAGTTGCCGGTTCCGCTTATTACTGCAGTTAATGGTGCTGCTGCGGGAGTGGGAATGAGTTTCGCGTTGATGGGCGACCTGGTGCTCTGCGCCAAGTCCTCCTATTTCCTCCAGGCGTTTCGGCGAATTGGTCTCGTGCCGGATGGCGGATCGACTTGGCTATTGCCCCGTTTGATCGGCAAGGCGCGCGCAATCGAACTATCGCTGCTAGGCGAAAAGCTGCCTGCCGCCAAGGCCCTTGAATGGGGGCTGGTGAATCGGGTTTTTGCCGACGACGAGCTGATGAAGAATGCGCTGGAAATGGCACGAGAGCTGGCCTCCGGACCAACCGTCGCATTGGGACTCATCCGTCAGCTTTATTGGGACAGTCCCGACAATACCTACGAGGAGCAGTTGAACCTCGAACGCCAGATGCAACGCCGCGCGGGCTCCACAGCGGACTTCAAAGAGGGCGTGCGCGCCTTCCTACAGAAGCGCCGGGCGAATTTCAAAGGAGTCTAGTTGAGCGTTCGAATGTGAGGCATAGCCACTAATCGGAAAGTCAGTAATGGCTAGTCTGGAACGAACGATCAGGCGCAAGGATATTACGGAGCTTGCACGGGAAACGTGGTCACGCGTTTGGCCCGATCCAATGCCGCCAGGCTGGCGAGTCTATATGGTTCGCAAGACCGTAATCCAGCAGGTGTTCGGCAGACGTGTATGCGGCGTGACGCTCCACGATCGCAAGCGCATTCTGATTGGCCGCCACACCCAGCGCTACAGCTTCGAGACGCTGGTGCACGAACTCGCTCATCTTCGGACGCTTGACGAAAAGATCGATCACGGTCCGCGCTGGGATCATGAGTTCAACTCCGTGGCTCGCCCAGCCTTCGGCGATGAACTGCGAAGAGACATCTAGTTTTGTTCTAAAAGTTGAGTAGCTAGTGTAAATCCCTCACCCTTTAGGCAGCCCGAGGACACGCTCACCGATTATATTATGCTGAATCTGATTTGTTCCCGCGGCGATAGTGCCGCCGCGAGCACTCAACATCCGATATGACCATCGCCCCTCGTCAATCGCGCCCGGCGCCATGAATTCGAGTTGGCTCCACGGCCCCAATAGTTCCATTGCGAACAGCTCGATCCGCAGATTCAACTCCGTCGAGCAAAGCTTCATGATTGAGCCTTCTGCTCCGGGCGGTAGCCCGCGGAGCCGCCGCGTCAAGTTGCGCAGATTCGTATATCTGAGGGCTTCTGCTTCACACTTGAATTCCGCGATCTGTTGACGCACACCCGCATCCTCCCACGCAGGAGATCCGTTGCGCTGGATGCGTTGGGCTAGACTGACTAGTTCATCAGTTACAGCAAGAAGCGGCTGGCCGCCGCCACTTACACCACGCTCGAACATCAGCGTAGCGATCGCGACTTGCCATCCATGATTCTTCTCGCCGACCAGCATTTTCTTGGGCGTTCGGACGTCGTCAAAAAAGACCTCGTTGAATCCGGGTGCACCACTCATCTGGACGAGCGGCCGGACCGTGATTCCAGGTGTCCTCATATCGACCAGCAGATAACTGATTCCGCGATGCTTTGGCGCATCCGGGTCGGTCCGGCAAAGCACGAAAGCCCAATCAGCGTATTGTGCCTGGGAAGTCCAGATCTTCTGCCCATTGATACGAAAGTAATCGCCATCCTCCATCGCGCGAGTCTGGAGCGAGGCGAGGTCCGAGCCGGAATTCGGCTCCGAGTAGCCCTGGCACCATACCTCTTCACCGCTAACGATCTTTGGAACGAAACGCTGTTTTTGCTCCTCGGTGCCCCACTGCATTAACGTCGGTCCGACCAGCGAAGGTCCCGAGCCGATGAAAGGTAGCGCAGCATTAAAGCGCTGCAACTCCTCATGATAGATGATCGTCTTCAAAAGGCTGAGTCCGCGTCCCCCGAATTCACGCGGCCAATCGACGCAGGTCCATCCACCCGAAGCGAGCTTGCGAAACCAGCCAAGCTTGCGCTTCCAGTCCGCTTCGTCCTGCTCAAATCCACCCGCAAGCGACTGCATCGGTTCCGGAGGAGCGTTGGCTTCGAGCCAGGTACGAAACTCCGATCGGAAAGCTTCGTCTTCTACGCTGTAATTAAAATCCATCCGCTTGATTCCTTTCGGGCCGGACGGAAAACCACAAAACAGCGCCAAGCCCTATCGTGCCGACAGACTTCGCACGATCAAGCCCTCTCGCTCAAGCTCGAAGCTGGTACTGGCCCAATTGATTCAGCGCCCGAGGGTGATCAGATGCGGTCAGAGATGCCGGGGAGGAAAAGCGGCTCCATCGCATAATCACCCACATCGGCTTCCATTGCTTCGCGGGCCGGCGGCATTGGGGGCTCAGACGCAGAGTCGAGAATATCGCGCAAGATAGTGGTGTCACTGGAACTGTTGAGAAAAAGCCCCGGACGGCTCAAGACGAAATGTACGGCGCGTCGAATTGGGTCGCGTTCGCGCAGCGGTTCGTACCAACTGAACTTGCGCTCGTTGCCATTTTGCCATCGCCGGCGCGCCGCCGACTTAATCGTCTGCTTGGCCACCCCGCGCTTATCGCACAACTTGATCAATGCATCGACATCTTTCGC
>DATKPK010000269.1:0-6715 GCA_035524095.1 Binataceae bacterium (SeqCode) | reverse complement strand
TCAGGTCAGAGCCAATGACAGATTAGGCGTGGCCGTGGCGCAGGAGCTTGCCGGGGGTCGCGCCGGTGCACTTATCTTCGGCGAAGGTTTCGACGCCGTTGACGATGATCGAACGGTAACCTTTGGCACGTTGGACACGACGCCATTCACCGCCCGGCAGGTCATGTGTGACTTCGCCGACCCACTCAGGCTCGATATCGAGTCCCTTGAGGTCGTAAACGACGACGTCGGCCGCGGCGCCTTCGCGCAGATAGCCGCGATCGCGGAAACCGGCCGCATGAGCGGGCAACGCGGAGAGGCGATAGTGAGCCTCTTCGAGGGTAACCTTTTGCTCGTCGCGGACGATCCAGCGGAGGAAGTCAGTCGTGAACGCACCACCGGTGAAAAACTTGGTGTGTGCGCCGCCGTCGGAGACGCCAGGGAACGTGAACTGCGAGTCGTTGATGATCTCGGCGTTGAAGTCGGCGTTGAACTGCTGTTCGGGCTGGAGGAACTCAGCCTTGAGATCGGTGGCGAGTGAAAGCTCGACCATCACGTCGGCAGGATGCTTGCCCTCTTCGCCAGCGATTTGGCCAAGCGATTTGCCGACATACTTTTCCAGTTCGGGCTTGTTTTCGACCCATTGGACGATGAGGCGCGGGAGCTTGCCGCCGATGCCGGGGGCGTTTTTGTCGAGCGCGCGCATCGCACGTTCGCTCTTAATCGCCTCGCGAATCGCGGGATCCTTCATCTTGGCGATCTTCTCTTCCTTCGTGCCGGTGAGCATCTGGCGCCACGGAGTGGAGACGTCGTAGAGGTTCCAATGCTCGAGGGTTAGGGCGAAGCCGCTGCGGACCGTGCCGCCCTGTCCGAAGATGGGCAGGTTCTTCGCGCGCATCCGCTCGACCCATTGGAGGGACTTGCGATGAATGTCAGGGTTGCTGCGGCTGGCCGTGATGGCCTGGAACAGAATCGGGCGCTGGGCGGTCTCGGCGAGTTTCTCAACGAAAGCGAGGTCGTCCTTGATGTGGCCGGTGGCCTGGGTGATTTCGATGAAGCCTTCGTCGCGTTCGCGAAGAACGCGGGCGAGGTTGAGAATGTCCTCGTCGCACATCGTGTCGGTGACCATCGGGGAGCCATCGAAGTCGGCCTGGCCGGAATTGCGGCCGAGGCGCTGAATCGAGAAGCCGCAAAGGCCGGCGTCCATACCCTGATTGAGCAGACGGGCCATTTCGGCCCGCTCAGCGTCGGTGGCTGGGCGGGTTTTCGCCGCGTCGAGGCCCATCACATAGGTCATAAGGGACGCGGTCGGCATGTACTGGATGCAATTGATTCCCTTGGGGGAGCGGTCGAGGGAGTCGAGGTATTCGGGAATAGTCTCCCAGTCCCAGTTCATCCCCGCCTTCATGGACTCGTACGGGATAGCCTCGGTGCGGGTCATGGTGAGCATCGAGCGGTCGCGGAAATCGGGCTTGACGGGCGCGAAGCCGAAGCCGCAATTACCGAGGACGAGCGAGGTCACGCCGTGCCATCCGGAGATGGTGCACCAGGGATCCCACCGGATTTGAGCATCGTAATGGGTATGGAGATCGACGAAGCCGGGAGCGACGATGAGGCCATTGGCGTCGATCACTTGTTTGGCGAAGCCGGGGGCGCGTCCGCCGATTTGGGCAATCTTGCCGTCCTTGATCCAAAGGTCAGCGCGATAGCGCGGGACGCGGGTGCCGTCGACGACGGTGCCACCTTTAATTTGAATATCGTAGTCAGCCATGAGAGCGGTTCCCTCCGTGATGGGTAAGGACTGTATACGAGCCGTCAATACTTATCCGTAAGTGGTACTACCTTATGAGTTATGCTTGCAAGTGAAATAAGGGTGATTGGCGGGAGGGCGTCGAAGGCTTGCGCCGTTTGATCGCTGACGAGGGAAAGGGGCAAGAGGGCGGGGTCGAGCGTTTCGTAATTCAGAACGATCAGGCGTTGAGAGGAGCGAGAGGAGGTAATGGACGGTGACGGGCCGGATAGCAGGATTGGTAATAGTGGCATTGGTGATCGTTTACATAGGCGACTACATTGCCGCGCGGATGCGGGGTGACGCGATACAGACGGTTCAGGTTGCGCAATACTATGTAATCCCGTTGAAGAACGGGCAGGAGCAATATGCGTCGGCGGGGAGTAAGGACGTGGGGTGCGTAGAAGCAATGTTCCCACATTTCGGCGATCGTCCGTGCTGGTACGTCCGGCGGCATACGGAAGAATATATTCGCCCGTGAAAAAGTGCCGGGCCGACCAGTACGATGCGAATTAAAGCCTACTCGGCGGTGAAGCACCGGCGACTCGGGTTGGCTCCGAGCCGCCGGATTGGTCATGGAGTGGGTGTCGGGGTTGAGGCATTCGGACAGACACCTGCCGACAAGTTTGCGTCCAGGTAATGGGGGAAATTACCGCCTACTCCTCCATTGACCACGCGCGTGACCGGTGTGGTTGCCTGAGCCAACTGACCCTCAAGCACGGGAGTATCCTGAGCGTAGGTCGGATATGGGGCGCCGCAAGCGGACGGCTCAGGAGAGTAGTTATCATCCTTTAATGCGACCGAGTAATCCCAGCAGCCTTCCGGTGGGCATACGTAGTAGCTCTCGCCACCGTTTTGCGAAGGACAGAAGAAGGGATCCGTGGCGGTATTGCCTGTGCACGAGCCAAGCGGAGCCGGTCCCCCATTTTGCCCAGTCGCATTAGGCCTGATTTGAGCGACGTAGAAGAACAGCCATCCAGTGCCAGGATCGTAGAAATACTTGTTGAGATTCGGTGTGCCGTTAGTATTCGTCAAACAGTTCGTAACCGTATCGCTGCAGTCTATCGCTGTGGCTGCGGTCAACTGTTGCTTAGGGTAGACGCACAAGTCGCGATTCGGGTCCTTGGTAGAGCCGGCGGGGCAGGTCCCGGTATAAGGCGTTACGCCGACGGAGGGGCAGGTTGTCAAATCGCGCTTATTCTGATGATCGAGATTAAAGCAATATTCGTCAGACGTTAATCCGTTCGATACACCATCTAGTTGGTTGTAGTACGAGCGAAGGGCCGCATCGGTAGGTTCCACCTCACCACCGCCCCACGATCGGTAGCCTTGCGTGATCGTAAAAAGGTTCGGGTCAGCAGGATGGGTATCTTCACCGCTGCTATTTTTGGGGCCGGTATAGCAGATGCCGACACGCACATAGAATGGGTTAGCTGAGCTGATGCGCGGTTTGACCGTATCGACCAAGCCGATATTCAGCTTTTTAGGAATCCCGGCCTTGGGACACTTGTTGTCGGGGTAGAAACCAGGAGGGCAAGCGGGGACCGTAGTGCCAGTTGCGGTACTGGCTGTTAGCGTATAGCCATAACCGCTGGTTACTTTCGGCTCCCAAACGCCTTGCCCGTCGCGGCCGGCAAGCGTCATTGTGGGATGCTCTTCAAAATCGCTTCCGCCGAATTCAACCGAGTCTTTCTGGAAAGTGATCAACTGGTCATTTCTATCGCGATCGGGAAGCTTGGGGTCTTTCGGGTATAGGGCCTGAAACTCAAGTGCGCCGACCTCACCGGGTGACATGTTCGCGGTCCCCCGACCTTCGAGTTTGATGTCCTGTGCGCCGGTTGACTGGCACTCATCGACCGAGCCGCCGGGACCGCTGTCAGCACTGCCGCCGCCGGCATTGAGTTCGAGATTGTTCAGCGAGATGGGGAAGACATCAGTCAGGACGGTCGACGGGTCCGCGGTAGAGACTACCTGGTAACCGGAGAGGGTGCCGTCACGATCGAGAATCGTGGTGTTTTTGTCGCCATCATTGAAAGACGAGAGGAAGACTTGCTGGGTATAAACCTGATGACGGAGGTCGACGTTACTGAAGGTCAGTTGCTCGCTGGTGTTGGCAGTCGGATAAGCGCTGATGTTGCCCTGATACCAGCCTAACGCGGCGTCACCTTCGTAGACACCGTTGGGCGGAGGAGGATTTGGGGCTGGTGGGGTGTTCAGGTATGCGGCATCGGTGGTGGTCAGCAGGCTTGCCGGGTTTTGCTTAAAGTTGACGAAGCGATCGTCGAAGATTAATACAGGGCCGTCGTAGATCATGTCGCCCTCAAAGTTCCAACTATTAGGGGGATAGCCGTTGCCGATGAGGTCGCCGCCGGTACCATTCTCGCCCTTGAGCGCGGAGGTCTGATCGATGCAACCCCAGGTCCAACCCCTGACCTGGCCTCCAGGCGTGGTCGTGCCATTACCCAGAATGAGAGGGGGACAGGGACCCCAACGATCGACGTTGTTTTGACTTACTCCGGCTAGCACGGAATCCGAGAGTAATGAGTAAATTCCGGGATAATTGCCATCGGGTCCGCCAGAAGTGACTAGTGATACGCTGTCGAGGTTGGTGGCGAAACGCGCATCCTTGAGCGTATCGAAAGTCGGCCGCACCCAAGCTCCGCGAAAACGATTACGGGTCGCGGTCAGACCATCAAACTCCGACATCACCGGATGACTCGTGGCGCTTTTGACACCATTCTGGTAAGGGGTCGGCGCGCCCGCCGTGATGTCCTCTGAGTCTCCGCTGTACAATCCAGAGTAACAGCCATGAACGCGGTTGTTAGTGAATTGACCGTGCAGGCCGGTCAGGCCTGGGTAGCTACCGACAGGAATGAATTTTACTGAGGTGTAATTCTTGCCGGTACCACCCTGAGACCTGGAAGGCGGAACATACCAATAACCTTTACCTTTGCCTTGGCATCCGCCGATGGAATTTCCGGTTAATATAGCGCTCGGGTTAACGATCCAGAAGCCGGTCGGCGGTTCGGCATAAATAGCGCCGTCTCCGCACGGCGGTGTCGAAGGATTGGCCGGCACGAGTGCGCTGTTGGTGTTGGCGTTCTTGTCGGAGTTGAACTTGAAGCATTGCCCGGCTGCTCCATTTTGCTGGTTGTCAGTATCGGGGATCCGGAACCCGTCATAGTTGAAGTTTGCGGTGTTCACGAGATTGTCGCCTGGCCACCAATAGTTAGTAATCAAGGTGCTCCGGGGCGTACCTGTGCCATTGTTAATGTCGAAGGAATTGCTCATCGCGCCGAGGCCCAGATTACTTCCGAAAGTAATGTTCTGCTCGTCGCCAATCTCCTCATAGAAGATGTGGCCAACCACGCGCGCGCATACGTTATTAGTAATGCTGACGCCGGTGGTGGAATGGACGGTTATGCACTTGTTGTAGCTGTGATCGATGCTGTTGGCATTGATGAGCAGGGTTTGGGCGGAGCTGATGACGCCGTCCTCATGCAGATGGATTGGGTAGCTGCCGCGAAGATCCTTGCCGAACTTCTGGAGTTCGGCCCCTTGAATTGAAACCTCGTTAAAGCCTTCGCGAACGATGATCTCGCCGCCCCAATGGAGACTGGCAGGATCATCGGTGGGAATGGCGGCAGTCAGCAGGATATTGCGGCTGATCAGGCCGACTTCGGCGCGTTCATCGATACCGTAGTTGGTGTCGCTGGTGGCGTTGTAGCTATTCGGCCCGGGCGCCCCGTTGTCGGCTGCGTACGGATTGGGTCCGCCGAAATGATAAAAGACGAGCGGATTGCTGGCCAGCACGATATGGGCGCCGCCGCCGTTATTCGGAGTGACTGAAGCGATCTGAGCGAACTCGGATTCATACGGGCTGAAACTTGTGGTTGCAATGACGATCCAGTCATTAGGCTGCCAGTCAACGTTGTCGGCGACATCGATGGTGCGGGCATCGGGTTCGGTGACGGGCGCCGCGACATGCCCCACCGTCCCGGCTGAACCGAATCGGAGCGGGTCACCGGCGGGCTGACTAAGATAGGTCCAGCTTGTGCGGGTGGGAGTGCCGCCAGTGCGAGAGGAACTGGCGGGTGGCGCACCCTTAAGACCAAAGAGCCGGAGAATGGCGCCCTTACACACCTCAATGCCCTTGTTGAAATTCGGCGCAGGACAGTCCTTAGGGATCAGGCCGGCATCGCTCGGGCGGTTGCCCGTGAAGGTTACGGTTACTGTGCTGTTGATGCTTTGGGTGCCGATGGGGGCAGCAGACGAGCCGATCGCAAACGTTCCCTGATCGACGATCGCGCCGATGTTGATTTGGAGGCTGCCGCTGTTCAGATCGGAATCGCGGATGCAGAGGGCGCCGCCCGAGCGAATCTTGATCGTGTTGAGCGTGAAGGACTTATCAACGAAGGCGGCTTTGCATCCCACTCTACCGCCGAGCTCGACGGTGTCTCGTTTGAGTCCCTCCCTTGGGCATTGTGAGAATGGCGTCAGAGTACCAGCGCAGACGTCTTCGGCGAGGGCGGCAGCGGGCAGGGCAGTCAACAATAGCAGCAGGGCAATGAGGAAGCGGGTGACGAAAGCGCGATGGCGCATTAACGGCCGTGAGAATTCAATCACTGATAATCCCCCAAATTTGTAAGGCCTTTAACCGGCGGCTACTGGCTTGCGACGTTGTAAATCAATGCGCTGTGTCGCGAAAGCGCTGCTGGAAAGAGCGGCATTGCCCAAATCATCCGACAGGCGCTCTTGAAGCGCATAACTTAAGACATATTAGGCCACCTTGCAAGCAAAAATAAGTAAATAAAATGACAATAACCCCCTCAACGCTATAAAACGCAGCGGGAGCCCGGAGGAGGTGTGGTGACTGAGGGCGCACAGGCGACCGGGCCGGCTGTGAGTGATGTGCGAGAGTCGTCGCGCGATGAAAAATTAAGGACC
>DATKPK010000268.1:0-50573 GCA_035524095.1 Binataceae bacterium (SeqCode) | reverse complement strand
GATTCTCGTCTGCAATGCCGCGGCATGCTGATCTAGGAAGCTGGCCAAGTTATCCAATTTTGGGTCTCTCACCGAATCCTCTGCGATAGCCGCGCGCAGATTCGTAGTGGTGCGCAGCAGCGGCAGTGCCTCAGGTTCGCCGCAAAGGCTCGCGAAGGATCGCTCGTCCATCAGACGGTTCAGCACGATAGTGCGCAATCGCAGCCCGTCGGCTTCCATTCGCGCGATCACCTCGTGAGCCTCCGCCAGACAATTCGGTTCAGCCGTCGTCACGAGAGTGAATTCGACCGATCGTGATCGCAGCAGGCTCGCTATCGTGCGGAAGCGGCCGCTCAGAAGGTCCGCTGCTTCCATGGTTGCCGCGAGAAATTCGCTGAGCGCCGAGAGCATCTTTACTCCAGCAAAGCGTTCCAATTGCGTGGCGACAAACTGGACCGCCGCACTGGCCAGCGCCAGTGGATTGCGATTGTTTCCGCTTTTATTGGTGAGGAGCCAGCGTGCCGTTCGCGAATCCAGGAGCCGCATCAGATTAGCTGGGGCCTCAATAAACTCGAACGTATGTGCGGAGGGGGGCGTGTCCACCACGATCGTCGCGAACGCGCCGCTCATCCGCAATTCATAGAGTTGTTCAAGAGCGGCATAGGCCTCGGCGCCGGCAAATTGGCCGGACAGGCCACGGTAAAACGAATTAGCGAAAATCCGCTGACGCGCAGCCGGCGATGGCACAAGGCGCTCGACGAGGCCGTTCCACGTGCGCTGAACGTCGAGCACCATTGCGGAGAGCCGCAAGCCCGGAGCGAGCCCTGCTGCGCGCAGACGTTTCGCATCGATTGGAGTGGGTTGCGCGCTCAGCCCGGTGAGTCCCAAGGCGTCGCGCAGCCGTCGTGCGGGGTCGACCGTGATGACGCCGGTCGCCAATCCCTGTGATGCCGCCGCCACGCCGATCGCGGCAGCGATCGTGGTTTTGCCCACTCCGCCAGGCCCCATCACGATTACCGTCGCGCCCTTTCTCAAAGATTTCTTCACGAATTGACGCGCCAGCCACAGCGAGCCTAACGCGGCTCACGATAGCATTGCGGCTTTCTCCAGACACGATGGTCTCGGGCGCGAGTCGAGCCCAGCGGCGCTGGGGATAATTCCTGTGGAAGCGCGTTTCGCACCTGATCGATCATGACCGACAGCGAAAGTATTCTGAAACAAATAGATCGTTATGAATCGGAGCTTCAATTACCCAAGATGGCGAGCGCATTAATCGGCTTGGTCGCCTTGGCTTGCGGCGCTGCGATTGGCTGGTTGCTAGCCCTCGTACGCGTGCGATCGCCGCTCGACCAGGCTGCACGCGAGTCCGCCTTGCGCGCGGCCGCTGCGGCAGCCGACGCTAATGCGGTCCGTGTCGAGTTAGAGGCTCGCAAGTTGGAAGCCGACCAGGTACGGCTGCGTCTCCGTGAAACTGAGGCTGCGCTAGCAACCGCCACTACCCGGGAGGCCGTGACCCATCAGCGGCTCGAGGAAGAGCATCGCATGCTCGCCGAGATTGAGTGCAAGTTCGCTGAAACCTTCAAGGGGCTGGCCGCCGATGCGCTCAAATCCAGCAACGAGAGCTTTCTGATCCTGGCAGGCGAAAGGCTCGATTCGGCGCGCAAGCAGGCCGCGGCCGATCTCGACGCGCGCCGCCTCGCAATCGAAAATATCGTCGCGCCCGCCCGCGATTCGCTGTCCAAACTCGACGTGGAACTGCGCCGGATGGAAGAGAATCGCCGCGGCACCCACGACGTTCTGACTATGCAGTTGCAATCTTTGACCTCACAGACCAACCGCCTCGTCGATGCTTTGAAGACCCCTACGGTGCGTGGTCGATGGGGCGAAATCCAACTCAAGCGAGTGGTAGAGATCGCCGGGATGGTCGAGCGCTGTGACTTCTTCGAGCAGGCCGGTGTTACGACTGCCGACGGACGCCTGCGTCCCGATATGCGAATCCAACTCCCGGGAGCTAAATGCGTCGTGGTTGACGCCAAAGTGCCTCTGCGTGGATATATGGAAGCGCTAGACGCAGCCAACGAGACCGAACGGACCGCACGGCTTCGTGACCATGCGCGCCAGATTCGCAATCACGTCGAGCAACTCAGTTCGAAGTCTTACTGGGACGCGTTCGATCAGGCTCCGGAATTCGTCGTGCTATTCCTGCCGGGCGAGATGTTTTTTAGCGCCGCGCTACAGGAAGACCCCTCACTAATTGAGGACGCCGCCAATCGCAAGGTCATTCTTGCCACGCCGACGACCTTGATTGCGCTGCTTAAAGCAGTTGCTTATGGATGGCGTCAGGAACAACTAGCCGAAAATGCCGGCCGTATCAGCGAGCTCGGCCGCCAACTGCACGAGCGGCTTGCGGTCATGACCGAGCATTTCGGTAAGGTAGGCCGCTCGTTACATAACGCGGTCGACGATTTCAACCGCGCCGTCGGCTCCTTCGAGGGCAGGGTGCTACCAGCGGCGCGCCGCTTCCGCGAACTCGCCGTCGCGGGCAAGCAGGAGATCACAATCCTCGAACCGATCGACGGCGTACCGCGCATTCTCTCGGCGGCATCAGTAGAAAACGGTAACGGCAAATAAATCAGGCCAGAGCGTCCGCCCTGGCCTGCACCAATTCTAACACGTGCTAAGCGGCCTTGGCCGTACGGGCGCGCTTCGCTGTTTCAAGCTGGCATTCGATGAACGCGCCGCCCTTCATTACAACGTCCAGATTCTTGCGATCCTGCAGAATAGTAATATCCGCGACCGGATCGCCGTTGACGACCAATAGATCTGCGATCTTTCCACGCGCAATAGTGCCCAGGTCGTCCTTCATCCCGAGCAGTTCGGCGCCGTTATGCGTTGCCCATTTGATCACTTCGAGCGCTGGGATGCCGGCGCCTTTGACATAGGCTTCCAACTCGCGTGCATATTGCCCGTGCGGCATTGCCGCGGTGCCGAAGTCGTCGCCAATCACGAACTTGACGCCTGCCGCTTGCGCCTTCGGCAGAATGCGATAAGAGTTCTCCAGGCCTCGTTCCATCTCATCAATGCCGCCCCAGTTGCTTGACCCGGTTCGCCGTTTCTCTTCGACGGCCATATACGGGAAGTACAGGCTGGGCACAACGAAAGTCTTCTGGCGCGCAAGCCGCTCGATACATTCGTCGTCCATCATGTCGCAATGGTCAATCACGTCCATCTGTGCGTCGAGGCCGGCGAGAATCCCCCGCTTCGAGATGATGTGGCCGCGGATCTTGCGCCCGCGTTCATGTGCCGCGTCAGATGCCGCCTTCATTTCATCCAGCGTCATTGTCATCACGTCGGCTGGCCATGAAAGCCCATGGCCGCCAGTCGGGTAGAGTTTGATAATATCGACCCCTTCTTTGATTTCCTGCCGGACCGCCTTGCGGAATTCCTCTGGTCCGTCACAGACATGTCCCAGGCCCTCCATCCCGAGCCGCCACCAACTCGGATGGAAATCAACCGAATCACCGGTCGTCACTACGTCATGCCCGCAGGCAAGGAAGCGCGGCCCTTGAATCAGTCCTTTATTGATCGCGTTACGCAGCGTCACGTCGATATTGTGAATCGTTCCAGCACCGACAGCGCCGGTGAAGCCGCAGCGCAATAGTAACTCGGCGTTCTTTGCTGCGATCAGCGTCAGCATCGTCGCCGGATGTTTCATATCCAGTTCAAATAAATCGCGCACGTTATCGTAGGCGACGTGGTAATGGCACTGTACCATGCCCGGCATCAGCGATCGGCCGTTCAGGTCGTAGACGACGTCCTTCGCCGTAGGAACCGGGGTATCACCGTTTGTCCCGACCGCGACGATACGTTCGCCTTCGACGACTACAGTCGCATTGGCCTGCGGCTGATTCACGCCATCGATTAAATTCGCCCGCTGAAAGAAGACTCGTGACATCGTAGGAGACCTCCTCGAATGGTGCGGGCCAGAGACAGCCCACCTGTTCTGCCTTTATCAGGTAAGGCCTTGGGAAATGTCAACGCAAACTTAGATATAGGGCTTCGCCGCCTGGCTGCGCACACCTGAGTCCGCGAGCGGGACACTTAAGAATTTGAAGCCTATTGGTGGAGGCTGATCGTCAGGCTGATTCGAGGTTCGATGGCGCTGGCGGTTTGAGTTGGCTGCGCTCGTTTCCCTCCGCGATCCAAGCTTCGACTTCGCGGCGTTCGCGCGTGAGAAAATTCCCGATAGCTTTGCGTAATCCGCCATGCGCGATGAAGTGCATGCTTCGGGTAATCGCTGGATCGAAACCGCGCAGCCATTTGTATTCGCCGCCTGCACCCGGCTCAAAACGCGCGATACCACTGTCGATACAATGCTCAATCGCAGCGTAGTAGCAAACGTTGAAATGCAGGAATTTGACCTCCTCGAAGGCGCCCCAGTAGCGGCCGTAGAAAACGCCCGCGCCTTGAAGATTAACTGTGCCGGCGACTAACTCTTTGCCGCGAAACGCGCAAACGAAGCAGATGTAGCGTTTGAGGTCGCGGCGCGCCAGTTCAAAAAACTCGCGTGTGAGATACTGCCGCCCCCAGTATAGTTTTTCGATCGTTGATAAATATATCTTGTACATCGGCGGAAACAATTCGTCGGGAATTGAGTCACCCGCAATCGCCCGAATCGTAATCCCCTGACCATGCAACGCCGCCCGCTCATGCTTCACTGCGTAGCGCCGCTTGCTTTTCAACTGCGCTAGGTAGTCATCGAAGCTGCCGAAACCGCTATTTCGCCAATGGTACTGATAACCGAGCCGTTCCATGAATCCGAGTCCACTTAGAGCTTCCGCTTCGTCCTCAGTGCAAAAGTTCACGTGGACCGACGACAGCTTGTTATCAGCGCAAAGCTGGATTAGCGCCCGCCCCAGCACTTCTGCGATCGCCCGCCGATCAATCCCCGGCGCCACCAAAAAGCGCCGTCCCGTATGAGGTGTGAAAGGCACTCCGACCAGCAGCTTGGGATAGTAATTCAGCCCCGACCGTTCGGCGGCATCCGCCCAGCCCTGATCAAATACGAATTCGCCCATGCTATGGCTTTTAAGATAAAGCGGGCAGGCTGCGGCCAGCTTTTTCGACGGTCCCATGCGCACCGTCAGATGACACGGCGACCATCCGGTTTTGCGTGCCGCGCTATGCGATTCTTCCATCGCATGCAGCCAGTCCCAATCCACAAAAGGGGTATCGTCGGGAGCGAGCAGGCCGTTCCATTCCTCGCGCGCAACGTCGTGGATCCGCTTGAGGACCTCAATTGAGGCGTCGTTCCGGGGGGTGGCTGGGGAGGATTTGTCGGATTTGATGGCCATCGATAAGCTCGCGCGGCTCCTGAGACAGCATCGGCAAACTCACCAGAGCTTAGCCGCACCCGTTCTCGCTGCAAAGCAGCGGCATGGGATTCTTGTGGGACCACCCACATGATCGGTGCCCGTTCGTGATTATTTTGGTAGAGTGGTTGCGCAATAGCTGGTTAGGATAGCCGATGAGGATGAGCGACCCGATACCAAAGCTGAGTCTATCACTGTCCGGTTTCGTCCCTGCGATACCGCTCGCTCGACGTGCCGGCGGCGCCAGTAACGGCAATGGCCAAGGTGATACCGTCGTCGAACGGCGCACGAAAGAGCAGGTTAAAACCCGCAAGCCGCCGCTCTATAAGTGTATCCTGCTCAACGACGACTACACGCCGATGGAATTCGTCGTCGAAATCCTCAAGTCGGTCTTCCACAAATCACAGGCTGACGCGACCCGCATCATGCTCCACGTGCACCAGAATGGAATGGGTATCGCCGGCGTATTTCCGTACGAGATTGCCGAAACTAAGGTTCGGACAGTTGAGGAACTCGCCAAAGAAAACCAGTTTCCGCTCAAGTGCGTGATGGAAAAGGAGTAGAGCGGTTTGTTCAATTCGATAACGATTATTTTGGTCCGCGCCTGGACGCGGCAGGAACGCTGATCCAATGGCTTCACCCGGAGTGATGATCAGCCGCGAACTGCAAGTAACGCTGCAGCTCGCGATGTCCGAAGCCTTGAACCGGCGTCACGAGTACGTCTGCCTGGAACATCTGCTGTACGCGATGCTCCACGACGTCACGACCAGCAACATTCTCAAGAATTGCGGCGCAGATATCGAGCAGTTGCGCAAGCAACTGCAAAAATATCTCGACGAGGATGTCGAGCGTTTGCCAAAGGGCGGCGCCTTTCAGCCACATTACGCGGCTGGTGTGCAGCGTGCCTTGCAGCGCGCCGCGCTCCACGCGCAGTCGGCGGGACGCACCGAAATCAACGGCTCGCAGGTGCTGGTCGCGATTTTCCACGAAACCGAATCGCATGCCGTCTATCTGCTGCAGGAGCAGAGCGTCACTCGTTTCGACGTCATCAACTTCATCTCGCATGGCGTCTCGAAAATGGGCACGGATGAGGATCGCGAGGTACGCGGCGCTCATGACGAAGACAGCGGCGACGCCGACGCGGAGAACGAAGGTGACGGAGAGGAGGGCAAGGTCTCCCCGTCCAAAGCGCTCCGATCCTACGCGATCAATCTCGCCGAGCGAGCTGCCAAGGGCCAGATCGATCCGCTGATCGGCCGCAAGAACGAGATCGAGCGTTCGATTCACGTTCTCCTACGCCGCCGCAAAAATAATCCGGTGTTTGTCGGCGAGGCGGGTGTTGGTAAGACCGCGCTAGCCGAGGGCCTCGCGCTGGCCGTACACGACGGCCACGTTCCGCCGACACTTAAAGACATCCAGATTTATGCGCTCGATATGGGTGCGCTACTCGCCGGCACTCGTTTCCGTGGCGACTTCGAGCAACGGCTCAAAGCCGTGATTAAGGCTGCCACCGGCGATAAGCGTATCGTGCTCTTCATTGATGAGATTCATACCGTTGTAGGCGCCGGATCAGCTTCCGGTTCGACCATGGATGCCTCGAATCTACTGAAGCCCGCGCTGGCGTCAGGCGAGTTGCGTGTGATCGGTTCGACCACTTATCAGGAGTACAAGCGTTCATTCGATCGGGACAAAGCGCTCGCCCGCCGTTTCCAGCGCATTGATGTGCCGGAACCGAGCAAAGAAGAGACGATCCAGATATTGAACGGGCTCAAGAGCCGTTACGAAAAACACCATAACGTCCGCTATACGGCTGCGGCGATTCGTTCGGCGGTGGACCTATCCGCCCGCTACATCAATGATCGCTTCTTGCCTGACAAAGCGATCGATGTAATGGACGAGGCCGGCGTCGCTGGCCATCTGCGTGCCCGCAACGGCGATACCGTTACCGTCGGCGCCCGCGATTCTGAGCGCACGGTCGCGCGGATGGCGAAGATTCCTGAGCGCACCGTCTCCTCGTCTGATCGTGCCCGCCTGCAAACGCTGGATAGCGAGTTGAAGGAAGCAGTTTTCGGCCAGGATCCCGCGATTGATGCGGTCGCTCGTGCGATCAAGCTCGCACGGTCGGGCCTCGCCCACCCTGATCGGCCTGTTGGCGCTTTTCTCTTCGCTGGTCCAACCGGCGTTGGCAAAACCGAGGTTGCACGCCAACTAGCCAAGGTGATGGGCGTCGAATTCATACGCTTCGACATGAGCGAGTACATGGAGCGTCACACCGTCTCGAGACTCATTGGTGCGCCTCCGGGCTATGTCGGCTTTGATCAGGGCGGACTGCTAACTGATGCGATCAACAAAACACCGCACTGCGTTCTGCTGCTCGACGAGATCGAAAAGGCTCACCCCGACTTGTTCAACATCCTGTTGCAGGTGATGGACCACGCGACGTTGACTGATAACAACGGCCGCAAAGCGGATTTCCGCAACGTGATCCTGGTGATGACCACCAACGCCGGCGCGCAGGAATTGTCGCGCGCGATGATTGGCTTCGGCGCGAGTATCACGACCGGCTCGCCCAAGGCGGTTATCGATCGGATGTTCTCACCGGAATTCCGCAATCGTCTGTCGGCGATTATCGAGTTCGCGCCGCTACCGCCGGAAGTTATCGAGCGCGTCGTTGATAAATTCCTGCTGGAACTGTCTGAACGGCTCGAAGTCAGCAAGGTCACACTGGAAGTCTCGGCGGCCGCGAAGAAATGGCTCGCCGACCATGGTTATGACACGCGCTTCGGCGCGCGTCCGCTCGGCCGTTTGATCGAGAACGAAATCTCGCGCGTTCTGGCCGACGAAGTTCTGTTCGGACGTCTCGTCAAAGGCGGACGCGTACAGGTCGATCTCGAAAGCGACAAGCTTAGCTTCGCTTATCCTGAGAGTGCTGCGCCTCCTGCCGAAGCTAAGTCCGGCGACGAATCCGCGATGGTCAAGTAGCGATTTGCACTTTGATTGAAACTATTGCGGCCCGGCGCCGAGAGAGCGTCGGGCCGCACCTTTTCCCGCTTGTACTTCGGAACTCTCTACGCTAGCGAGTCTAGCTGAGGCTCAGCTTTTTTTGTTGCCAACTAAGCCGGCTCGGATACTGCTGGAGGCAGGTCGCCACGGCTGATCGCGGTATCGTGTAGCCACGCATCGTCGGACTCCAAATGATCGATATTGTAGTGTAGTCCCCGTGACTCTTTGCGCGTCATCGCGCACCGTACGACCAGTTCTGCAACCGTTACCAGGTTACGCAATTCGATTAAGTCCGAATCAATCAGGTGATTCCAGTAGTAACCGCGAATCTCTTCCTTCAATAGCGTGATTCGGCGAAGCGCTCGTTCGAGCCGCTTGTCGCTGCGCACGATCCCGACGTAGTTCCACATCAGTCGCCGAATCTCGTCCCAGCTATGCGTAATCAATACGTGCTGCTCGCTCTTGATCGCGTCGCCCGGATCCCATTCGCGGAAATAGGGCGGGGTACCCTCGTCATGGCGCAATTGCTCGCGAGCCGAGGCGAAAGCCCGCCGACCCATCACCGCCGCTTCGAGCAGTGAATTTGACGCAAGCCGGTTTGCCCCATGGAGTCCCGTCATCGCGACTTCACCTGCCGCATAAAGCCGCGCAATCGGCGTGCGCGCCATCAGATCGGTCGCCACACCACCGCACATATAGTGCGCCGCCGGCACTATTGGAATCGGCCCCTCTGTTAAATCGAACCCGAACCTCAGGCAACGCTCGTAGATATTCGGGAAGCGCTCGCGGATGTAGCTCCCCTTATGATGGCTGATATCAAGATATACACAGTCGAGGCCTAGCCGTTTCATCTCGGAGTCAATCGCGCGCGCGACGACGTCACGCGGCGCCAGCTCAGCATCAGGATGGTAGCGGTTCATGAACGGGGTTCCATCTGGCAGCCGCAGAATCGCGCCCTCGCCGCGCAGCGCCTCCGAGATAAGAAATGACTTGGCCGCAGGATGGTACAAGCAGGTCGGGTGGAACTGATAGAATTCCATATTGGCAATCGGCGCGCCTGCACGATATGCCATCGCGACGCCGTCACCCGACGCCACATCAGGATTCGTCGTATAAAGGTAAACCTTGCCTGCGCCGCCAGTCGCCAGCAGTGTTGCCCGCGCGACGACCTTGCCTACCTCCATCGTAGCCTTTTCGAGCGCATAAACGCCCCAACAGGCTCCCGGCTTTCCATTAGCCGTTCGCTCGATCAGCAGGTTAATCGCGACGTGATTCTCCAGCACGCGGATGTTCGTCCGCGCTTTGGCCGCCTCGCCGAGGGCCCTCATGATCTCGCGCCCGGTCAGGTCCTGCGCGTGAAGCACTCGCCGATGGCTATGGCCGCCCTCACGGCCGAGGTCATACTCGTCTTCGCCGCCCTCTTCGACGCGCGTGAAGTTGGTTCCGAGCACGATCAGTTCGCGCACCGCTTCCGGACCGTCGCGCACGATTGTCTCGACCGCCGCCCGGTTACACAGGCCCGCGCCGGCCCGCAACGTGTCATCGATGTGCGACTCGAACGAATCGTTTGTGCTCCATACGCTGGCGATACCACCCTGCGCATAGGCCGTGTTGGCCTCGTCACTAGCGGCCTTGGTCAGGACTGTCACGCTGCCCAACTCAGATGCCTTGATTGCGAAAATCAGACCGGCGATTCCGCCGCCAATCACGAGAAAGTCCGACGTAATTTCGGAAGAAATACCTGAATCGTTTTTCATTGATCTGGCCGTCTTACATCACCTGCTTTGACGCTAAGCGAGCGGCCCGCACATAGTCAAGTTGCTTCAGCGCGGCGGCTCGAAAGAACTCAATGTTAATTCGCTGAGCTCACGGCGTTACCGTGAAAACTGGTTTGCGCCCTCATGGCGCATCGCCTATCCTGATCCTGAGGGGTGGCGATGGCCTGACAGCGTGGATAGCCGGTGTAACTAACGAATTCGGCGCGTGACCTTCACGATACCCAACGTTCTGACCTTTATCCGCATGGCCACGGTGCCATTGCTGATCTACCTCGTGATGCGGCCGGGACCGCTGGCGGCAGCCTTCGCAACCGCAGTTTTCTTTTTCGCTACTATCACGGATTTTCTCGACGGCTATATCGCGCGCAGCTATGGTTCCGGCACGGACCTCGGCAAGTTCCTGGACCCCCTCGCAGATAAGCTTATTGTCGCAGCCGCATTAGTGATGCTCGCGCTGGTGCCGCGTGGGCCGCGCGTACCGATTTGGATCGTTGCGGTATTGATCTCGCGTGAGGTTCTCGTCACCGGATTGCGCACCTGGGCTGCGGCTCGCGGCCGGATAATTGGCGCGGATGAATTGGGCAAATACAAGATGGCTCTACAGGCCGTTGCGCTACATGGCCTATTACTCCGCTACACTTATCTCCACGTTAATTTCTTCGCCGCTGGGATGTTCGTCCTTTGGATCGCGACGATAGTCACCGTATGGTCGGGCGTCGAGTACTTCGTCAAGGTGCTCGGACCCATCCCAGCGCCTACCGAACTTCCCGCAGTCGGCCGTCTAGCCGTCTAGCAGAAGCTGTCGAGCGCTTATGGCAGTCGTAACGTGTGCACGCCGAACCGTTTCAAAGGCCGATTCCAGCTCCGCTAATCACCTGCAAGTTGCCACTCAGCCTGCTATCACCTCGAGGTGAATTGACAAGCACCGCTCGGACGGATAACGATCTTGGCTCTGCGATGGACGGCCTCGGCGAGCGGGTGTAGCTCAGTTGGTAGAGCGTGTGCTTGCCAAGCACAAGGTCGTCGGTTCGAAACCGATCACCCGCTCCAATAGCTTCTTGAATTAATCCAACATCTCTCACTGAATTTGGACTACTTCGGCGAAGACACCGACAATCGACCGTGAACGAACGGACGCCTCTCCCGGGTTGAGCCTCGCTAGGACGAACGTTGCTAGGACGAACGTTGCTGGGTGCCTGGTTGAAGGCGAGAGAGAGATTATTTCGGCTTCGTCGGCGATGCGACTGGGGACGGCGTCATCCCCGATTTTGCCTCAGTCTTAGCCTTTTTCTTGCATCGGTAGACGCTCGAGGTCGAGATCTTCAGGTCGCTGGCGATATCTTTGGCCTTCTTGCCGGCCGCAACTTCCGTCATCACCTTGCCGCAATCCACTTTGTTAGCGTATGCGGTGCGCGGGACCGCGCTCAAGGTCATAACCGCGATCATGACCAGACTCGTCAGGAGAAGCAGCGGCCTCAGGATCATCTTATCTCCCCTTAATGAATGGTTAATCACGAAAAGTATTCCAGAAAAGACTCGTCGGTTAAAGCTTCTTCCTATCGTTGATGCTTCATCGCTTTCGAACAGTCAAAGGGTGGTGGCGGAGATTGCCATTCCGTTTGATATCTTTTGTAACTAGAATTGCTTCTCATTCGTCCATACAGCAGTTAGTAGATACCTTGTCCGCCAAACTGAACGAGCGGCTAGCTATCGAGGTGAGTGATGGCACCGGGTAGTAATCGAAAAAGCGGGTTGCTGGATTTGACTGGCCAGCTCTATGACGCGGGGCTCGATGACACGCTTTGGCCGCAGACCGCAACGAAGATCTCCCAGCAATTCGATTCAACCAGCACAGCCGTCCACTTGCGCGACTCGAACCCGAGTCACGCACTTGCTTGGGATGACCGACAATTACGACGAGAAGTCTATTGCTGATTATGAGGCCTATTATTGGCAGCATGATCCATGGGCTGAGCGCGCTGCAAAAGTTGGGCTTGGATCGGTAGTGACCAGTGGCGACTTGATTAGCGACGAAGAGTTCGTCCGCACAGACTTTTACCAGGATTGGCTCGCGCGGCGGGTCTTCTATGTCCTAGGCTCTGTTTTTCCGATTGCCGACGGCCACCTTGGAGCTCTAGGAATCGAGCGGCCACACGCGAGCGGACGATATCGAGCCGAACAGAAGCGTTTTGCGGAGCAGCTGCTGCCCCATCTCCAACGGGCGTTGCAGGTGCGCTACCGTCTGAACGAAGCCGGAATCGAGCAGCAGGGTACACTTGAGGCGTTGGACCGCTCACGGACAGTGACTATCGTCACTGACGGTGAGGGTTGCGTCATTTATGCGAATCGGAGAGCGGAGACACTGCTCAGCGCAGGCGATGCGATTCGTATCGTGGCTGGGCGGCTCGCCAGCGCGTATCGTTTCGGCAGCGATCGTCTTCGGCCGCTGCTTCGTAGCGCGGTCCAGACGGCGGCGGGCCGGATGGGTTCTGCAGGTGGCATGCTGGCGCTTGAGCGTGATGGAAGGTTGCCATTGACGATTATGGTTGCCCCTTTTCGGTCGGCCATGAACGGAATAGGAGCTCCGGAACCGGCGGCGATCCTCTTCATTCGCGATCCTGAATATCCCTCGCTTTCTGATTGAGCCCTTCAGGATCGACTCGGGCGGAATCAGCGATCGCCCGTGCGCTGGCTGAGGGACGAACGGTTGTCGAAATCGCCGCGGCAAACCAGATCTCTCTGAATACGGTGCGGACGCAGGTGAAAAGCGCTCTAGCCAAGACCGCGACTACTCGTCAAGCGCAGCTGGTCGCTTTGATTCTTCGCAGCGTCGCCAGCTTAGCTGACGAGTAGTGAGAGAGTCCGATCAGGGGGCGGCTGCTATTCAATCGATTTGCAAAGTCTGCGCGGACTCCCTTACTACGTAGCTTCCGCACGTGACTAAAGCAGTTCGATTACGGCGTGATGGTCGCGGAGGTAGAGAATTGCACGGAGCCAAAAATCCCGTAGCCTGGCGAGCCTGGAAGGCTCAATATCTGCGACGAAAAAGTGGTCGTCCCGGAACCTGATGCGTCTGCGAAACTGCCTGTCCCTCCGATTATGGTGTAGGAAAGCTGACCACTCGTCACTCCGGTGGTATCACTCACACATTGCGATCCACTGTCGGAAAGCTCCATACCTGATCTCCAGTTTCTGATTAGTAGCTACTTCGTACGCATCTACCAGGTCGTAGACAAGGCCGGCGCTCTTGTCGGATGCGGTGCAGGTAGTTGCGGTCGCCACATATTCGTTCAGGTCCTGGAGACTGTATGATCCGCTGATATTACCGTTAGCGGTCTCGATATCGCGGTTGCCAGTGGTATTTCCATCGAAACTGAAGTTAGCGCCGACACTGATAAATGACCCTCCCGCCACTATCCTTATGCCTGACGGCGATCGCACTCTTGGCCTGCGCGGGACTTGCAGCCGGAAAGCCGAGTCCCACGGCGATAATGGTGATTGCCACCGTTCTCTGAGCTTTGATGCGGTTCGCATCCGTTCCTCGTTTCGTTTTATGACCCTTCTGAATGATAACTAGATAGAACTTCATTCAATGGGTCATTATTCGGAACTATTTGAACCAGGCATCACCAAAATGAGTGAGACGCGAACAAGGCGGGCGCTTGTGCGTCCGCCTTGTTTGCTGCAGTTGATAGGACGGAAATCTAACGCTGCCAGCCGCCTGCGACTGCTTCTATCGCCGACAAGACGCGCTTGCGGCGCTCTTCCGGTGACTTCGCAAATGATTGGATTTGCAGTGTGCTCGTTGTGATCCCAGCCTTTTCGTAATCACGCAGACGCGCGACCCATTTCTCAGGTGTCCCGTGAATGTAGATAGCGTCGATCATGCTATCGGGAATCGATTGCAGCGCGCGTTTGCGGTCGCCACTATTCCACGCGTCGAAGGCGACAGCGGCCTCGTTCTCGTATCCAATCTCCCGAAAATACTGATTGTATTGCGGGACCGTAACATAGGCCGTCAGCTCGCGGCGCAGTCGTTCACGAACGATTTCTTCTTCTTG
Organism: Binataceae bacterium (SeqCode); assembly: GCA_035524095.1. GTDB lineage: Bacteria > Desulfobacterota > Binatia > Binatales > Binataceae > DATJUF01. The sequence goes on along the minus strand of DATKPK010000268.1, from coordinate 36,380 downwards.
ATCGACCGCCACCAGCATCCGGCACACAATATCTATGTTGGCATCAGGCCGCCCGCTCGCCCGCGCGCCATCGTAGATATGGTGAATTATCTTAGGGAAGGTCTCGGGCGTGATGTAGTTGACGATCGCACCATCTCCAATCTCACCGGCCAGCCGCAGCATACGCGTACCCTGCGCGCCCAGATAGATAGGCGGAGCGGGATCGACGCGACTCGCCATCCGGAAGCCGTTGATCTTGATTGTCTTGCCGTCCATCGTGACCTTCTCACCTGTGAACGCCGCGCGCACGGCTGCAACGGTTTCACGTACCCGCGTGAGTGGATGCTCGAAGGGAATACCCATCCATTGCTGGACGATCGTGTTGGTCGATATGCCGAGCCCCAGCACGAAACGTCCCCCGGAAACGCGTTGCAGCGAGGCGGCAGTCAGCGCAATCAGGGCAGGCGGCCGCGTGAAGACAGCGATGATCGCAGTTCCAAGGCGCATCCGTTCGGTTGCGGCAGCGGTTGCTGCGAGCGGAACGATGGCCTCACTCTCGAAAGTCTCATAAGACCATCCGTCGGTGAAGCCATGCCTTTCAGCATAACGGGCAAGTTCGGGTAAGTGACTATTCTGAAATCCGTCGAGGGGTAACGTGATTCCGAGACGCATCATGAGTGACTCCTCTGAGTTAACAACTAAATAGCTGTTCAGGCGGATGGCGCAGCAGCGAGATTCAACGCTTGTGCTAGATGAAGTGGCTGGCGGCCTGGGCAAAACTGCCGTATCTGCGAGCGGCATGCGAAGCCATCCGCGATAATCGTAGTGCCAGCCGGGCTGGCATTGATGGCCGGGAGCAGTACGCGCTCGCCGATTACGCGCGAAAGTTCGAAACGGTCCTTTCCATAACCGAACGCACCGGCCATCCCGCAGCAACCAGCGTCTGGAGCTACGACCGTTAGATCTGAGGAGCGGCTAAGCAGCGCGAGCTCGTTTGCCATCCCAGCCAGCGCCTTGCGATGGCAATGGCCATGAACTAGTGCGTGGCCGCGCATCTGAGGTTGCATCGAGGCTGGTGCCTTATCAGTCAAGAATTCGTCGAATATCAAGGTGTTATCTGCGAGCGCGCGTACGTCGGCCACGTGCGGGAACAGGGCTGGCAACTCATCCCGAAAGGTGAGAATGCAACTAGGTTCAAGGCCAACTATCTTTATGCCGCGTCTGACGAACGGCCTGAGCGCGGCAACAGTTTCCAGCATCCGTGCGCGTGCCTCGTCGAGCATTCCCTGTTCGTAGAGTGGCCGTGCACAGCAGACATCTTGTTCGGGGATCTGCACGCGGAACCCTGCCCGCTCGATTACCTCAGTTGCGGCGATTGCTACATCGGGTTCAAAGAAATTGCTGAAGGTGTCGGGAAACAAAAGCACTTCGCTCCCGGACGGATTAAGCGGCGGGTGTTTACGAAACCAATTACGGAAAGTCATGGGCGCAAAAGGTGGCAAATCACGTTCCGGATGGAATCCGAGCATGCGCCGTATGAGGGTCCCGGAGATACCGGACGAGAGGATATTTGCGATGCGCGGTGAGAACGAAGCGAGGCGGGCGGCCTCATGAATATGTCCAAAGAAACGCAGCGCCAACGGCCGGCGATGACTCTGAAAATAGCCAGCGAGAAATTCGGCGCGATAAGCGGCGATATCAACTGACGCCGGGCATTCGCTCTTGCAGGCCTTGCACGAAAGGCAAAGTTCGAGCGATTCGTAAAGTGTGTCGTCGCTGAAGCCATTGGGCAGCAGATCGCCGGTGAGCGATTCGTGAATCAAGCGGGCCCGCCCGCGCGTGGAATATAGTTCGTTGCCAGTTCCCATGTACGACGGACACATCGTACCGCTGCCGGTTTTGCGGCATTTGCCGATCCCGACGCATTTGAGCGAAGCCCCGGCCAGACCGCCTTCGGCACTGAAGTCGAAATGAGTATGAATCGCACGAGGCGCATAGTTAGTACCCACTTTCAGATGAGCATCAATTGGCTCCGGATCGACAATGATCCCTGGATTCATCTTATGGTCGGGATCGAACACCGCTTTGAATTCACGAAACGCGTTTAGCAGGTGATCGCCGAAAATCTTCGGTAATAGTTCCGATCGCGCCAGTCCGTCGCCATGCTCGCCTGAAAGCGATCCTCCGAACTTGGCGACCAAATCAGCAATATCCGTCATGGCAGCGCGGAAAGTCGCGAGTCCCGGCTTGCTAAAGAAATCAAAGTTGATCCGGCAATGAACGCAGCCTTCGCCGAAATGTCCATAATAAGTCGCTGCAACTAGTTGATGGCGATCGAGCGTCTGCTTGAAGCGGCGCAAATACTCACCGAGCCGGGCTGGCGGAACTGCACAATCCTCGGCGCCGGGCCAAGTGCGCGGATTACCGGGAATTAGAGCGCTCGCGCCGAGACCGGATTCGCGCATGCCCCAAACCGCTGCTTGATGCACCCGATCAAGCAGGACGGTTTGGCCGAGGCAGGCGCGATTGTTTGCCGCCTCCTGCACTAACCGATCGGCGCGCCCCCGGACTTCATCTTCATTCGCACCGCCTAACTCGATAATCAGAAAAGCGCGGCCATCCGGGAGCATGCGCACTGCGTCGAGTCCTTTGACTTTGGCAAACTCCCGCAGACGGTCGTCGAAACCCTCCAGCGCTTCCGGCCGATGATTCAGTAGCCACGGCATTTGATCGGCGGCGACAAATACATCCTCAAAGCCGAGCACGATCAGCGCAAGTCGCTGCGGTTTCGGTACCACGTGGACGGTTGCCTTCAGAATTACCGCTAACGTACCCTCGGAGCCCACGAGCGCGCGGGCGAGATTAAAACCGCGTTCAGGCAATAGTTCGTCTAGATTATAGCCAGACACGCGCCGTGGAATTTGCGGATAGCCTTCGCGTACCAACGGGCCGTATGTGTCGATCAGTGTTCGCGCCTTCCGATAGACCTCTGCTAGATGGCCACCCGCAGCGATGGCGGCGGCGTACTCGCCCTCGCCACCTGCGCCGAGCGCGATACGCGTGCCGTCATAGAGCATCGCGTCGAGACTGACGACATTATCGACGGTCTTGCCGTAGGCCGCTGAGTGCGCGCCGCATGAATTGTTTCCGATCATGCCGCCGAGTGTGCAGCGATCCTTGGTAGCGGGATCGGGCGCGAAAAAAAGGCCATACGGTGCCAGCGCTCCGTCGAGATGGGATTGCACAAGACCAGGTTCAACGGAAGCGATGCTATGCTCCGGATTAATCGTTACGACGCGATTCATGTAGCGCGAAAAGTCCAGCACGATCGCCGTGTTGGCAGTCTGTCCAGCGAGTGCAGTACCGGCTCCGCGTGGCAGAATCGGCAGACGATTTTCGCGCGCCAGTTGGAGGGTGCGCTCAACGTCGCCCTCGTGACGAGGATTGACTACCCCTAGCGGCACACGGCGGTAGTTCGATGCGTCGGTCGAGTAGAGTGCGCGCGAAGCCGCATCGAACAGAACGTCGCCCTCGATCGATCGTTCGAGTTCGTCGCGAATTGCGTTCAACGAGGCCATCTCAACGGGATTCTAGTTCAGCCCCCGCGAATGGCCTAGATCTGAAACAAAATTAGGAACGTGCCGCGTTTTGTCCCATCGAGGCGCGCGCCGCGCCGATGGCGGTCGCATAATCCGCATGTTCCGGGATTACGAAATTACGCCACAGGAAATTGCGCCGCTTGGCACTCTGCATGAAACGGAAGATGCGCGTGAGTTTGCCAGTCAGCACGATGTCCTCCTGTCCGCATGCCCGCGCGGACGCGATACTCAAGACCGACACGACTTCGACGATCATGTTCATAATCGCGAGCGCCTTGTCATCGGCGGTGGCGTCAGCCGAAATCTTGCCGAAGTTTGACGCCGTTGTACCAGGCGGAAGGTCGCCGATCGCGCCGCCCGCGATATCGCGCACCGTCAGATCGACGCGGCTCAGATCGCCACGTTCAGCCAGCGTTTCTAACGTCTCGAAGGTCGATACGCCAAGCATATGTTTAGCCAGGCCGCGCAACGTGCCGCCGCCCAGGCCGGTGCCGCCGACATGCTCAATCTTGTCGGGATTGACCGATACGATCGCTGTACCGGTGCCGAGCGAGACGACCAGCGCCCGTTTCTTGCCGACCAGCGAGGTACCACCGATCCCGATCGCGTCGAACTCGTTGACCTTGACGATCTGCCGGCCGAATAAGCGTTCGCCGAGCGCTCGGGAACCCGCGCCGGTAGCCGCGATTCGCTCGACTCTGTCCAGTTCGAGGCCGCAGGTTTCGACGAGTTTTCCCAACGCTCCTGCAGCGGCCGCGACCGGATCGTTAGCCTCAATCGTGACGACACTCACGCCGCCGTTGTCGAGGATCACGGCGTCCGTGGTTGAACCACCGATATCGATTCCGACGATCATAGCTGGTGCCGACTCCTGTTCGGCCCGCCTCGAACCTAGAACATCGGAGTCCCTATATGCAATCGCAACCTCAGCGCTCGTTCCGATGCACTAATTAGAAGAGGCCCCGCAGCGGCTGTCAACGAGCACTCAGTCCGCCCCGTGCGCTATGCTAAGTTTGATGAATGGCACGGCGCAAAAGCGAAGAAGGGCAGGGGCTCTTTCAACCTCGGCGGCCGGCCGCGCAACCCTTGGCCGATCGGATGCGGCCGCGCACCCTTGATGAGGTAGTCGGGCAGGACCATCTGCTGGCGCCCGGCAAGCTGCTGGCACAAATGGCTTCCGCTCATCGACTCCATTCGATGATCCTGTGGGGGCCGCCCGGCAGCGGCAAGACCACGCTCGCGATGCTGCTGGCGCAGGCTTCAGGCGCAAATTTAAAGACTATAGCGGCAGTGAGTTCGGGGGTAGCCGACCTCCGCGAGGCGATTCACGAGGCGCGCCGGGCCTTGGAAATCGAGGGTAAGCCGACGGTTGTCTTCATCGACGAAATCCATCGATGGAACCGCGCGCAACAAGACGCGATTCTCCCTCACGTCGAAAGCGGCCTGTTCACGCTGATTGGCGCGACCACCGAGAATCCCTCCTTCGAGGTGATAGCGCCGTTAATCTCTCGTGCGCGTGTGGTCGTTCTTAATCCGCTCGACGATGATGCTCTCGCGAACCTGATACGGCGAGCGATAAACGATCGAGAGCGCGGCCTCGGTGCGATGGAACTGACGGTTGAAGACGATGCGGTAGCTGAAGTCGTGCGTTTTGGAGCGGGTGACGCGCGGCGGGCGCTTGGGACGCTCGAAGTGGCGGCAGAGCTTGCGGCTGGCGCTGGCCGCAAGACGATAAACGCCGCCGACATTAACGAAGCTGCGCAGCACAAGGCGTTACTCTACGATCGCGCCGGCGAGGAGCATTACAATGTCATTTCGGCTTTCATCAAAAGCATGCGTGGCAGCGATCCCGACGCAGCACTTTACTGGATGATGCGCATGGTCGAAGCTGGCGAGGACCCATTATTTATCGCACGCCGAATGGTGATCTTCGCCTCGGAAGATATCGGCAACGCCGATCCGCGAGCACTGCAGATCGCACTGTCAGTCAAAGACGCAGTCGATTTCGTCGGCCTGCCCGAAGGGATTATTCCGCTGGCCCAAGGCGTGACCTACCTGGCCGCTGCGCCCAAATCGAATGCCTCTTATCGCGCTATGAATGCTGCACGCGACGATGCGCGCAAACACGGCGCATTACCAGTCCCGTTGCACATCCGCAACGCACCGACCCTGCTGACGAAGAAACTAGGGTACGGGGAGCATTACCATTATCCGCATGATTACGAAGGCGCGCTGGTCGCTCAGGATTATTTACCTGACGCGCTGAAGGATCGCTGCTACTACGAACCTTCGGATCGTGGCTATGAAGCGCGCATCGGGGATTACCTCAAGCGCGTCCGCGCGCGACGCACCAAGAGCAATAGCCGTAGCGACTAGCCTCGGAATTCTTTGCGACTGACGTTTACGGAATCAATAGCACTTTACCTACGGTCTGACGCGACAATATTGCCTCGTGAGCCTTGCGAGCATCGGCCAACGGGAAACTCGCGCCGATTGGGACTGTCAGCTTACCCTCGCGAATCAACCCGAACGAATGGTCCCATGCCCGGCGCATCACGTCACGCCGGCTATAAATCATCGGCAATACGAAGCCGCTGAAAGTTGCCGATTTCTCGAACACCTTCATTGGATTCATCGGTCCCGGAACGCCGCCCGCACGGCCGAAGAGAATTATATGGCCAAACGGCGCGAGGCATTTCAGCCCCTTCTCGAAGGTGGGCTTGCCCACAGCGTCGAGGATGAGATCGATGCCACGCCGATCAGTCAGCCGCAGCGCCTCTTCGGCGAAATCGCAGTTCTCGTAGTTGATTACTTCATCGGCGCCCAGCTTGCGCACAAGATCGGCCTTGGCATCGCTGGAGACCGTCCCGATTACGCGCGCGCCCGCCGCTTTGCAGATTTGCACCGCAGCGACTCCAACACCGCCCGCCGCCGAATGTACCAGTACGGTCTGGCCGGGGTCGGTCTGATGCAGCGTATGGATCATGTGCCAGGCGGTCATCACGGCAATCGGGAAAGCTGCCCCTTGCTCGAAGCTTAGCCAGTCTGGCAGCGGAATCACTCGGCTCGGCCGAATCCGCGTATAGTCAGCGTAGGCGCCCATCCCGATATACGCCACGCGCATTCCAGGCTTGAACTCGGCGACATCAGGGCTGACCTCATCGACGATACCAGCCGCCTCCATCCCTGGCGTATCTGGGAAGACCGGCTTCACGATGTACTCGCCACGATTGAAAAAAATGTCGCCAAAATTGACGGTGATAACGTGGTTGCGAATGATAATCGTCCCCGGCTGCAACTCCGGTTTCGGCCGCTCGCGCAGTTCCATCACCTCGGGGCCGCCGAGCCGATCAATCTGGATCGCCTTCATACACTTTGAACTCCCATCCTCGAAGATCTCTACTTGCTCGCGCAATCAACTCCTAAACGCAATAGGCACGATTAGTCCGGCGATTGAAAAGGCCAAATTGATTTGGCACTGCGCGGCTACCGTGTCAGGATTCGGGCTGATTAGGTAGGCTGAGCTTGCGAAGCCGTGTGGACGTGAGCCGCGAACCGGCCGCTAAAGACTCTGAGGGGAAGGCTGAGCCCGCGAGGCCGTGCGCGCTAATGGAGCAAAACGGAACGAGCCGGCGAGTCTGCGAACTGCGTTGAAAGATAATCAGTCTCCGAACCAGCCGCCTAAAGACTTTGAAATTAGAGGTATCGTCGCTTATGCGCCGCGAGCTTTTCACCGAAGAACACGAAATGTTTCGGACCCAGGTGCGCCGTTTTATCGAGAGCGAAATCGTCCCGAAAATCGATGACTGGAACCGCGAGGGCCGCAGTGACCGTGCGAGCTGGCGGAAGCTTGGAGCGGCGGGGTTTCTCGGCGCCAATGCACCCGCGGAATACGGCGGCGCCGGAGCCGATTTCCTCTACGATGCGATCGTGATCGAGGAGATGGCGTGGGTGCGCGCGCATGGCCTGATGATGTCGCTGCATTCCGATATCTGCATGCCCTATATCTCCAGTTTCGGTACGCCCGACCAGAAGGATCGCTACCTGCGCGGCGCGATCAGCGGCGAGACAATTCTTGCGATCGCAATGACCGAGCCGGGCACCGGCTCCGATTTGGCAGCAGTTCGGACTACCGCCCGCCGCGAGGGCGATAACTACGTCATCAACGGCGCCAAGACTTTCATTTCGAATGGCCAGATCGCCGACGCTATCATTGTCGTGGTTAAGACCGACCCAAATGCCAAGCCGGCTCATCGCGGCATCAGCCTGATAATCGTTGATGGCAATGCGCAGGGTTTCGTCCGTGGCCGCAAGCTCGAAAAACTTGGCTTCCAAGGCCAGGACACCAGTGAATTGTTTTTCGAGGACTGCCGGGTTCCGGTGACCAATCTGCTCGGGCGCGAAGGCCAGGGCTTCAAAATGCTAATGGACAAGCTTCAGCAGGAGCGGCTCGTCACCGCAGTTGGCTCACTGACCAGCGCACGCCGCTGCCTCGAAGATACCGTTTCTTATACCAAGCAGCGTCACGCATTTGGCCAGCCGATCGCGTCATTCCAGAATACCCAATTCAAGCTGGCGGAGATGGCCACCGAGGTCGAAGTTGGCCAGGCTTTTGTCGACCGGCTTCTCGCTGCCCACGTCCGTGGCGACGAGGTCGTGACCGAGGTCAGCATGGCTAAATGGTGGATGACCGAACTGCTTAAAAAGGTCACCAGCCAGTGCCTGCAACTTCACGGCGGGTATGGCTTCATGCGCGAATACCCGGTATCCACTGATTACGCCGACGCCGCCGTCCAGAGCATCTATGCCGGCACCAATGAGATTATGAAGGTGATTATCGCGCGCCGGATGGGTCTGGAACAGCGCGAATAATCGGCAATAGCCATTTGATTTGGTGGCTCGCGATGCTAGTTTAAGCAGTCACAAGTAGACGATTAAAGGTCGCTGAACAGTCCAAGAGTTGCTATTTCAGCGTCAAACTGACTTGTTGCATACTTTAAGAGATTTAAACCTCTCACTGACCTGGCTAGCGAAGGTCAATTAAGCCGCCCATGGATTTGCGAGTTAAACTCGCGCTTGTTTTCCTCGGTATCCTCGCACTGCCGCTCGTTGTAGTAAGCGTCATCGAAGTTGACCACAGCATGGCCACAATGGTCGACAATCTTGGCGACTCTGGAGACCGGCTGGCCGAATTGACTTTCGAACAAATTCGCTCGGCACTGGCCAATACAACCAGCAACAAGCCTTCCGACTTGGAAACCGTACTCCGGGATTACGCCCCGCTAAGTGCGTTTCTGTCCTCATCCCAAGCTTTCGGCAAGGGCGTTGTCTACGCGCGGGTCGATGACCTGAACGGCAAGCCGATAGTTTCTACCGAAACCATCGGAGGCAACGACGAAGCGCCGCCAAAGCTGGAGAAATTGCGTACTCAAGTTGCGTCCTGGTGGCCGTGGACTCGGATCGGTGCCTTATGGAACGAAGGCACCTATGAAATCCGGCGTCAGGTAGACGTCGACCACCAGCCCTTTGCTACGATCCGCATCGGCCTCTCGACCGTATTGATTTCGGCTGAAGCTCATCGTGCAATTGAAGAAATCGTTACCGCGGGCGTGCTGGGCGTACTATTGAGCCTCGTCGGCACGATGATAGCCGCTCGCTTCATGTTGCGTCCGATCGCGGTTATCACCAGCGGCGTCGATCAGATTGCGGCTGGCCGCGACGAAGTCAATCTAAGGATTGAAGCCCGTGACGAGCTTGGCACGCTAGCCGAGAAGTTCAACGACCTATCACGCAGAATCAAAAGCAGCCGCGTGCAGTGGGAGACCGAGCGCGGCCAGTTCATCAATATCTTCCGTTCTATAACCGACGCCGTTCTATTGCTCGATTCCAGCGGCGCGGTGCTCTTCGCGAATGCCGAGGCACAGGGCCGTCTTGGACTGCCCGCTGGCGGCCTGGCTGAGGGCAAGAAGCTTAGCCTGCTCATTGGCAAAGATAACCCGCTCGAACGGATGGTCGACACTGCTTTCACCACTGGGACGGAGGTTCGTGACGTAGCACTCGATTTGGCGGAGGGTGGTGATCCTAATCGCGTGTTGGTCTCGATCTTCTCCCTCGGTCATGGACCCGAGCCGCCCGGTCTGCTGGTAGTCGTGCGCGATCTCGAATCGATGCGCGAGTTGGAAAGCGTGGTCGATTATTCAGGGCGACTGGTGCGTCTGGGCGGGCTTATCTCGGGCGTGGCCCATCAGATCCGGAATCCCCTCAACGCCATGAATCTTCAACTCGAGTTACTCAGCCAGGACGCCGGTCGCAATGTCCCGGTCGAGCAACGCGTGCGAGGCCTGCGCAATGAAGTCGAACGGCTTGATCGAGCAGTCAACGCCCTGATGCGCTTCATGCGCCCTGAACAATTGAAGCTCACTCGCTGTGCCGTGAATGACCTCGTCGCTGAGGCCGCCAATCCACTGGCGCGGCCTGGCCTCACAGTCGATCGCCAGTTTGATTCGCGCGTGGGGACGATCCAGGCTGATCGCGCGCTGCTTTCTGAAGCTCTCCGTAATATCCTCGGTAACGCCGCCGAAGCGATGCCCAACGGCGGCACGGTCCGCATAGTAACTTCGCTGAATCAAAGCGGCTTCGTGGAGATAATCGTGGCCGATGAAGGCCCCGGCATTCCCGCCGAGAACCTGGCCAGGGTCTTTAACCTATATTTTACAACCAAAAAGAACGGCAATGGACTCGGTCTACCCTTGGCATTGCGCGCAATTGATCTTCACCGTGGGACCGTGGATATCCAGTCTGAAGTAGGAAGCGGCACAACCGTTCTGATAAGACTGCCGGTCGCAGACGATCAAACATATGCGCTGACCGGACCCGCTGCGGCCGCTAGGTAAGTTGCATCGTGCCTAGACCGATCGTCCGCGCCACCTGTGTATTTCTGATCGCCTCGCTCTTTTTCGCTTGCTCCCTGTTCAGGCATCGGCCACCGCCGCCACCACCAGCCCCTCCGTCGCCGACCGTGACTCCGACTCCCGAGCCTAGTCCGACGCCTGCACCTCATCATCATCGGCGCCGTCGGCGCCATAATCATGAGGCTGCCGAGACGCCTATTCCTACTCCTGCGTCCGAAACCTTCCCCAGCGGTAGTCCGACGCCAACTCCTGGACCCGCTTTGCCCACGCCCACTGCTTCACCTACTCCGACAGGCCCGGCACGCATTAGTATTGGCGGCGAAAACACCGACAAGTCGGGCGTGGAGCAACAAGTCGAGCGAACCGAAGCTATCCTCGACAAGGTCAACGTCAATTCAGCCAATCTGAGCAGTGATGATAAAGCGGCCTACGACCAGGCAAGGAGCCTTCTGAGCGCCGCCCAAACAGCCCAAAGACAAGGCGACTACCTTGCTGCTTCGAGCCTCGCGCAAAAAGCCTCCGTCCTGAGCGATCGCTTCAACGAATCCGCCAGCCCCTAAGACTAGGATCGATGCTTTATAACCGACGCCCTAGATTCCGGGTTTGATGTTCCGGTAAAGTGTATCGGCAATAAAAGGTTTGCGCCTACTGGAGACTGCTGGGCTGAACGTACGGGGCAGAAAATGAAAGTTCGCCGACAGGCTTGTTTGACGTGCTCCGTGGGGGGTTCCGAAGCTACGTGGCTGCAACTCCTATCGGCGAACAAGATCAAGCTATCTTCAATTTGAAGCGGTTTCTTTGCTCCGCTTGTTTCTCCTTATGATCCAAATCCTGGGCCAGCGGCATGTGTGCTGGGCGAATTGCCATCCGGCCCAGTCTGATTAATCGTTACCTCGGGACGCCCCAGCGCACTTGGCGTAATTATCTTCTCCAACGCTCCATCAGGAGCCTTGCCGATGAATGCCGTTCCCGGTTGCGAGCTGGAAGCCAGATCATCCGACTGCTCGCTCCGATACATTCCCTGTGGCGTTGCGTCGCTCCCTGCATTCAGATCCTCGCTGAAGATCGCCGGAGCCTCTGCATCACCCTGATAACTCCGAAGCTGCTCCTCAGAGCGCATGGCGATGAGCCAAAGGGCACTCATCACCACAACGCTGAGAATCAATAATCCAATTCCCATGCCATGCGGTGCCCAACTCGTCTTCGGGATTGGCGGCTCTTGAGCTGGGGCCCTCAAAGACGTGTCGGCGGTGCTCTCTCGGCCCGAATCGTGACTTTTCGCGGAAGCGACTGGAGCCGTCTCCGGCGTCGTACGCTCAAATTCCAGCACCGAAGCTCGCGCGATCTCCAAGTTGACCTGGGTAGCATCCGCAGCGTGCGCCATAAGCATCGCGTTGTGACAAAGGATATTGATCCGTAACGGCAAGCCTTCCGCGTGCCTCAGCAGATACTCAAGGGCACCCGGCGCAAATACCTTAGCCGCACTACCGTTGAAGACCGCCAACCGATGTTCGGCGTAGCGCATTGCTTCATCCAGTGGCAATGGCTTAAGTACGACCAAGGACGCGGTAAGTTCCTGAAGCGACTGATGCCGGACCATCGCGATCCGCTCTAGCAGTTGCGGCTCACCCGCTAAGGCCAAGCTCAGCCGTTGTACCCCTTGCCGTCGGCTGTTTAGAAACTCTTCGAGTTGGTCGCAATCGGTATCATCTAGGTAATGCGCCTCGTCGATTATGACGAGAATTCGCTGACTTAGAGTGAGCGAACTAAGATAGCGGCCAAATCCTTCGGCCATCTCGCGTTCGTCACGGTGCTCCTCGATACCAAGCTGCCGCGATATTTCCCACAAGATTGCTGGATATCCCGCCTTGGGATTAGCGAGATAGACTACCCGGGAGCGCCCCCATTCACGTGCCAGCATCCTCATCGCGAGCGTGGTCTTGCCCGACCCGGCTGCGCCAATCAATAAAGTGACGGCGGCCGAGTCCAGCGACAGCGAACCCTCAAGCGCGGCAAGCCCGTTGCTATGGACGGGACTGGCATATAGCACCTTCGGCGACGCAGTGAACTGGAAAGGTGCGCCGCTCAGGCCGAAATGACGGTAGTAGATCATTGCTGAATCGGGCGCGGTGGGCTCGGAGTCAGCCCACGCAGAAGCCATCTTCAGCAAGGCGCGCGCCATCGAGGGTGGGACGGTCCTACGGCTTTGCCAGACCCTTTCCGGCAGATGAACGGTATGTTTAACAGGTTTGTTGGCCCAGTCATTAACTGCAAGAATTACAAATTACACACGATCATTCAGGATGGACGCGATCACAGGACGGCATTTCAGACAATGCACCATCCGGTCGAATGCTGGTTCCTATAGCGCCCGCAACGCGATCGCTGCGTAAATCTTGAGACTCGTGCCCGACCGTCTATCCCTTTCTGATACGATTCAGCTATGCCGATCGATACTGCTTACGCGGCTGATTATCTCAAACTTCACAAGGACCAAATCCTTGAGCGCTGGCGGGTTGCGGCGCAAACGCAGTCTGAACAGTCGCGCCGGCTGGCCGAGCTCGACGACAGCGACTTGCTCGATCACATCCCGGCTATAACGGACGCTCTGATACTGTCCTTGCAAGGCGAGACTTCTTCGAAAATCGAATCTGACAGCCGGCGACACGGCCATCAGCGCCGCCTCAAAGGCTATTCGGTAATCGACGTTCTGTGGGAGTTGACCATTTTCCGCAGAGTCTTCCTCGCGATCCTGCACGACGCCTCAACCGCGGTCGAGGAAGAGGTTATTCTCGAAGGTCGCCATCGGATTCTGGATCTAATGGACCTGTGTGCCCGGGCCTCTATTGACCAGTTCATTCAGGAGACCGAGACCGAGCGCAATATCGCATCGGCCCGCGCCGCGAACCTTGAACTCCAGCGCCAGCGTTTCCTCGGCACGCTCTCGCATGAGTTGCGCAACCAGGTCCAACCGATTCTATTCGCCGTGCAACGGCTTAAGGATATCGACCCCACTCCACAGCAATTGCACGCTATTGAGGTTATCGAACGCCAGACTCGCCATCAGGCGTTTCTACTCGATGATTTGCTCGATCTCCATCGGGTAAGGTTCGGTAAACTTGAAGTTAATATCGCCTCAATCGATGTGCGCGAATGCATCCATCACGGCGTTGAGGCCAATCAGGCTGCGGCTCAGGCAAAAAAATTGAAGGTCGAACTGAACCTGCCCGGCGATCCGGTAATCGCTATGGCCGATCGCTCCCGTCTCGCGCAGGCCCTCACCAATCTGATGGCCAACGCGGTGAAATTTACCCCTGAGAACGGGTCGATCGTCTGGCAGGTCACGCGCGAACCTGCATGGCAGGTCATCTCAATCCGGGATACTGGTATCGGAATCAAACAGGATGATCTCGATCAAATCTTCGATATCTTCTTCCAGGCAGAGACTCCGCCGGAGGTCCAGCAGCGAGGCCTCGGGATCGGCCTCACAGTGGTCAAAAATCTGATCGAACTGATTGGTGGGAAGATTGAAGCTAAAAGCGAAGGCGAGGGCCGTGGGACCGAGTTCGTGCTCCGAATCCCGATACCTGAAACCTAGACGACGGGCTGGCTGGATCTGAAGGGATGTTTTACGAACGCATATGACTGCGCTCGTGTCCAAAAACCTTTATGTTTGAACCGGTGGTACCTAGCCGCGTTGGCCACGCTGTTCGCGGGTGGCAAGCTCCAAATCCGCGTCAATCATCAATGCCACAAGTTCAGAAAATTTGACCCGCGGGTGCCATCCGAGCAACTTATGGCTCCGGCTGGCGTCACCAACCAGGAGGTCAACCTCTGAGGGCCGAATGAAGCGGCTGTCGAACTCAACGTATTTACGCCAGTCGAGCTTGAGCCGATCAAACGCTAGCTCCAGAAATTCTTGCACCGAGTGAGTCTCACCGGTCGCCACAACATAGTCGTCCGGCTGTTCTTGCTGCATCATCAGCCACATTGCTTCGACATAATCTCCGGCAAATCCCCAATCGCGGCGCGCCTCAAGGTTGCCGAGCAACAGTCTGTCTTGCATTCCTAGCTTGATCCGGGTCGCGCTGCGAGTGATTTTGCGGGTCACGAAATTCTCACCGCGTCGCGGCGATTCGTGATTGAACAGTATCCCGTTGACCGCAAACAGCCCGTAGGCCTCGCGGTAATTCACCGTTTGCCAATGCGCATAACACTTGGCGCACGCATACGGACTGCGCGGATGAAACGGCGTCGTTTCGCGCTGCGGAATCTGGACGACCTTGCCGAACATCTCCGATGACCCCGCTTGATAGTAGCGGACCGTCCGGTCGTGGCGCTTATTGTGATCGCGTATAGCCTCAAGCAGGCGCAGCGCGCCCAACCCGACCACGTCGGCGGTGTACGCTGGCTGGTCGAACGAGATCCGTACGTGCGACTGCGCAGCTAGATTGTAGACCTCGTCCGGAAGCGTTTGCTCGATAATCCGCCGCAATCCCGAGGCGTCGCCTAAATCGCCATAATGGAGCTGCAGGCGTGTGCTGACACCAGGATCGACGCCCTGCCGCAAATGATCGATCCGTCCCGTCGCGAAGCTGGAGCTGCGGCGCACCACGCCGTGGACGGTGTAACCCTTTCCCAGTAGAAATTCGGCTAAATACGAACCATCTTGGCCGGTTATACCGGTGATAAGAGCGACCTTATTCATTACGGTCGCTCAATCGCCTTTGATCAAGCGATGGGAGTCGCTGTCGAAATGCTGAGTGGAAAACTCGTAAAGCTCGGAATCTTCAAGAGCTTCCATCTGATGGACTAGCCCGATCGGCACGTCCATGCACTCGCCCGCCTCGAGGATGAATTCCTCGATAGTCTCGGCCTCGGGCGATTCCTTAACCCGTAGCTTCAAGCGCCCGACACGCAGATAGAACGACTCAGTCTTTATCTGGTGAAAATGGAAAGAGCACTTCTTACCCTTGCGGATTTCTAAAATCTTACCGCAATATTGCTCCGAGTTAGCGATCCAGACCTCGCGGCCCCACCCCTTCGGTTCAATATGTACCGGTTGCCTGGCACGGCTCACGCAAACCTTCCTCCTGCGGTATCACTAGCCCGTCTTAGTAATCGATCATACGCGATCCATCGCCGCTGGTCTCACTGCCAATGATGGAATTGGTGCAGATTGCCCAATTCCGCCAGACGGGACTGAAACGATTTCACTCAAACCAATCGCGAAACGGCGCACAGCAATCTGATGCCGCTTGGCCAACTCCCAGACTGCTGCCATTCGTTCTTCCGGCAACCCCTCCGCCGCGACTAGAATCTGGTTAAACCAGGTGCGGGCGAGAATCACTTCCAGATCGTCAATCGACCCCAATATCGGCCGCCCGTGCACGACTTTGCCAAACTTGAAACTGTCGTCGTCGACGAAACCAACGATTCCTAGCCGGCCAGACCCGGAGGCGAGATAACGCACCGCGCTTTCTGCCAGCGCACCCGCTCCGACGATCAAAACGCGGTCGGATGGCACCGCCATTAGTGCCATCGCCTTGCGCATCGCCTGGAAGGAAAAGCGGCTTCCGATCAGCAAATTAAAGAGCAGAATAACGTATAGGACTGCGATAGAGCCCGATAGTGAGATCGGATAGGCCAAAGAGATTAAGACAATGAAGATTCCTGCCAGAATCGAGCCGTTAGCGAAGCGCAAAATGTCTGAAAATCCGGCATAACGCCAGATTCCTCGATAGACGCCTGCCACAATAAAGGCTGCATAAGTTGCCGCTATCACAAACGGCATCGTCCCAATAATCGCGTGCACGCGGCCCTGGTCAATCGTGAAATCGAGCCGTAACAGAAACGCGCCGAAGTAGGCCGCCGGTATAATCGCCAGATCGAACAACGCCTCGGCCAGCCTCCGCTTGTAGGTCCACGCGACCACAAGGCGGGCCATACCATGAACATAGTCATGCACAATGCTGGGCGAATTGGAGTCGAACGTCAGGTCGATCATGAATAAACCGACCAACCCGAAAACCGCGAGCATCAGTGGCAGCGTCGCCACTAGATACGGGTAGCTCATCAGCGCGATAAGCACCGCGCAGCTTCCCGCCACCAGCGCAACGCACCAACATAGCGCCGCTGCGCGTTCGTCGGAAAGACCAAGCGCGAGCAGACGGTGATGGGAATGGTCAAGGCCGCGGCGTGAAACCGGTGTGCCGGTCGCGATTCGGCTGACACTGACAATCGTGGTATCGAGCAACGGCACCAGCATGATCAAAATCGGGACGAAGTAATGAGCGAGCTTGGAATGTCCGCTGAGGCCCCCAACATGCAATGCCATGATCCCGAGCAAAAGTCCCAGCGGTAAGGCCCCTCCATCGCCCATGAAGATCGAAGCGGGATGGAGGTTGTAGACCAGAAAGCCGGCTAGTGCACCCGCAATCACGAGACACTGCAAGACCGCCTGAGGATCTTCATGAAGGCCTGCGACGCTGGCCGCCGCTAACGCCGCGGCAATCCCCACGCCACCAGCCAGACCGTCCAATCCATCAATTAGATTGAAAGCATTGACGGTCGAAAGCAGGAAGAATCCTGCCAAAATCACGTTGAGGACCCGCCATGGTGTTAACGCGAAGCGGGGTGCCGCGATCACGACAGCAGCGACCACGATCAGTTGCAAGGCAAACTTGATCAGCGGACGCATGACCACCAGATCGTCAACAACTCCGACAGCCAAAAGAGCTACCGTTGGGAGCCCAATCCAGAGTGGCAATGCTCCAATCAGCAGCAATGGAATGAGGATCGCACCGATAATCGCAACCCCGCCCAATAAAGGAACCCGGCGCGTTTCGAAAGTTTCGCTGTAGGGTGTGGCGACGATCGCATAGCGGACCGCAACCCGTTTCATTAGCGGTAAGATTAAGGCTGCGACTATAAAGGCCGCGAGCGGCAATCCGATAAGTATCTCAAGCGGATTAATCATGCCGTTTCGTTATCTGATCGAGCTTGTGACCGAGAACGCGCAACCTTCCCGAATGTTGTTCTATGATGAGCGCTATTATGCACCAGATGCAAGGCTTGCTCATCCGAGCGCGGAAATTTGATCTGCGTTCCGTAGGTCCTCTTGCGTCAACCAAGGGGCTTTTCGGGCCTCCTCGAGTCGTCCAACGTCGGACAGTACTTCGCCAAACTTTCGGGTCACAATTCTCCGATCAAAGCATCGAAGCGCTAATTGTCGCGCTTTCAGGCCCATCAAGGCGAGATCGTTAGGGCGATTCGCCAGATCTCTGACTGACGCTGCCAAAGCCGCATCATCGCCCGGCGGCACCACCGAGCCAATATCGTGCCGCTTAGCAAGCCGCGCCACCTCAGATGCGCTATCCATCATGGCCACGAAAGGCCGGCTCGCCGCCATGATGCCATAGACCTTGCTCGGGACGAGACATCCCGCAGCGCCCGCTTTTAATGGGATCAGATGAAGGTCGGCGGCGCTCAGCGATTCGGCCAACAGTTCCTTGGGTTGATAGGGTAAAAAACACACGTTGCTGAGGCCCCGCGCTGCCGCCTGACTCATCAGGCTCGATTTGCGTGCGCCCTCGCCGGCCAGAACAAAGAGCAGGTGCGGCTCACTTTGCAATCTTTCAGCCGCCGAAATAACTGTCTCCAACTGTTGCGAAAGTCCCAGGTTGCCGGAATACATGACCACGAATTTGCCACCAAACGTATCCCGCAGGCGACTCGAGGCGCTGGGTTTGATCGCAGCGCAATCGACCCAGTCCGTCACGACCGTGATTCGCTCGGATGCTACGCCCTTGGCGACGATCCGGTCGCGCATGTCAGCGCCCAAAACAATCACCCGATCGGCCGCGGCGAAAGCTCGCTGATTTGCGTACTCAAGCACTTTGAGCAATGGGCGGCTGCGCAGGCCACCATTGATATAGGCAATATCCGGATAGAGGTCACGGACATTGTAGACCAACGGACAGTTCCATCGGCGTTTCAACCGCGCACCAAGCAAGCCGAGCAGCGGAGGATCAGTCGCCGCTACAATCAAGTCGGGACGCTCAAGTGTCCTGCTAGCCGCGGCGGCCAGCGTGAAATAACTGCCCAGGTTCAACATCCGGAGCGGCAATCGCCGCTTCGAGAGCCGAGTGCCTTGGGTCCGCACGATCTCGATTCGTCCCCGATGTTCCCGAAACCACAGCCTGGCACCCGCGGTTCGGAGTGGATGTCCCCCATGGCAGGCCGGACCGGCGAGGAATGTAATCTGATGCTCCGTCGCCAAGTCATCACAAAGCTCGGTGAAGAATTGGCCGGTGGCCTCGCGATCGGGCCAGAACGATCGATTCAAAAATAAGATATGCGTAAGTGTCTCACTCCGGAGGAGATAGCTGCTAACTAAGAAGTCGGAAGCCACCGACTGCTCAGAGAAAATCGGCCCGCAGCCTGCCGGATTCGGGCAGAAATTTTTTACGGTGTGAAAATCAGGCGGCGCGGCCGGAATCCCTGGAAGTTTGAGCCTCGTCGAGTTCGAACAGCGGCTTGCCATAGACTAGCGAGCTATAGAGATTACACATCGCGCGCGCGGCGCCGCTCCATGAGAAATCCGCCGCCATCCACTCCCGCCCTCGCGCTCCCATAGTTGCCAATGGCGCGTTGCGCATCCGCTGAATCGCCTGCGCCAGTTCGGCCGGGCTATTATTTACCCACTGGCCACAGCCTTTATCTTCGAGCGCCGCCCAAGGTGTACCATGGCTCGCAATCACCGGAATTCCTGACGCCAGAGCCTCCGCCACCACCAGGGCAAAATTCTCTGTATGCGAAGGTACGACCAGAAGATTCATCCCCTCGAAAAACTTGCGCTTCGCGCGGTTATGGACCTCGCCCACAAAGCGGACATTTCCGTCCAACCCGAGCGTGGCAACTTGATTTTGAAGCGTACGAACGTAGCGTTCTGAGCCACCGCCCGCGATCGCCAAGCTAAACAAGGCGCCATCAGCTTTGACCATCGCACAGGCGTCAAGCAGGTTCTCGAGACCTTTCTTCGGATCAAGGCGTCCTATAAAGCCCATCCGCAATGAACCGTCGCTTTCCGGATCAAAAGCTGGTTCCTGCGGAATACGAACGCCATTTGGAATAACAACCGTGCTGAGCCGTGGAAATCGCTGCAGGCTCTCTACTCGCTCCTGCTCCGAAGTGACATGCAGGACCGTACGCCTACCCGCGAGGGGCTTGCAGGCCAGTTCCCAGATTCGTTTCGCAACAACACGCCGGCTCCCCGCCCATCGTTGCAGCGCCCCGCGCGGCGACCATACCAATGGCTTGCGCAGCACCGCTGCGGCGATCAATGTCGGGAGTGTTGGGAATGAATAGACCCCGGTCAGATGAACCACGTCGGCGCGCCTGACTTCGGCGAGCAGCGGCAACGCGATTGACGGCGCCACCGCATGGCGCGCACGGCGCCGAAGATAGCGCACATCAAAACCTGCAGCCATCGCGATCATGCGGCCGGTATCGACTCCAAGCGTACGGCCAATTCCGTCGCTATTGGTCGTGAGCACCCGTACTTCGCATCCAGCGGCGGCGACGCCGAGACATAGCCGGTAGACTGATTCGACCGGCCCTCCGTATGAACGCGCCGGCATGAAAAAAGGCGTGACGTGCAGAATTCTCAATTCGTTCGGCCCTCTCGCGCTACTCAGCAGCACCTCCCGCGATTACGCCAATAAACCCTCAACTGCGAACAATAGTTCATTACCGGCTTATGACGCAGATGTCACGCGTAGGCGTTCGCTCTGCCTCCCTTTGACGCTTGCAATTTTTGCGAGAGCGTTTAAAAGGCCTAGCCGGTCAGCTTCAAAGTTCCATTCGCCGATGATTTTCCGGCTGGCGTTACCCATTTGCACAGCTCGCTCCGGATTTTCGAGTATGTGAGCAATCGAATTACGCAGAGCAGCTACGTCGCCCGCCGGAAAGATCACTCCATTGACCCCCTCACGTATCAGATCTCTCGAGGCGCCCACCCGATCACTAGCGACCACGGGCTTGCCCGCGTTCATAACTTCGTTGAGCACGAGACCCCAAGCCTCGTTGTCCGAAGGTAACACCAGCAAGTCGCAGAGGTCGTAGAAAGCCGGCAGTTCGCTTTGATTTCTGAACCCTGCCCACCTTATTGAATCGAAGCGCAGCGCGCGCGCCCGGGCTTCGAGGGCGACACGCTCCGGACCATCGCCCACGATCACGAGATAAGGCGCCTCTTCAAACCGCTTTCGCTCGAATCCCGCGCAAGCTTCGATCAGATCGTCCACCCGCTTGAGCCGTTGCAATTTACCAGCGTAGAGCACCATCGGATGTCCTCGCGGAAGTCTTAGTTCTGTGCGAAAAACTTCCCGCCGGCGGGTTGCTGCTGCGGCTTGGGACGCAAAAAAGTCATTATTGACCGCATAGGGCGTCATGAAAATGCGATCGTCCTCAACTCCGAAATGCCGGTAATAGTCCCGATTAGAGCTGCCGACGGCAAGGAAGGCGTCTATCAGGCGGAACAAGCCACTCAAGAGTATGCGTTTGGCCCGACGCTTCGGCGCGCTCGGCCAGGGTGGCCCGAACCGCGAATCGCCGCGCAAAAGGACCGCGACCCCGATGGCTCGAGCGTAGATGATCGCGCGGAGCAGTGCCTGATGCCCGTAGCCATGAACCCATAATGCATCGAAATTGCCGGAACTAAGCGCGCGCCATAGCCCATGTACCGTCGGGCGCCAGAAGGAGAGCCGGCCGTTATTATCGCCTTTTGTCAGAAACCGAAGAGGGTAGCCGCCGAGTGGAGTGTCCCAAGAAATCTCCGCGCAAAACCCGGAATCATAATGTGGCCCAGTCGAAAGATCAGTCAGAAAGAAGACCGTCAGCTCCAGCGCCGGTTCGGTCGCGAGATAACGAAACATTGGCGCCTGGTACTGAATCGGATGGGTCACCAGGCATGCCAGCCGGTAGCGTCTATTCATCGGCGCGTACGGGGAGCCACCCGCCAACGGTTCCGATACTAAATGCGCCAGCCAAAAAGCCGCTGATCGCTCGTCGCTCAGTCGCGTCAAAAACCAACGCGAGATAGGCCAGCAGAACCGATCCCGTGACCGTGCATGCAATCGCGAGGTTCGCGAATGAGTTCGCCGAGTGGCTTGCCGCTAATATCGCAACAAGTGCTGCAATACTGATCGCCACCGGGACTGCCAATTCACGCAGCAAGTGGACGCGCCCGAGACCGATCACTCCAGGCGCTGTGACGCTCACATACCACGAAGTAGTCAGTAGCGACGCGACGATCGTACCGCCGATCACACCCGCCAGACCGTAATGGCGGACCCACATCAATGACAGCGTCAGGTTGAGGAGCCCTTCAATAATGGTGCTAGCGGCGTAGCGGTAATGGTTTGTGGTCGCAACCAGAATTCCAGTTGACGGCGCCGTTACCACCAGGATTACAAACAGGGCGATTTGCATCGCAAAAACGCGAGGGCCCGGAAAGACTCCCGGTCCTGCCCATAACTCAATCAAGCGCGGACCCGCAGTCCACAAGAGCATCGCGCCGCAAGTCGCGAACAGGATTCCAACACGCATCGCGATCGGGTAATAGCGCGTGAGCACGGCCCGTTGCGCCAACGCATAGCGGCCGGTGATCATTGGCATCGCCGCATTGACAGCCACGGTGAAGATCAGCGCTGCCATCCAAATCAACCGAAAAGACACGGCGTAACGCGTCACGGCGGCGCCCCCGAGTGCAGCTCCAATAACGAGGTTGTCGATACCCAGAGTCAAAGTGGATCCGGCCTGCAAAGCCAGAAACGCGGCGCTCGGATGTAATAAGGACCGCAGGCACCGCCAAGAGAAGCACGTCAGCAAAGGCCTGGTTTTGCCCCCGATACGTTTCGCGATCAGATAGGCGAGTAGGCCAGCTATCAGGCTCGAGCAACCGTTCACCAGCGTGATCGCGGCAAGTTTGAAACCAGCGATCAGAGCCGTCACAGTGAGGATCGTCCGTGCGAGTGTACTACTCGCGTCGAGCATCTGTTCGCAATCGACTCGCTCAAAGCCGCGGAGCGTGACTTGGTAGATTTTCCACGGCATCGCCAGCGCGATCAGTGTGACGTATACAATGAACGCAGAACGCGCGGCTGGCGCAGTTTGGAGCCACCGATGAGCGATCACGGGAGTTCCAAGTAACAGCGTCGCGATTAATCCCATCGCGACTGCCACGTAAGTCCAAAAGCCGGTCGCCACGAGTGTCGCGACTTGGTCCCGGCGCTTGTATGCCATCGCCTCGGCAACTCGGTTCCCCACAGTCTGAGCGATACCCAGATTCGTCAAGCTCAGGTAGGCCGTGAGACTCATGATAACCAGCCATTCGCCGTATAGCTGATCGCCGAGATAACGTACGCAAAACGGCACCGTTACCAGCGGTGCGAATGCCGACGCGCTCCAGGCCGCATAGCTCCAAAGCATGTTGCGTGAAAGTCTTCGATGGGCCACGGTCATCGGCGATGTAGCAGAAGCGGCGGCATTCGCAGTGGCGGTCAACCCCTCGCTCACGGATTCGACGCCATCGGCGAAGTCTCATTTGCGATGATTGCTCTATCCTGCTCAAGATCTTTTTCTCGCGCTGGTAGGGGCTGCTGGAACTCACGCAGCCACAGTCGCAGCATCACGACCGCCCAGATACGCGACCAATGGATCCGGCCACGCCGAAAGGCAGTCCACAATGCAAGCGCGCCGATCCGATCAACTACGTCATCCCCATCCGAACTGTTCAATAAATCGGTTATCGGCGTTTTCAGTTCGCCGCGCAGCCAGCGTTCAAACGGCAGCGTGAAGCCCACTTTGCGCCGATTCGCCATCTCGGGCGGAATCCAATCGCCCAACGCCCGCACTAGCAGGGCCTTCGGCCGCCCGCGGAATTTCCATTCCGATGGCAACGCTGCCGCGAACTCCGCTAGTTCGTGATCAATCAGCGGACACCGAACCTCTACGCCGTGCGCCATGCTCGTGACGTCCGTGTCACGCAGCAATTGGTTATGCATATAGACTTGGAGTTCGAGCAAAGAGACTGCACTCGCGGTGTCCGTCCCTATACCTGGGATGCTGCCAAGGTAATTTAGAGTATCGAATTGGCAGCGGCCGGCCGCCCAGAAATCCCGGTCGAGAAGAGTCGCGCTGACCCGATCGTTCAACAGGCCACGCACGGCGAAATAGGCACGAGGCAAAGACGGGTCGCCTTTGAAATAATCCCGCAAACGAGCCGCGCGCGAGGTTCCATCGCCGTTACCCAGCAGCCGCGTAAGCAGTCGTCCAGCCGGCGCTATTACGCTAAGAGCGGTTCCCGCCCGAATCAGCGCCGGAACCCTTGCAAAAGAGTCGTAGCCGCCGAATAGTTCGTCACCACCGAGCCCCGACAGCGCGACGACCGTTCCCGCAGCGCGCGCGTATTTGGCAATGAAATAAGTATTTATGCCATCGATCGAAGGTTGATCGATCGCCGCGGCGATCCTTGGCAACTCCTCCACGAGAGCCCGCGCGGTTAGGGGATGTTCGATCAGATCTGCCCCCGAGCGCTGCGCGGCCATTCGTGCCCATTGCACCTCGCCGCCCGGCTCTTCGGGAAAAACCAGCGTATGCGCTTTAAGACCTCCCGAAGAACTGGCTCGGGCCGCGGCCAACACCGCGCTGGAGTCGATTCCACCCGACAAAAAGACTCCTGCCGGCACCTCGCTCACAGTTCGCATCGCGACCGCCTCCCTCACAAGTTCTCGCAGATGCTCGACTGCCTGATTTTCCGTCACCGTGACCGACAAGCGTTCGCTGGCCGCCTCTTCGAGACTCCAGTAGCGCGTAACGTCCAGATGACCACTCGTCATGACTGCATACTGACCGGGCTCCAGCGCCCTGATCGGCTCGGCGATCGTAAGTGGAGCTGGCACTGAGCCTAGCGCAAGGTAGGCGTAGGTCCCGGCGGGGCTCAAGGCGCATTCAACCAATCCCGACGCAACAATCGCGCGCAGCTCAGACGCAAATAGCAACCGTCCCCGCGCCAGCGCGTAATAGAGTGGCTTTTCTCCTAGCCGATCACGTGCGATCAGCAACCGGCGCCGGCGTACATCCCAGATCGCGAACGCGAACATCCCCCGCAGCCGCCGCAACAGGCCTTCCGTCCCCCATGCTTCGTAGCCGTGCAGCACCACCTCTGTATCGGTGCGCGATTGAAACACGTAACCGGCGCCGGTAAGTTCGGCGCGCAACGCAGCGAAGTTATAGATCTCGCCATTGAAGACAATCCATGCGGTCGCGGACGCATTCGTCATCGGCTGCCGCCCCGCCGCCGAATGGTCGATAATCGCGAGGCGGCGGCTACCGAACGCAACAAATGTCCCTGATCCGGCGCCGATCACTATCGCTCCGCCGTGGTCAGGACCGCGATGACGCTGGGCGGATGTCATCGCATCAATCGTGCGCTCGATCACGGGCCTCCTTCCGGCGCCCACGAAGCCGGCAATCCCGCACATTAGCTGGCTGCCTCGTGCCCGTTGACTGACCCACCCGAACCCGTGGTGCTCTTGTCGATATTGGCTGCTACCACCGGACGGTCCTCGCCTCGTCCATTTCCTTCCCCTGATGCCATCACCAACGGACGCGTTACGCCGTGGCCGTTGGTTAGCGCCGCCAAGGACGCGTTAGCGGCTCGCAGCCACTCGTCCACAATCGCCCAAGCTGTCAGCAGGAGCATCACGATAAACCCGCTCAGCGCCGCGCGTGTGCGGGCGACCGGCGCATAATAGTGGTCGGGGACGACTGGCGGCTCCACGATTTTGAACGCGAAATCGGCTTGTACCTGCGCCAGCTTCTCGCGCTGAATCTGCCGCGCCATCAATTCGTAAAGCTGATTCTGCAGCAGCGCGTCCGGCGTCTTAGCGACCTCTTCCGCCAATGACTGCGATGCGGTCGAGGCCTCGCGCACCGCTTCGTTGCGCAATCGATCACGCAGCCGTTCGAGGTAATAGGCCAGTATTCGCTGCGCCGTCACGCGATCCGGATCCATGAAATAGAGGGTCAGATTGCCAGTGCGGTAATCATATTCGGAGTTGAACCGGCTATTCAGCTGGAGATGCAGCCGCCATGGCGTCGGCGCCTCCGGCGAGCCTGAAAAAGCCTGCTTCTGAGTCAGCAAAGGCACCAGGTTGTGGCGCTGAATCAAATCGATATCGAAATCATAGCTCTCCATGATCGCGACGAAACGCTCGGCAGCCACTACGTTATCGCCCGCAGCTCCGATTCCTAGAAGTGCGCTGATCCCGGCGACCCCTTCAAACGGGCTGTCACTAAGCCCGCTGTCTGCTTCTTCGCCCGGACCCAGCGGTGTGATAACCGCCTCAGCGCGATACCATTTGCGGCAATAGAAACGGGTCACCAGCCCGACTGCGAGCGTCACGGCCAACACGATGCCGCCGAGCAGCCATCGCCGCCGCCAGAGCAGATTCCAATAGCGCAGCAGCTCAAGCGCTGCCCGGTCAGAATCGCCGATCACATCGGCGCGTCCATTACCAATCGGATAATGCAAGGCGCCGTTGCCGTTTGCCTGATAACCGTTGGTCAGCGCCATGCGAAGACCCCGCTCGGCGGAGCAAGTCCAATAGAAAGCATCAGCATCATCCGCGTTGAATCGGTATTGAGATAATTAATGTGGCTGACATACTCGGCCGCAGCCGCAAGCTCGAAGTCTGCTATCGCACCCTGAAGCCGATTGATCTTGAACGGCATTCGCGCGAGCCCAAGGCGGAAGCCGGCGCCACGCTCGGTCAGCGACGCATCAGCTGCCGCCAGCGGCTCGCGAAACTCATAGTAGAGATCACTCTTCAGTTTGTAGCGCATTGCGACCCAGCGGCCGAGACCCCAATCCAGACGTTGCCCTCCCGGCCCGAGCGGATAACCCATCAATACGCCGCCGTTGGTCCAATAGAGTGAATCGCTATGGGTTGAATAGTTGCGGTCGAGCAGTGTCCATTCGAGCCGCCCGTCAGTCAGGCCATCACAGGTCAGTCGTGGGACATACAAGCCCAGCGTATAGGATGGCGACTTGAACGGCAGCTTCAGACCAAGCTTCTTGCCAAAGGGCTGGTAGAAGTCCTCGCCAAGGATCTCGGCATAAAGTTCTGCGCTGCGTAGGCTCGGGAAACGCAACTTGCTATAGACACTCACTCTCGAGTTAGTATTCGCGCCATCGGGATTTCCTGTGTCTATCCCCGTAGCGCGGCCGAAAAAGCCGCCGATACCGTAGTCGTCGTTACCGCTGCCACCGAAGGCGATGGCGTGGGTGACGCCTAGGTCCAGATTAGGCAACGGCTTCAGCGCCACTATCTGTCCGGCGATCCATGGATGAGCAAAGACACGGTCATCGTCGAGCTGGCCGAGAAACGCGTTGTAGCGCATCAAACCCAGGTAGCGCAGAAAGCCCGGCAGATGGCCCGGATGGATATTCTGGAAACGCAGCGCCGGAAACGCCGATGCGTTGGCGCTTTGCGCTAGTTGACCGTAGTAGCCAACGCCCCACTGCATCGCCTCGTTGCCATACGAGATCGCAAGATTGCCGAGGCTGACGACCGCGGCACCATTGACTATCCGATCGCGATCAGGCGCCTGCGCACTGTCTGTCAGTGGACCGCCATACGCAGCCTCGGCGTAGCCACTGAGAAAGCCGCCGAAACCTGCCCATCCCGACCACAAAGCGACCCCGTTGTTGCCGCTCGCCGATGGCAAGTCGCTGTCGTCCGGCAGCAGCGGCGTCGCTTCGCTGGCCGTGACCGGATGCGCATTCTCGACGTAGAACTCGCGCTGCTCGCCCGACGAATAGACGTATTGCAGCGCGAGCCGCTGTACCGGGCGCACCATCGGCGGCAGGTTGTCTTCATGATCATCTTCGAGCCATCCAATTTCGAGCGCCAGTTCTGAGTGCAGCGCATCGAGCGTTGCAAGAGCGAGCGGATCGGGCGACTTGATCTGCGCGATATTGCTATTCGCTTCGATTACCAGCCGTGCGGCCTCAACCCGGCTGATCGGCTTTACTTCCGGCAGATAGGAGTCCAGCAAGCCGAGGCCGTCGAGTGTATCGAGTTCGTCGTAGATCGGATCGTCGAGCGGAATAAACACCACGTAAGTCGACGCGGCTGCCCGCGCTACCAGGCTTAGCATGATCAGCAGAGCAGCAGTCGCGGCCCATTTGGAGCGCGATCGGAATTGACTATTCCTGATCATTTGCCCGCCGTTTGATTACCATTGGTACGAGGCTTTGCCGCTAGGGCGCGATTACGCTGAATCAATTCGAGTTGACGAAACGGATCGGCCTTGTCCTCGGCGGCGCCGTCGTTGGCTGAATATTTTCGGGTTGATGGCGCGCGGCCGGGATCGCGAGGATCACCATCCGACACTGGCTGTGTGAGGTACGCGATTAGCACCTTGCGCACATAGCTCTGGGTTTCTGGGTAGGGTGGGATTCCACCGTAATGCGCTACCGCCCCTTCGCCCGCATTGTATGCAGCAAGGACTTCGGGCAGGGTGCGGCCGGTTGCCGCCGACTGCCGCAAGTAGCTCAGAAACCGCGCGGCTCCCAACAGATTTTCCACCGGGTCGGCTGGATTGATTACACCGAAACGCGCCGCCGTAGCCGGCATCAGTTGCATCAGGCCAATCGCCCCGCGTGACGAGGCCGCAACGGGGTCGTCACCGGATTCGACGCGCGCAATTGCCGTCATCAAGGCCGGATCGAGATCGTAAAGATAAGCCGCCGCACGAACCATTCGAGTCAAGTCCGATGACATCACGCGCTCCTGTCTTCCGGTTTCGGATATCGTGGACGCGGCGGTCGTTTCCTGCGCGCCGGCGATGCGCAGCGGTCCGAAGCTGAACAGCAAGCTAGCTGTAACGACGATCGTCAAGACCGATCGTTCGGTTGCGGAGTGTATGGCGCGGGTCATCCGAAATCCCCCTTTGATTGCCGCGGCAGATAAAATCCAACCGCCGGCCTGTGTTCCCTTTAGAGACCCGCGGCCAGCGCGAAGATTCCCAGGGTTTGTGCGGTCGACGCGAAAATCTGCGCGATATTCGAGTAGAGCTTCATCTTATTCGGATAGACCAGCTTCTCCGGTACGAAGATCGTATCGCCCGGTTCCAGCCGATGACCCATTAGGCCTCCCTGAATTACCGGTAGCAGCGGGAACATCGTGCTGCGTGAGTTATTTTTGAGGCCTTCGTCCGTCAGGATCGAACCGTCTGCCTTCACTACGAAAATGTGATCAGTATCGGCGCCCTCGGCTGGACCGCCTGCCCGTTCGAGATAATCGCGGACCTTGAGCGAGGGGTTGTAAACGATCGCGTTAGGGCTGTAGACGCGCCCCAGCACGTTCACTGAGGAAGGGCGCCGGGGAATCATAATCTCGTCCTGGTCTTCCAACACCACGTTGTCATCGGAATTGACCAACGCGCCGAGCGGCTGCAGATGGATTACGAGACGGCCTTGCGCCTGCTGGCTCTCGGTCTGATCGAGCACCTTTTGCAGCATCTCGAGCGCCTGCGGATCTACGTTAGAGCTCTTGTCATCTTCCAGCGAGGCCGGCATCAGCTGGTAGCGCGCAACTGCCTCCTGTAATTGCTGGCGCGCTTCGTTCAGCCGCTTCTGTTCGATTTCCTTGACTGACTGACGCAAGAAAATCGCTCCGGCCGGATAAGCGTCCGGCAGTATTCCTCCGCATCGCTCCAGCAGTGAGGCGAGCCGTTCGCCTTCGTGAATCGAGTAAGGGCCGGGCCTTACTACCTGCCCCTTGACCTGCACGACCCACGGCAGATGCCAATCGGTGGCCCGGCGCACAAATAGCTGATCGTTGGGTGCGAGCAGCGGATTATCGATTTCGGTGCCGTCCAGCGCATCATGCAAGTTGATATCGACGTAACTGTGGCTGGTATTCGAGCCGTCAATCACCTGAGTGCGCGCGAGTTCGGCGCGTGTGGTGTAGGCGTCGTCTTTCAGGCCACCAGCCAGATAGACCAGGTCGCTCACACGCATCGCGCGGTCGAGCACGTAAAAGCCCGGATTCCGCACCTCGCCAAATATCTGCACGGTCGGAAGATCCTTGATTTCCGCTTCGCTGAAGATCGTCAGCGTATCCTGCGACTGTAATTCGACGTCAGCGTCAGTGCCGATCTCACCAATCGCGGCCCCCAGATCGACCGGCACCAGCCGCACCGATTTGTCGGGCCCCTGGAGCCGCCGGATCAGCGCGTAGCGGAAGAAGGTGCCGGGTGCCACTCCCTCGGATTGCCGCACTAGATCGCCCACACGCATCCCGGAATACCATTGATAATTGCCCGGACGGTTGACGTTGCCACGCACTACCACGATGTCCTTCTGCTCCGGCAACACCGGATACACCTTCACAAGGTCGCCATCAGAGATCGTGAAATGGGTTGCTTTGAGCTGATTCAAATCAACATCAAGCGCGATCCGCTGTGCGTGATCCTCCACCCGTTCCACCTGGACTCGTTGGGCGTAGCCGAATGCGCTGATTCCACCGGCCAACCGCAGTACCGCGTCGAGACCCTCGCTGGTTTGCGCGAGTTCATAGATACCAGGCCGTTTCACGTCGCCTGCGACAGCGGTCACATTGCCGATAACCGGCACAAAGATCACGTCGTTGGGCTCGATCTGCAGGTCTTGCGAGGTGTCGCCATAGAGCAACATCCCATACAGATCGATCACCTTGACCACCTGGTTGCCGCGGCGCAGCTCGATTCGCCGCAGCGAGCCGACCTTGGTGATCCCGCCCGACGCCGCGAGCGCGTTAGAAACGTGAGCCAGGGCGCTGATCGTGTAGGCCCCAGGCTGCTGGACCTCGCCCATCACGAACACCGGGATCGTCCGCAAGCGGCCCATCGTGACATCTACCTGGACCCCCGTGATTTGCTCGCCGCGCATTTCGATCAGTTTTTTGGCCTGCTCAAAAGTCAATCCAGCCACTTGCAGCGGGCCAATCTCTGGAATCAGGACGCTGCCGTCGCGCTGGACAGTCAGGTCGAGCTTGTCATTGACCCGTCCCCAGATCAGAGCTTTCAGCTCGTCACCAGGGCCAATCACATAATCGCGGCCTACCGGCACATCATTGACCGGAGCGAAGGTCGATACTCGCGACTCAAACAGCGTATAGCCGAACTGGCCTAGATTTGCGGCACTCGGTGCGGCCGGCGGAGCGCCGGAATCCAATGCATGAAACGAGCGCTCAATCGACGATAATTCCGGTGGCGGCATCGCCGCCGTCCGTGACGGACTCGGTACCCCGCTCCTCGGTTCCTGACTGAGCTGAGTAGCAGAACCGCTCCCCATCGTGGTGCAACTTTGCAGTTGCGCGAGCTGCTGATCAGTCAAGTTAATTCCCAGCGAACCGGCAATCGCCTGAACGTCGCTCGGCGCAAGTTGCCGTGCGGCGAAGCGCAAACACAATTGCTGGACGTCATCCGGGGAAAGCTGGCCGTCCGCGAGCCGATTCTTGAGGCCCGCAAATTGGTCCGCGTTGAGCCCCAGCTTGCCCGCCAACTCATTCATGGTTGCGGCATCGGCTGTAGTTGCTGCGCCGGGCAAAGTTGCTGCGCCGGGTATGCCGGCATTTTGCAAGGTGGATGGGAGTCCGTCGCGCAAGAGACCGCCGCCCTGCGGCGCGCCTCCGGTGCCTGATTCAGGACTACTCACCGCGGATGGATTAAGTTGCACCGGCTGGCTGCCATTGCCGGCGGCGGCCGCGACATAGTCCTGCGCATGCACCACGCCGAACGTGATAACCAGTGTCGCGATCACTGCCTGCGCCAGCATGCTGACGCACTGGACCAGTCGTGATCGGTTCCCTTTCTTCGTCAGCCGACTACAGCTTCGGTAGAACATAACCTCTGTCCCATTTGGTAATTTGCATTCGCGCTTCCCAGCAGCTCACGTTGGTTAACCAAGCCCGCGACGGCCTCTGGTCATTGCCCATTGGCCCATGCGTCCGCCCCCGCTTGATGTAAGCGGCAAAGTGTCCAGGCGTATGAGAGATTCACTCGCCGTTTTCAAAAGAGGCGTGAGATATCCGGCCACCTTTCCGATCTGGTGGTGTGAAAGGCTCGGCGACCGATTTTAGCGCCAGCCGCTTATCTACTATCAGACGCAGTTATCGTCTAAATGTAGATACTCCAGCTACTCGATTTGCCAAGCCGGAGAATTGAATAGGCATCCCCCCGCCAGAGCCAGGACGCTTAGTTGCGCGGCTCCGTTGCCCCTTTCCCAGATTCGGGATTGGCTGTTGCGCCGTTTTCTAAAACCGGCGCCCCGGCCACTCATTTGTGAGACAGCTTAATTCACGAGCATTTGGTTACGGCCGAAGTGGCCAAAACAACTCGCAAACCCTTGGTTTCAAGCGCATTGAGCAGAATCGCGACGCGCTCGGCACCCGATAGGTAGCGCTCAAAGATCGCCTCGAAACCGCGAAACGGTCCCTCAACCACACGCACCCGATCGCCATTTCCCATTGACTCTTCTTCAATTTTGACGACGCCGTTGACTCCACGGCTTTTGATTTCGTCGACGACGAAATCGGGTACGCTTTGGGGATCGCTGCCAGCCGACACCAGACCCTGCACCCCCGCCATATATTTGACGTCGAAGTAATGCGCCTGGAGATCGAAGCGCGCGAAAATATAGCAGGGAAAGAGCGGCGCGATTGACCATACTAGCTTACCCCAGCGCGGTGCCCGTGCCTCGAGCAGAGGCAGGAAGACCTCCGGAAGGGTCGTCGCCAGTTGGTCGCGCACCCAGCGCTCTTTACCAGCCTTAGTGCGAACCAAGTACCATTCCACGTTGTTTGCTCTCATCGTTCAGATAGCGTCAACGCAGCAGGAAGGTGAGCTAACCGCGTGTCTTAACGCCTTCCAAATCTCGCGGGTCACTTTCCACGTTGGACGCCGTTCAACTGCTTGTCAAGGTAGCCGAGCAAGGCACAGGCCAATCATCGCGGACCAATGCAGGCCGATCTCGCGACCGGAGAGTGACTAAAAAGAATGAGGATAAGCGAATCTAAACGTGTGTAGCATCATCAGTCGCCCAGAGACTTGCGGCCTTAGAGCCTGGGCAAAGGCCGTCGTCTCTTGTAAACTCGTTCATGTCATCGGCTGAGCGGCAAAAAAATGCCCGCCAAAAAAATGACCGGATGCGTGAGGCGAACGATTTAGCCAAATAAAGCCTGGGATAAAGCTAACTGTCACCGATTTCTCGCCCGCCCGACCTCAACTGTCTGCCAAGTCGCGCGTCAGGGCGGCCGCGATATCTCCGATAAGCGCAACTGTCACAGCAAGCTTCGGATGGTCGAGTTCGATCTCGATCTTGCCGTGGTTGGCCAACTCTTCGAATTCCTCCGGCTCGAGTCCGCCTAATGGAAAGCGTACGAATTGCACCGCACTGACGCGATCAGTTGCCATCTGCCGTGCGTCGAAGCGCACCTTCTCTCGCCGCTCACCGATTCTTATCCACAAATGTTTTTCGAGTCCGACCAATTCACGCAGCTTGATATTGCGCTCTTGCGGGTCCGGGTATTCGATCAGCATCGTGGCCGCGAGCTCACCCGAACGCGGCAGCAATTCGTTGTACGTGTCGATTTCGTGGCGAATAGCATCCTCGGCCGTCAGGCGCTCTGTACGCACCATTTCCTGAATCTGGTACCAGACGCTTTGGCCGTTCTCGAACAGCAGAGT
Organism: Binataceae bacterium (SeqCode); assembly: GCA_035524095.1. Lineage (GTDB taxonomy): Bacteria > Desulfobacterota > Binatia > Binatales > Binataceae > DATJUF01. Next base: position 3,094 of record DATKPK010000268.1, on the reverse strand, counting down.
GATATGATTCCCGAGCGCTAGTCGATGACGCTCCTTGTCCGCAATTATCAATGGCCGCAGGCGCGGGCGCAGGATTTCATACTGCTCCAGCGGCAGGATTTCCTTGAGCGTAACTGATTTCACAGATCTACTCGTTGATTGTTCATTGCTCAGGCCGGTTCGCCTGCGCGTGGCGGTTCTACTACTTTGGGAAAACCATCGGCTTCATAGGCACGAGCGATAATTTCGATCGGATTGAGCGGACGGGTGCCGGTGCCTTGTTCGATCTGGATTGCCGCGAGTGGGCAGTCCGTCGCCATAACCGCTGCCTCTGCTTCGCGCATCCCTTCGAATGCTTTCGCGCCCCATTCCATCGAGAGAGCGAAGTTCTCTTTTTTCATCGCCCAAGTACCATCGTGAGCTGTGCATGCATCTACGCTGACGACTTCCGCACCCGGGATCTGGCGCATCAGGTCACGTGCTCGAAAGCCAACATTCTGGGCCTTGAGATGACAAGGAATATGATAGGCGACCTTGCCCGGTGTCGATCGGAATTCGCGATTGAACTTGCCCGCGCGGCGCAAATTGTAAAGCAGCTCATGCGGATCTGTGATAGCTGCCGCCAGTTCGTGCGCTTCTGGCGTACCTATTAGCGTTGGATAGTCCCGGCGCATCATCAAGGAGCAACTCGGATTGATCGCCGCGACCTTATAGCCGTCCCGCACCAGCGGCAGCAGCGATTCGATATTGCTACGCGCCTGCTGCTGCGCAAACGCGACATCACCACCATCAAGCGCGGGCATCCCGCAACAATTCTGCGCGGGGCATTTGATCGCACAGTCGTTGCGCGCGAGCACCTTGACCAGGGCCTTCCCCGGCGCCGTGTTGTAATAGTTCACAGTGCAGGTCTGAAAAATTGCGACCTTGGCGGCTGGCTCGGCCGACGCTGTTGGCAGCCCATTAGCTGTCACCCATTTCTCGAACGTCTGTTCGGCGAATTCCGGCAGTTGCTTGTCGCGGTGGATCCCCACCACTTGCTCCATCAAACGCCGCTGTACGGAGCTCCGGCATGACCAATTGGCTAGCTTCGGTACGATCGTCCCGAGCTTGCCCGCCCGCACGGGATTCCCGAGGATACGCTCACGCAACTTGATTCCGTGCTCGCGCGCATCAACCGCCCGCGAGCGCAGCACTAGCGCCGGAAAATCGAGTTGGAATTCATGGCCGTCACGCGGCGTGTATGGGCATTTGATCTCGCAAAGCCGGCACTCATAGCAAAGATCGATAACACGCTGATTTTCCGCCTTGGTCAGATTGCGGACGTCGTCGCCCTTAGCATCCACTGCCTCGAAGAGCGCCGGAAATGATGGGCAAAGGTTAAAGCACAGACGGCAACCGTGACAGATATCGAAGATCCGTTCGATTTCCTTGTCGAGTTTGGCGCGGTCCCAATATTTGGCCTCGTTGGGATTGTAGGACAGGCCGTCGGTCGGCCGGGCTTCGATTCGGCTGCTCATGGCGCTCGATGACTCTGGTTGGAATAGTAACTTTTAGCTTTGCTACTCGTGCCGAAGTTCGCCGCTGACCCGCTTCGACAAAAGGTAATGAAGCGGCCGGCGCCGCGAGAAATCACGCGAAGCCGGCCGATGATCAAAGTGTGAAGGTTAGAGGGTTTCGGCGGCTTTGGCGAAGCGGCCTGCATGGGATTTCTCAGCCTTCGCCAGCGTCTCGAACCAGTCCGCGATCTCCTTGAAGCCCTCTTCGCGTGCGGTTTTGGCCATTCCAGGATACATATCCGTGTACTCGTGGGTCTCGCCGTGCACCGCCGACTTGAGATTCAACATTGAATCACCAATCGGCAGATCGGTCGCGGGATCACCAACGCTCTTCAAATAATCCAGATGACCATGCGCATGACCGGTCTCGCCCTCTGCCGTGTCCCGGAACAGCCCGGCGATTTCCGGCTGGCCTTCAACGTCCGCCACCTTGGCGAAATAGAGGTAGCGGCGATTTGCCTGGCTCTCGCCGGCGAATGCAGCTTTGAGATTGTCGTGGGTTTTTGTACCTTTTAGATTTGCCATTTCAGCCTTCTCCGTTATTCTTCCCAGTTGCGTTTGACTTGAGGATGCGGCCCTCCCGCATCGCCTTAGGGCGGCGCCTACTGTTCCGATCGCCGCCGACTGAACCCGCTTTGCATTGGTCGCAGACCGCCTGAACTTCGAGCGACCATCCGATCGCCGTGAACCCTTCGAGCGCCAAACTGCCGTCCACTAGCCGTTGCAATCCCGGCCTTTCGGCTCCGCTGATCGCAACGTCGCGGATACTGCGGCATTCCACGCACACGATGTGATGATGAGGATCGAGGTTACCGTCGTACCGCGCGCTATCGTAAAGCATCGTCACTTTGCGCGCTTCGCCGATCGCACATAGGGTCTCAAGCGTGCGATGGACCGTCGCTAGCGAAATATGCGGATGACGGCGGCGCACCTTGTCGAAAATCACTTCGGCGCGCGGATGGTCGGTCGATGCCAGCAACGCTTCGATAATCGCCAGTCTCTGGGGCGTGACTGCTAATCCACCAGCTCGGCAGCGCTCGCTGAACTCGGCCATCCGCTGGCGGGCGTAAGCAATGCGCTCGCGGCTATCGAACAACTCCAGTTCCATAACTCAGGTGATAATAACTATCATTTGAGTTATGGTCGCACAAGCAGGCCTGGCTCGCGTGCTCGGAACCTGTGCGCTTTTGCATCAGCGAGCCAACCGCCTAAACGAATCTGAAGGCGATGCGGCCGCTCCAACCCCACGGCTATGACTCTAGAAATGGCGGCCTTGAGAATCGAAGCTGCATTCCAAAGAACAAAGCTGTCATATCGAGTGCTAAGAAACACCAAAGACTAACTGTCTCGGCTGCCAAATGTGTTAACTAAGAGCGTACAAATTTTGCTTTTCGGTCAATTTTAGCGATCCAAAGAGCTCGCCTTCGCTTCGCGGCGAGCACACTCGACGATCAAAGCGGTCGTCTGCATCAAACCTCTGGCATGAGCGCGCCTGATCGAGTTTGTCATTGGGAGAGAAAGAGTTCGGTAAGTTTCTACGCTAACTCACTGTTCACTAC
>DATKPK010000267.1:0-15069 GCA_035524095.1 Binataceae bacterium (SeqCode) | reverse complement strand
GTGACGCTACGACATTGGTCGTCATGTGCGGCCCCTCGTCCAACTCGACAATTGCAAGCACATAAGGTCCGTCCGCAAATGATCGCGTCGACGCCCGCCGCACGACAGTATAGCTATGCACCTTGCCGCGGCCACTGACATCACGCCACTCAAGCTTGTCCGCCATACAATAGGGACAGCGGTCGCGCGGATAGTAGACGTAATGATTGCACGCGCCGCATCGTTGCAGCCGCAGTTCATGCCGCCGCGCCGCCTCCCAAAAGGGACGGCTTGTGGGCGACGGCTTGGGCAGCGGCTTCCGATAATCACCTCGATTCAGTTCGCTCATGCTCGCCGCTCCATTATCAGGCTGACCTGCTCGCTCATGATTCCGCCGTTGCCGTTGACGTAAGCCAGTGACGCATCCTTGACCTGGCGCTCACCGCCTCGTCCCATCAACTGTCGGATTGCCTCGACCACATGACTCATGCCGCCGCCGAGGCCCGGCTGCCCGAACGAGAGCTGCCCGCCATGCGTATTACAGGGAAAATCCCCGGCATAAGTCAGATCGTGTTCTGCCGCGAACGCTCCGCCCTGTCCCTTCTTACAGAAGCCGGCGTCCTCAAACGTCACCAGCACCGTGATCGTGTAGCAATCGTACGGACACACGAGGTCGACGTCTTTACGATCGACGCCCGCCATTTTGAACGCTGCGTCGGCAGCCGGTTTAATCGGTGAATCGGTCAGCGACGGCGCGTAGGTGATAGACGAATGGTTCGAGAATTCGCCCGCTCCGAGCAGCCATGCAGGCGGATTCTTCGCCCGTTTGGCAACTTCGGGCGACGCGACAATGACCGCCGATCCACCGCTGCACGGACTGACTATCTCGTATAGATGAAGCGGATCAACGATCATCCGCGAATTCAGCACATCATTGATCGTGAGCGGCTTGTCATTGAATGTCGCCAGCGGATTCTTAAGCGCATTCTTCCGTTGATCGACCGCAACTTTCGCCATCTGCTCCGGCTCGGTGCCGTATTCATAGATATGGCGATTCGCGATCATCGCGTAGCCGCAATTCGCGCCGATATTCCCATAGGGCGCCTCGAACTCGCGCTGCACCGAGATCACTGGCACCTTCTGATCGCCTGCTTTGTTCAGGTCGGCGACGATGCACAGCACCGCCTCGGCCATTCCGGCATTGATCGCCGCCGCTGCCCGCCAGATCATTCCCGCCGGACTCGCACCGCCGATATCAACGATATTCAGCATCCGCGGATTGATTCCCAGGACTTCAGCCGCGCTCGCCGGATAGATAAAGCCCGGATCCGCTACCGGCATTCCGACCAGGAATCCGTCGATATCCTTTTTCTCCAGCCCTGCATCCGCGATCGCCTCGGCTGTCAACCGCGCCATCAGACTGAGCGGCGTCGTATCGGGCGGTGGCTCTTTCCATGGTTTCAGCTCCGCGATTCCGATCGCGGCGGCCTTACCCTTGAGACTCATAAGTTAGCTCCTGCACTACGATTTCTGTCTCCCGATTACCACAATTGCTGAGCGGACTGTTAACCTCAGCGACCCCAAGCCTGACTTCCGGCTACTGATCCGTTACCGTAATTTGCGCAAGGAGATTCTGATGGCGTTTATTATTTGCGACGATCACAACCTTTCAGTCGAGGCCGACGGGATGGACCCCGCAGCCGCGCGCCGGTGGATGCTGACCGAACCGGCGTCGAAACCGACCGCGCTCGAGCAAGAAGTGATCGATTTCGGCAAAGTTCATCGCGAATGCAACATCCGCGTTCTGGCTGACTAACATAGGCCTCGCGCGCGAGGCCTGCGAGCGTCGCGTCTTAGAACCTCTCATTTCTCGCTTGCGAGGCCGTACGCACGTCATGGGGTTCGCTCTGAAACCACCGCATTACGCGAGTCCGTGACTGCCGCCATGCCTTAGATTCTGAGACTGCGAGCGTTGCGCCCTTAAAACTCTGCGGCGATCGCATTCGCCTGGATACGTGTGGCCGCTATAGCAACGCCCGCCGCATATCGCCGAGTACTTCGCTCAGATAGGTGATGAATCGAGCCGCTAACGCTCCATCAATCACCCGATGGTCATACGATAGCGACAGCGGCACGATCAGGCGTGGTACGAAACCGCTGTTCTGATAGACCGGCTTGTGAGTCAGCTTTGACACTCCTAGAATCGCCACCTCCGGCGCATTGATAATCGGCGTAAACGACGTCCCGCCAATCCCGCCGAGACTGGACACAGTGAAACATCCGCCCTGCATATCCGACGGTTTCAGCTTTCGCCCGCGCGCCGCGGCAGCCAATTCCGCCGTTTCGCGCGCGATCTGCAAGACGCCCTTTTGATCGACGTCGCGGATCACCGGCACCACCAGCCCATCTGCCGTGTCTGCTGCGAAGCCGAGATGGTAGTACCTCTTCAGGATTAGATTGTCCCCTTCCAACGACGAGTTGAATTCCGGGAACTCCTTCAGCGCTGGCACGAGCGCCTTGAGGATGAACGCGAGAATCGTGACCCGCACCGGAGCACTATCTTTGCGCGCCGCCGCTTTCTGATTGATCTCTTGCCGCAGCGCCTCGAGTTCGGTCACGTCCGCTTCGTCGAACTGCGTGACGTGCGGAATCATCACCCAGTTGCGCGCGAGATTCGCCTTCGACAGCTTGCGAATCCGCGACAGTGGCACACTCTCGACCTCGCCGAATCTGGTGAAATCAATCTTCGGCCAGGGAATCAGATCGAGTGCGCCGCCGCCGCTTCTCGCCGCCGGACTGGTCAGCATAGCCTTGACGTATTTCTCGACATCGCTCCGAAAAATCCGTCCATACAAACCGCTCCCCTGAATTTGCATCAGGTCGGCGCCGAGTTCGCGCGCGAACTTCCGTACCGAGGGACTCGCATGCGGCCGCACTTTGGCAGCGGTCTCCTCGCCCTCTTCCGGCTGTTCACTCGAGACCATCGCCCGCGACGGTTCCGCTGCGACTGCCGGTGTTTCCGCTTTTCCACCCACCACCGTCAACGCCGGACGTTCTTTCGTTGCCGACTTGCTTCCCGTGCCGTTGACCGGCGCCGACGGTGCCGCTTTAGCCGGATGCACCTCGCGTGGCTTTGCCTCGACTGACTTGCCGTCGCTCGGCGTGCCGTTCTCGCTACTCGGCGCACCCTCGGCCTCGAGTTCGATTATCGCCGACCCTTCCGAGACCTTGTCGCCGAGTTTGACCTTAACCGACTTGACGATTCCCGCCTGTGGCGACGGCACCTCCATCGTCGCCTTGTCTGATTCGATCGTTATCAACGAATCGTCGATGCTCACGTGGTCGCCTGGCTTGACCATAACCTCGACCACGTCAACGTCGTGGAACTCGCCGATATCAGGAATCTTGATGTCAATCAGGCTCGCCATAATTTCACTCGCGCTGACTTATATGCTTTTGCAGGGCTCGCTCTAATTACCTTCTCAACCGGCGGCGCTGATATTACACCCGTGTCGGCATCGGACGTTCCGGATCGATATTGTACTTCTTGATCGCCGACGCCACCTTCGATGCCGGCACCTGCTCTTCATCCGCGAGACTCTTCAACGCTGCCAACGCCACGTAATGGCGATCTACCTCGAAGAAGCTCCGCAGCCGCGCCCGATAGTCACTGCGCCCGAAGCCATCGGTGCCCAGCACCTTATAGCGGCGTGGTATATATGGCCGGATCTGATCGGCGAACGAACGAATATAGTCACTTGCCGCCACCACCGGGCCGGGCCGATCGGCGAGGCAAGTCTCGACGTAGCTGCGCTTCTGCGCTTTCGTCGGATGGAGCATGTTCCAGCGTTCGGTCTCAATTCCGTCGCGCCGAAGTTCAGTGAAGCTCGGTACGCTCCAGACGTCCGCCAGCACGCCGAAATCATTTTTGAGCAATTCCGCCGCGGCCAGGACTTCGCGCAGGATCGTTCCCGATCCCATCAGTTGCACGCGCGGCTCATTACCCTTGCCGCCGTCCTGAAACAGGTACATCCCCTTGAGAATCCCCTCCTCGGCACCCTCAGGCATCGCGGGATGGCGGTAATTCTCGTTGACTAACGTGATGTAGTAAAAAATGTCTTCCTGTTCCTGTAACATCCGGCGTAGCCCGTCGTGGATTATAACCGCGACCTCGTAAGCAAATGTCGGATCGTACGAAACGCAGTTCGGGATCGTCGAAGACATCAAATGGCTATGGCCATCAGCGTGCTGCAAGCCCTCTCCATTTAGGGTCGTGCGTCCCGACGTTCCGCCCAGGAGAAACCCTCGGCTGCGCATATCGCCCGCCGCCCACGCCAGATCCCCGACTCGTTGAAAGCCGAACATCGAATAGAAAATATAGAACGGAATCATCGGCTGATTATGCGAACTGTATGAAGTCGCCCCCGCGATCCACGACGACATCGCGCCCGCCTCGTTGATTCCTTCCTGAAGAATTTGCCCGTGCTGATGCTCTCGATAGAACATCAGCAGCCCGCTGTCCTCGGGCTTATACAATTGTCCCACTTGCGAGAAGATGCCAAGTTGCCGGAACATCCCTTCCATCCCGAATGTTCGCGATTCGTCGGGCACAATCGGCACCACGCGCGGCCCCAGCGTCTTGTCACGAATAAGCGTCGAGATTAGCCGCACAAAGCCCATCGTTGTCGACATTTCGCGCTCCTCGCTGCCTTTGAGCAGCGCGTCGAACATCGAAAGCCCTGGCACCTCCAGCTTGATTGACGAGCGCCGCCGTTGCGGAATCGCCCCGCCCAACGCGGAGCGCCGGCTGCGCAGATATTCCATCTCAACGCTGTCATCCGCCGGCCGGTACAACGGGACTTTTTCGATCTGATCGTCAGTCACGGGAATCTGGAAACGATCGCGAAACGCCTTCAACTCCGCCAGATCCATCTTCTTCTGCTGATGGGTAATGTTCATGCCCTCGCCGGCACTCCCCATCCCATAACCCTTGATTGTCTTCGCGAGGATTACTGTGGGCTGTCCCTGATGGTTCACTGCCGCGTCATACGCCGCGTAGACCTTGAGCGGATCATGTCCGCCGCGCCGCAACTGCCAAACCTCCTGATCGGTCATGCCCGAGACCATATCGACTAGTTGCGGATACTTGCTGAAGAATTCCCGCCGCACGTAGGCGCCGTCGCGCGCTTTGAATGCCTGGTATTCACCGTCCACGCATTCCTCCATCCGTTTGCGCAGAAAACCTTCGGTATCGCGCGCCAACAGTGGATCCCAGTTGCTTCCCCAAATCACCTTGATCACATTCCAGCCGGCGCCGCGAAAATCCGCCTCCAGTTCCTGGATTATCTTGCCGTTGCCGCGCACCGGCCCATCAAGCCGTTGAAGATTGCAGTTGACTACAAAGATTAGGTTGTCGAGCCGCTCACGCGTCGCCAGCGCGATCGCTCCCAGTGATTCCGGCTCATCCATCTCGCCGTCACCCATGAACGCCCACACCTTGCGATCGCCCATGTCAGCGATCCCTCGCCCTTGCAGATATTTCATGAAACGCGCCTGATAGATCGCCATCAGCGGCCCGAGTCCCATCGACACCGTGGGGAATTGCCAGAAGTCCGGCATTAGCCACGGATGGGGATACGACGACAATCCGCGCCCGTCCACCTCGCGGCGGAAATTCAGCAGTTGATCTTCACTCAACCGTCCTTCAAGGAATGCCCGTGCGTACAAGCCCGGCGATGAATGACCCTGGATATAGACCAGGTCGCCGGCGAATTCATCCGTCGCGCCGCGCCAGAAATGATTGAATCCAACATCATACAACGTCGCTGCCGACTGGAAGCTCGCGATATGCCCGCCCAGTTCCGACGTTTCCTTGTTCGCGCGCACTACGATCGCGAGCGCATTCCATCGGATAATCGAGCTGATCCGCCGCTCGATCTCACGATCCCCGGGATAGCGCGGCTGCCGCTCCACCGGAATCGTGTTCACATATGGCGTATTGGCATTGTACGGCAGGAAGGCACCCCGATCGCGCGCCTTGCCGATTAGATTCTCCAACAAATAATGGGCGCGATCGACTCCTTCGCGATCAATTACGGCTTCAAGTGAATCGATCCATTCAACCGTTTCTTCCGCGTCCAAATCAGTTTCGAGTCCATTCTCAAGCATGCTCATTCGCCCCGCCACCGCCGAATACAAATTCTGGTATCCGGGCCAAAATCTCCGCGCTAACCCGGCCTGGTTCGCCGTCACGATGCGCTTGCCTTCAATTTAGCCGAGGACGCCAGCCGCGCAACCACGAACGCGTGGAACGATCGGAATCTCCCGCCTCTAGCGGAGCTCTGTTTCCGCAAGATTGGTTGCATCATGCAACCAATCGAATTAGATTCTGAACATGCGCTATTTCGCGCCTACCCTTCCGGCACGCGCCGTTTCGCCCGCGCCGCCCAATTCCACGAGGTCTCGGCAATGAGTACCGAACTGCCCCATTCCACCCCCGTCAGCACGTCTGCCTCTCTCGCCGTTGCCGGCGGACTCGTCCACGCCCCCATCAATTATCTCGCACCGATGGACGAGAAGCCCTACAACTACACCTATACGCCGCCGGACGGTGCTCCTTCGACCAATCGTAAGACTGACAAGCGTATCGTCGAAATTCACAACGGGCGTCCTCTTATTGGCCAGCTTTCACTCGACCGCGAAGGCTTCGAGCTTCATCACGATCCGAGCCGCGTCACTGACTTTTACAACGATGAGGAAGTACTCCGCGTCTATTACCCTGAATGCGAGCGCCTCGTTAAAGCCGCCACCGGCGCCACCCGTGTAGTGGTTTTCGATCATATCGTTCGCAACTCCGGCCGCGCCAAGGGCGACAAGCGCATCAAGCTTCCGGCTAAGGGCGCGCACAACGACTACACCTTTACCTCGGGACCTCAGCGCGTCCGCGATTTCTTTCCTGAGGAGGCGGGGAGCCTCCTCAGCCATCGCTTCGCTATCATCAACGTATGGCGTCCCGTCGCCGGTCCGGTGCAGGAATCACCCTTCGCGATCTGCGACGCCCAGTCCATCGCCCCGGCTGATTTCGTCGCCAGCGACCTCATTTACCCTCATCGGCGCGGCGAAACCCTGGCGATTCATTACAATCCGGCCCATCGATGGTACTACTTCCCGTTGATGCAGACCGACGAAGCGATGCTGCTCAAGTGTTACGATTCGGCGACTGACGGCCGCGCCCGTATGACCGCGCATACCGGCTTCGACGATCCGGCCAGCCCATCCGACGCGCCGCCGCGCGAAAGCATCGAGACTCGCGTCTTCGTGTTCTTCGGTTCGGAAAATTAATCCAACGCCGTTGAAGTTTTATCGCGCGTGAATGAAAGTACCGGGACGACATATAGAATCCGCTCAGGAGCTCTACGATGGCAGACATACGTTTCGACGATATTGCGCAGTTGAAAGCAAAAATCAGTGACGAATTCGGTCCTTGGAGCAATGCGATCGATATCCCGCAGGACAAAATTCAGAAGTTCGCCGATGTCACCGGCGACCATCAATGGATTCATCTCGACATCGAGCGATGCAAGCGCGAAAGCCCCTTCGGTGGACCGGTCGCCCATGGCTTTCTGACTTTGAGCCTGCTTCCGGCTTTTCAATTCAACCCGGGATGGAAAGTGACCGGCTTCCGTAACGTCATCAATTACGGCGCCAACAAGCTGCGCTTCATCTCACCGGTTCCCGCAGGCGCGTCAGTCCACGCCCGTCAGCGTATCGTCGCAGTCGAGGAAAAGCCGATCGGCACTCAGATCACACAGGAGACGCAGATCGCTGTCGTCGGCCAGGAACGCCCCGCCGTCCTCTATGAGGGAATCTTCATCTACGTTAAGCCTTGAACCTTAGCGCTCACGCCGCAAGGTTCGATGCTACTGATTGGGCTGCAAGGGATGTTTCACGTGAAACATCCCTTGCAGTCTTGCTTGTTCTATTTTCGCGACGATTTGTGATCATGTGGGGAAGAATTTCACCCACGCCGTTCGTTTAAGCTTCGCTAGCCGTAGAGCTTGTATGCAAACGCGTGTATGTGCAACCGCCACTACTCAAGACTGAGAGGTACCCTTCGATGGCAGAACTAAAGAATCGGCAATGGCTCCTCGCTTCCCGTCCCGACGGCATGATCAAGGAAAGCGATTTCCGCTGGAACGAGGCCACCGTCCCATCAGTCGCCGACGGCCAGGTGCTGGTCCGCAATCTGACCCTGTCCTTTGACCCCACCCAGCGCGGATGGATGTCGATGGACACCTACGTCCCGATGATTCCGCTCGGCCAGCCGATGCGCGGTTTTGCCGCTGGCCAGGTCGTCGAATCGAAGAATCCCAACTTCACCAAAGGTCAGTTGGTCCAAGGCATCCTCGGATGGGAGGACTACACCCTCAAGACTGAGACACGCGGCCTGATGGGCCTGCAGAAGCTTCCCTCGACTGACCCAATTCTCGGCCTGTCGCTGCTCGGCGCCACCGGCCTGACCGCCTATTTCGGCACGCTCAACGTCGGCCAGATCAAGCCCGGTGAGACCTTTGTTGTCTCAGGCGCAGCAGGCGCAACCGGCTCGGTCGCAGGCATGATCGCGAAGCTCAAGGGCTGCCGTGTCATCGGGATCGCCGGCGGTGCGGCCAAATGCTCGTGGCTGGTCAAGGAAGCCGGTTTCGATGGCGCTATTGATTACAAGAGCGAAAAGATCGGTGAGGCGCTAAAGACCCACTGCCCCAAGGGCGTCGACGTTTATTTCGATAATGTCGGCGGTGACATTCTCGACCGCGTCCTCGCGCGCATCGCCAACGGAGCACGCATCGTACTCTGCGGCGCCATCTCCCAATACAATGAACCAGGCATGCTCGGCGTCGGCCCAAAAAATTATTTCAACCTGATCCCCCATTCCGCGCGAATGGAGGGTTTCCTCGTCTTCCAATTCGCCAAGCAGTATCCGCAAGCAATCGCGGATCTGACCCAATGGCACGCTGAGGGCAAAATCAAAAATCAAATCGATCTGGTCGAAGGCCTCGAAGCGGCGCCCAAAGCGATTATCAATATCTTCAGCGGTGGCAACCTCGGCAAACAGATGCTCCACCTTTCCGATCCGAACTAGCCGTAATCCAGTTCCATCGCGAAGCTTGCTGCGCAGAATCCTTCTGCGCGGCAATTACCTCACGAGTAGTTTTCGCCGATGCGCCCACTCCGCTATTGTGACGCGCTGAGCCGCTGCCGCGGCGGCGTCACTATCGAGGAGTGAACCATGGACGGACTCGCGATCCTTGCCCAGAACCGATTGCCCTTCGCCGAATTGCTCGGTATCCGCTTCACCTTCGCCTCGGCCGATCGCGTCGAGGCCGTGATGGAAGTACGCGAGGATCTCTGCACCACGCCGGCTGTCCTCCACGGCGGCGCGATCATGTCATTGGCCGACACTCTGGGCGCATGCGCAACTGTGCTTAATCTCGAGGATGGCGCTGGCACCACGACGCTCGAATCCAAGACCAACTTCCTCGCTCCGGCACCGGTCAACAGCACAGTCACGGCCGAATGCACTCCCGTCCATCGCGGCAAGCGCACGATGGTCTGGCAGACACGCGTGACCGGCGCCGACGGCCGCCTGGTCGCGATCGTCACCCAGACCCAGATCGTGCTGGAGCCCCGTCCCGCGAAGTAGCTTTTGGCCCGCCCCACCGGCGGCCACTTCGATCTTCCCGTAATTGCGCGCCTCTCCGCCGATGGCTCCCGATCAATCTTCCGCCACCAGTCGCGCCGTTCTGGCGAATCACGATTTCCGCTTCTATCTCGTCAGCGTCTTTCTCGGCACCCTCGCGATTCAAATTCAATCCGTCGCCGTGAGCTGGGAAATCTACGCCATTGCGCGTAGTCCGCTTGCGCTCGGCTATGCGGGCCTCGCCCAATTCCTGCCGATGGTTCTATGCGTCCTGCCGGCGGGCAGCCTCGCTGACCGCTACGACCGGCGCCTGATTATCGTGATCAGTTATCTGCTGCAGGCAGCCGCCGCTGCAACCTTCCTTGGTCTAGCCTTGACCCATACGCGGACGTTGATTCCGTGGTATGTCGTCCTGGCGCTATTTGGCACCACACGCACCTTCGCCAGCCCGGCCGCTCAATCGCTTGTTCCGCAACTGGTGCCGCAGGGTCAATTCCCGCAAGCTATCGCCTGGAATTCATCGACTTTCCAGATCGCAACGATCGCCGGTCCGGCCCTCGGCGGAGCGATTTATATCCTCGGCCCCGCTATCGCCTACGGTGTCTGTCTGGTGATGTTCCTCGCCGTCGCCGCCTCGCTCTTCGCGATTCGCAGCCGCACGCCCGCCTTCGCGCCCGACGCCGCCAGCAGCCCCTTGCAGCGCCTCACTGCGGGAATCTCCTACGTCGCCGCTCATCCACTGATTCTAGGCGCGATCACCCTCGATCTTTTTGCCGTATTGCTCGGCGGCGCCACCGCGCTGTTGCCGATCTACGCGCGCGATATTCTCCATACCGGCCCGGCCGGACTTGGACTGTTGCGCAGTGCTCCTGCTGCGGGCGCCGCAGTTGTCGGCCTCATCCTCGGCCACATGACGATCCAGCGTCACGCCGGGCGTAAACTCTTCGGCTTCGTCGCGATTTTCGGCTTCGCGACGATTGTCTTCGGCCTCTCGCGTGATTTCAAAGTGTCACTCGCGGCGCTCGCCGTCCTCGGCGGCTCCGATATGGTCAGTGTCTATATTCGTTCGACGCTCGTGCAACTCGCCACGCCCGACCCGATGCGCGGCCGCGTCAGTGCGGTGAATCGGCTTTTTATCGGCGCCTCGAATGAATTAGGCGAGTTCGAATCGGGTTTGACCGCCGCGTGGTTCGGCACCGTTCCGGCGGTTGTGATCGGCGGCTGCGGGACGCTCGCGGTCGTAGTCTTTGGCCTGATCCTCTTCCCGAACCTGCGCGCTATCGGTGGGCTCTCGACAGTCTCGCCTTCCTGAATCATTTCGTTTCCGTCCGTGAGTAACCGCAACGCGGAACTCCAATGCTTCGTATCACCGCACCGCTCGATCCACCGCGATAATGCGAGACTGCTTCGGTCGCACCATTTCTAAGGCTTACCAGGCTTAAGCTCCCCACAGAACGTTACCGCGTAGTCGGTCAGCTTCTTCGTATTCTGGCATTGAGCGAGACCAGCCTGGTCGTCGAACTGAAAGCTGTATGCGCGCGGGCAGGCATTTCTGAAGACGTTCAGATAGTTTCCCGGTTGAGTCGGAGTCGGAGTAGCGAGAGGAACTGCCGCCATCGCTTCTTGCCAGTTGGCGTTCGGAGGACCGCACACACCGGTAAGTACGCTGGACGTCTCGCATACACATGCTTGACCATTGCTATTGGGGCACGGCCCACTCTCATTAAGGCATTGAGTGCCGCCGGTGCATTGGCTGCTCGAAGTACAGTTCTGTACGGCGTAGCATTCGCATCCATTGGACGGACTTGCGCTGTCCGCCGTGCATTGCGCAACAGATTGGGCCTGCGGGGCGCCACTCGCCGGGAACTTGTTGACGGTCGTCGCGAGACAGTACTGGCCCGTCGAGCAGTCGGAGTCGAGGGCGCATCCGCTAACTGGCTGAGTACCCGCCGGAGTGAAGTTGTCTGCGTTCCAGATAAGGCTCCCATACGCGGCTGGCGTGGAAACAGGAGTCGCGATGCCGGGTGGTAGACAGACTCCGACCTCGGCATTGTGATTGAGCGGGTTTAGGACAGTGGCACAAGTATAGTTCGGGTACGGGAAGACGAAAGACGGGCCACCGCTGCAGGGTTTGCCGTCATCAGTGACCGGAGCGCAGCCGCCATTCTGGGTCACGCCCTGTTTGCCGATACAAATACCTGCCCCACTCGACGGCCAACTCGGTGGATTGGAGTCAAATGTCGGATTAAGATCGCATTTAGTGTTGAACGGAACACCTACGCTCTTAGCAGGACAGTCACTTGCGTCGAAACAAATTGGCGTGCCCGCATTCGGCGACTCCAGATTGACGGCCTCACCCAACTGGTCGACCTGATCGGCGTTGGTACAGTTATAAAAATTCTCGTTCTCGGCGGTACAGATCGGATCCAAAGGGTTGGCCAAACAGAAAAGGCCAGGCTGAGTGCAAGCTTCGATTGAGCCACTTCCGGGGTATTGCAGATCCGTCGGACATTTAGCCGACAAATCCTTTAGGCATCCGACATTCAAGCAGGACGTCTTTCCCGAAACGACTTTTAGCGAGACGTTGTAGCCGCTGGCCAAGCTGACATCATAAAAGTCGGTCGCCGATAGAGGGGACAGCGTTTGCTCCCACAGGGTGGCATTATTGGCGCTGTTGCCATAACAGTCGGCCAGATTATCCCCACAGTTGCCAGTGTCGCAGGTCAAGGAGCTGCCGCTTCCGGTGCAGCCGGTGCGTCCCCAGAAACGTCCACTGGGAAAGTTCACCGGCAAGTTCATAGTAACCGATGTCGCGCAACGTCCATTAGAGCGGCAGAATCCGAAACCGCTGTTGCCGTCACCGCAAGCGGAGTCGGCACCGCCCTTGTTCGTGCACGTGCAGGCTCCTTCGACGCATTTTGAGGCTGGGTCGGGACATGGGACAGATTTGCTGCATTTCTGCGCCAGTCCTAGATCCCATCCCGGCGCGAATGGCGGTGACAGATCTGATGACCCGTTGGTCTCGGCCAACCAGATCGGCTGCGTACAGTCGTTTGTGAACACCACACGATGGCCAGGCGTGGGCGTAGCGTCCGGAATAGCCAGCCGATCAGCCCCAGCAGGCGCCAAGAGGATCAGATTGGCGACCACCAACAGAGCAACAGCGGCTATCAGCTTTGGCCATCTGCGGAACCAACTCGTTTCGCGATCAAGTGAGGGCGTCCACAACGCAATCATCCGTGACATAGCTTCCTACAGCGAAAAGGGCCGATTATTGGCTCAATTTTGCGCATTCTACGCATAGCAGCGAAATGGAAGCAGTAGCAACGTCTTTTAAGAAAATTGCGCAATCGAGAAGATTAATAAATGTAATGCCACATCATACTGGCGGTTAAAGCCTTTAGCGTGATCGATTCCGCTCAACGCTCGCGCGATTCGCTCAGCCGGGTGCATGTCCCTTCGCGGCTCTCTCAGTCGCCCGCCGTGCCGACTCCTTTGTTCAGCTCCAGACCGGTCTTGTACGGATATCCGCCCGCCAACACTTGCTCCAGCTTCTTGTCATATCCGTAGATATCGTCAAAGAAATGCACTTGCCCGTCGGGTTCCACCACCGCCGTCGTATAGATAATCAGCACTGGAATCGGATGGTCCAAATTTACCTGCACGGTCTGCGTGCCGTTCATCGTCGCTTGAATCTTCGCAAGATCCCATCCTGGTTTGTCGCGTAATACCCACGCGGCGAGCGCCGTCGGATCCTCTACGCGAATACATCCGTGACTGAAGTCGCGCCGCGCTTTGCTGAACAATTCCGGCGCTGGCGTACTATGTAAATAAACATTGTACGAATTCGGGAAAATAAATTTGACGAGCCCCAGCGCATTCTTCGGCCCGGGCTTCTGCCGGATGAAAAGCGACCCGTTACGAAGTTGTGCGAGGACGGCATCGCTGACGGTGCCGTCGGTGACAACGTTCTGACTACTGTCCACTACTTCATAATTGTTCGCCGCCAGATAGTTTGGGTCTCGACGGATCTTCGGAATCAATTCGTTGAACTGAATCGATAGCGGCACGTTCCAATACGGCCGGAAGATCACGTACTTCATATCGCCCGTGAAAACCGGCGTCTGATGCCTATACGCCCGCCCGACCACCACATTCATCGAGAGGTACCATCCGGGTTGCGTGCGCATCGTCCTCAGCCGGAATTCCGGAATGTTCACGATGACCGGTGCTTGATCGAATTGCGGCGGAATCCACCGATAGCGTTCGAGCGCAAGTTCAAGCTCCATCACTCTATGGCTCAACGGTACGTTGAGCGCCGCGATCGTGCCTTTGCCGATCACGCCGTCGGGCGCCAACCCCATCCTGCGCTGGAAATGCTCCACTGCAGCCACCGCCGGCCCGCTATATTTCCCGCCCGCGCCGGGCAACGGATTTCCTGACGGCCAGTCGCCGAGTTGATTCAGCCGCACGGCCAATTGCGGCAAGGCCGGATAATCGTCACCTGGCCGAACCGATTTCGCGAGCAACGCCAACGGCTGTCCATCGCCTTGTTTTGCAAGCGCGAGATAATCTGCCAGCGCCGCTTCCGCTCGCTGATATCCCTGGAACGGCGGTTCAGCCTGCGCTATCACGCTGTTCATGTCTTCAGCATCGATCACGCGTTCGCGCAAGAATTGCGATAGGTCGAGACTTTCCCCGCCTCTATTGAAGCTGAACTGGAGATGGTCCGGGTTCACGCGCCCGCTGTGCAGATCTCCGAAGTAGCGCATCGCTGCGACGGTCATCGCCAGATCGAAACGCGCCGCGAGATCAGTAGCCTGAGCGGACGGCGTCTGCCCGCCCGACGGATAGGCCGCTTGGATCGCTTGCACTCGCGCCGTCCAGCGCGGCCCGTCATAGTCGTCGGGGTTCAGTCCCTTCATCTGCGCCGACTCGAAGCGCTGGATCAGCTCGGTCGCCTGCGGCGTCAGCTTGCCCCCTACGAACCAGACCGGCGCATAACCGCCGTCCAGATAAAAGGACGCGATCTCTCCCTGATCATTGCTGAAATCTGGATAAATCAGGTCGGCCAGCTTGCCGCTTGCCACCAGAGTCTTCAGCTCCGCGGATAACGCCGACGGCGGTCCACCTCCCGACGGCATGACGATCGCCTGCGGCACCGGCGTCGGGCCTTGCGCCCAGACCGACTCTGCGCGTCCTACAGCGCCCACGATCGTGATCACCGCCGCGGCAACGCCGCATAAGGACTTTATCTTCCCCAGTTTCTTGCTTTCGTAGCCAATTCTCATCGGCGGCTAGCTTACCAGCGCTCGACCATCGTGACTAAGCATTCGGAATTTTCCGGCCTTCGCGGATATAATCTGTCCGACGGGCGATGCGCCCCGCTCTGA
>DATKPK010000266.1:0-21185 GCA_035524095.1 Binataceae bacterium (SeqCode) | reverse complement strand
GGTGATTCGGGGCGCCGGCTTTTCCGCCTCTGCTGCTCCCGCCTTAGGCATTACGATGCCTCGCTGTAGGCTTCCCTCCCCGCCTTGAACCTGTAACGGCACGGTGAAGCTGAACACGCTGCCCTTGCTACGTTCGCTTTCGACTGCCAAGGATCCACCCATGAGTTCCACCAGCCGCTTGACGATCGCCAGTCCGAGCCCGCTTCCGCCATATTTGCGCGCCGTGGACGAGTCGGCCTGGGCGAAACTCGCGAAAATCTCGTCAAGGCGATTGTGCGCTATCCCAATACCTGTGTCCCGCACCACGAAGCGTAACTTCTGTTGCCGCGGCTGCCGCTTCAGCTCTTCGATCTTCTTGCCATTCGCTGGCGTATTCTCACCCTCCAGCTCGATTGTGAGCACGACCTCGCCGCGCTCCGTAAACTTGATCGCGTTGCCTATGAGATTCATCAAGATCTGGCGCAATCGCGTCGGGTCGCCCACCAGGTCAGTCGGCACCGCTGGATCGATTCGCGCGGCTAGTTCGAGCCACTTCTGATGGGCTCGGACTCCGAGCGTCTCCAGCACACGCTCCACCAGTTCGCGCAGATCAAATGGAATCCATTCGAGACTCAGCCGGCCGCTTTCCACCTTTGCCAGGTCGAGGATGCCGTTAATCAAATCCAGAAGTGAGTTGCTGTTACTGCGGATCGTATCGAGATAACGCCGCTGCTCAGCCGTTAGCTGGGTCTCCCACAACAGGTCTGCCATCCCCAGCATCGCATTCATCGGCGTCCGGATTTCATGCGACATGCTCGATAGGAAATTAGATTTCGCCTCCGACGCTGCAACCGCCTCTTCACGTGCCGCCACCAGTTCGGTCTCGATCCGCTTGCGCTCGGTGATATCGATCGCGATCGCCGCGAGGCAATCATCGCCGGCTATCTGCACTATCTCCGCCGAGAGCTGGGCGAATAAAGTCTCTCCGCTTTTCCGGCGCATCCGTACTTCCATATTCCGCAGCGAACTGTCCTTCTTGACCAGTTGCAAGTACTTCAGCCGGTCAGCATCATCGACCCAAAGTCCAAGATCTTGATTGGCGGTCTTGCTGAACTCTTCGGCTGAGTAGCCGAACATTCGCGTCGTAGCTTCGTTTACCGCGAGGTGTTTGCCATCCTTCAGCCGGATCAGCGCCGTCGAGTTGGGTGACGCGTCAAAAATCTTCCGCAGGATCATTTCGCTCTGTTGAGCGCGCCGCTGACTCTCTCGCAACGCCTCCACCTGCCGCGATAATTCCTCGCGCGCCGTCCATAACTCGCTCTCCGCGCGCTTGCGCTCCGTGATATCTGCGACCATCGCAACAACGCATTTTTGTCCGTCGATTTCGACCAATTCCGAGGAGATCTGGCTCATCACCGCGCGGCCGTCCTTCGTCAGCAGCGCGCTTTCCATGTTGCGGACTCGGCCTTCCTCATGCACCCGCCTGATATACTCTTGCCAACCCTCTTCCGTCGCCCAGAGTTTCAGATCCTGATTGGCGATCCGTTCCAGCTCCTCGAGCGTATAACCTAAGATTTCCGAACAAGCCTGATTCACCGCCAAATGCTTGCCATCCGACAGCCGAATCAACGCTGTGGCCTCCGGACTAGCATCAAAGATTTTTCGCAGCACGGTCTCGCTTTGCTGCACGCGCCGCTCGCTCTCCCGAAGCGCTTCCACCTGCCGCGACAGCTCTTCCCGGGCCACCAACAGCTCGGTCTCGGTTCGCTTGAGCACCGAGATATCGTGAGCGATAGCCACGACGCACGGTTCACCCTCGATTTGGGCGACTACTGCCGACGCGATGTGCGGGACCAGCGTTCCGTCCCAGCGCCGCAAATTGGCCTCAAATGCATGCACCGAGCCATCACGCTTTAGCAAGCGCAGATACTCATTGGCACGTTCGCGATCCTCCCACTGGTTGAGATCGAGCGCTGATCGGCCCAGCAGTTCCTTCAGCCGGAGACCGGCAAACGCAGCGAGGCTCCGGTTGGCTGCGATATACCGGCCATCCCGCAGGCTGTTGATACCAATGATGTCGATACTTGAGTCGAACACTTGGCGAAGCATCGCCTCACTCTTCTGCAAACGCTGCTCCGCCGTTTCGCGATCGCGCGCCTCTTGATACAGCCGCCCCTCGCTCGTTTTCAGCGCCTCGACTTGCGCCTTCAGCGCTTCGCGCGCCATCACCAATTCGCGCCGGGTCTGTTCTATTTCGCTGATGTCTCGGCTGACCGTGAGCACGCAGGTCTGTCCGTTGATTTCTAATTTGACTCCAGAAAGCAGGCAGCGCCGGACCGTTCCATCAGTCGAGCGCAAATCTCCTTCGAAATTACGGACCTGACCCTCAGCAGTGAGCCGATGGCCATACTCCTGCTCTTTTTCCTTATTCGTCCACACATTCAGTTCGGCTACCGTTTGGCCGACAATCTGACTTTGTCGCATTCCGACCAGCTCTTCGTATCGCCGGTTGCAATAGATCATCCTGGCTTCCGGGAACGAAGTGAGCGCCATCGGATCGGGACTCGCCAGTGCTAATTTTTGCAACAGTTCCCCAGCCTCGCGTACTCCGCTGATGTCGCGAGCAATCGCGACCGCACAAGGCTGACCATTGAGATGAGCGAGCACCGCCGAGACCAGATATGGCCGCTGCTTGCCATCAAGTCCCGTCAGATCCATTGCCATGTTATTGACCGACCCATCAGCCATGATTCGTCTGGCGTATTCCTTGAAGTCGCGCTCGTCGACCACGCCATTGATGTCGGTCATCTTTCGCCCGATCGCTTCTTCGCGCTTCACTCCTAGAATCGCGGCGTAGGCTGGGTTGAGATCGATCAGCTTGCCTTCCGGCATACTGCTAATCCCGATCGGATCAGGACTCGCCTCAAAAATCGCCTGGAGGAATGATTCGTTGCCCCCTGCTCGTCGCTCGGCACGTTGGCGCCCGGCCATCTCCGCCAGCAACTTGCTTTCATTCGCCTGGAGCATCTCGACACGCTCGCGAAGCTCGGCGCGCGTCGCGATCAGCTGCTTCTCAGCCCGCTGCAGCCGCGCCAACCCCCGCCTCGTCCGCCGCAGGTCGCGCATGACGTCACTGACAAAGGCGATTGAAATCACTAGAACCAGCGCGAACCAATAGTGGTTCCAGGGATATCGCCATGGGTATTGTTCCGACGTCAGACCCTGCATCAGGAGCATGGTCCCGAACCCCGCCATCGCTAGGCCGCCGCTCCAGTACCAACGCCACGGCGCGACCGCTCCCGGCATCATTTCTAAAATGATTAACGTGGTCAGCAACGGTAGTGGCGTCGCGTTAATCAAACCGAGCGTGAACGCCGAACCGATCATGGTCAGGCTTGCGCCGAGCAGAATCCACCGCCAATTGCGCCGCCCAAAAGCAGTCATGAGGAGCGATGCGCTGCCGATAACGATCAGAAAATTCAGCAGATGCAACGCCAGGGTCGCCCCGCCCAAGACACCGAGTCGGTAATCCCAGCCCAGATATGTCACCTGATAGCCGAGCCAAATGAAGGTCGCGAGAACCAACAACCCGGTATAGCGCTTGGGCAACGCAATTCGGGCAGTCTTGCGGCGCTGCGCTATCTTCAATCGATCTGCTCCAGCGGCTCTTTTGATTACAACTGAGTCAGCCTCGGCATCATTTCGACCCCCGTATTCGCGGAGCGGATAACCCTCTTTCCCCGGACTCTTGCTTTTCGCCATTTCCGCTTGATTCCCGTGATGAAACGCGTCGCCGGGACTATCAGCAAAAGGAATGCCCCCACTTGGATGGCACTTAAGCGCTCACAGGCACGCCAGATGCTGTCCTTCCATCGTCAAGCCCACCAGAATGGGACATGGGACGAAACATCTCCAACCGGCCACTCGCCGACCTTCCAAATTCTATATAGGCGCCAGCGTGTCCGTGCGCGCAGCCTTCGCCGCTGATAGGTGCTTATTCAACTACTCTACTACAGTAGACATAGATACCGCCAATTTTCTTCAAATCGCCCTGAGCGCTTGCTCGCAGTCGGAAATCAAATCGGCAGTTGCCTCCAGCCCGACTGAAAGGCGGATCAATCCATCGCTGATTCCCGCCTTCTCCCGCTCATCGCGCAGCATCCCCGCATGCGAAGTCGTCGCAGGCCGGGTAATCAGGCTTTCGACCCCGCCAAGGCTCGGCGCGCATATTGGCAGCGTCAATTTGCGGATAAACGCTTCCGCCGCTTCCAGTCCACCCTTGAGTTCGAAACTGAGACAGCCGCTCGAACCCTCAAACAATTCGGCCGCCCGCCGATAGTTTGGGCTGCTCGCCAGCCCCGGATAGTGGACTCGCGCAACCTCAGGTTGTGCCTCCAGAAATTGTGCAATCTTGAGTGTACTCTCGTTTTGATAACGCACCCGTACCGCCAGAGTCTTGAGCCCCCGATGAAGCAGGAAGCAGGCGTGGGGATCGAGCGCCGCTCCCAAATGACCCAGCATCAAATTGATTTGGCTCACAAGATCGGCGCGGCCAATGACCGCTCCCGCCACGATGTCTGAATGACCATTCAAGTACTTCGTGCCGCTGTGCACCGACAGGTCGAACCCAAGCTCCGCCGGACGGAAGTTCACCGGGCTCGCGAAGGTGTTATCGATTATCGAAACCAATCCGTGTGCGCGCGCAAATTCTGCCACCGCCCGCAGATCTCCAACCTCCATCAATGGATTTGAGATTGTCTCGACATAGATTGCTCGCGTTTGCGGCGTCAATTGTTCCCGCCAGTTCGCGGGATTCGTGCAATCGATAAAGTCGGTTGCTATACTTAACCGCGGAAATTCAACCCGCAACAGGTCATGCGTGCCGCCGTAAAGGCAATCCTGTGCCATCAGCCGCTCGCCCGCACCAATCACAGTCAGCAGCGTGGTCGCCACCGCAGCCATCCCGCTCGCCATCACCAGCGCCGCTTCTGCACTTTCTATCGCCGCCAGCTTGGCGTGTAACGCCTGATGATTAGGGGTATTGTTAAGCCGGATATAGCGTATGTCGTGATAGCTGCCCTCACCGCCGTACTCGTATGTCGACGATTGAAAAATCGGCATACTGACCGCGCCTTCGATTCGTGGCGACGGTTCACCCGCGTGAATCAACTGCGTCTCCAGCGCCTGCTCCGCTTTAACCATGATGCTTCCCTTGACTCTGCTAGGCTTGTCTCTGACAGTGCTAGGAATGATTCGGCAGCTTTCGCATGCCTGACGCTTCATCGTCTCGCCCCTCGTTGCTCCGCGACGCTACTATAGCGCACCGGTGCCCTTGCGGGTGGACGTCCTCCGCTCGCTGCTATCCTGTCAGCCTCGCGACGGTTAAGCTCGGGTCATTGCCCTGCTACTCTCGCGTTGTGGGGCGGAGTATCTAAGTGAAGGTCGTTATCCTCGGCGGCGGAATCATCGGCACTTCAATCGCTTGGCGGCTCGCACGCGAGGGCGCGACGGTCACCGTTCTCGAGCGAGCGCGCGTCGGTCAGGAAGCCTCATGGGCTGCCGCTGGTTTGATCGCCCCGCAGGCCGAGGCCCAAGGCGCCGGACCTTTTTTCGATCTCTGCCTCCGCGCCCGCGATGCCTTTCGCGAAATTCTTCCTCGTCTGATCGAAGCCAGCGGCGTCGATCCCGAATACGGCCCTACGGGCATTCTTTATCTGGCTCTCGATCGCGCCGATCACAAAGAGTTGGAAGCGCGTGCGCGATGGCAGCGGCAGGCCGGCGGCGTAGTTGAAGAGCTTACGCCTGCTCAGGCTCGCAAACTCGAACCCGCGATCGGCCACAACACTCTCCATGCCCTCTACATGCCCGAGGACCGTCCTCTCGACAACCGCAAGCTCACGCAGTCCTACGCTGTCGCCGCGGTTCGAGCCGGCGCCATCCTGAGCGAAGGAGCCAGCGCAGACACGATCCTCACAACTGGAGGACGCGCGAGCGGCATCCGGCTGCACGACGGCTCATCACTCGAAGCGGATATAGTGGTCGTCGCAGCGGGCGCCTGGTCCCATTCGATCCGCGGCCTCGAATCCGACCGTCTCACCCTCCACCCGGTGCGCGGTCAAATCGTATGTTTCGATGGCCGCCCTGGTCTGATTGGCCCTCCTGTATTTTCGTCGCGCGGCTACCTGGTACCACGGCGGGACGGCCGTATCTTGGCCGGCTCAACGATGGAGCAGGCGGGCTTCAACCGCTCGGTCACGCTCGCAGGGATGGAAAAAATCGTCAGCGCCGCGCTCGCGATGGTTCCCGCGCTGAGCAACCTCGCCTTTCGCGAGGCTTGGGCCGGACTTCGTCCCGCCACCCACGATTTGCTACCGGTGTTAGGCATCTCCCCGTCTCTACCCAACGTCATTTACGCGACCGGCCATTTCCGCAGCGGTATCCTGCTTTCAGCCTTGACCGGCGAAGTCATCGCCGATCTTGTTGCTGGGCGCCAGCCGGTAATCGATTTGCAACCCTTTTCACCAGCGCGTTTTAGCTCTGGCGAGCCCTCCTGATGGCTGCCCGAGTCCTCGCACTGGTCCGTGACTTGATGCTGCGATCGCGCATCGAGGCCGCCGCCGAGGCCGCCGGTGTCGAAGTTGCCTTCGCTACTACCTACGAACGCTTCCGCTCCCTCGCCGCCGAAGCGCCTGTCACGCTGGTTTTTGCTGATCTTTCTGACGCGAGCTTCGACCCGATCACCACTGCTCGCGAATTGGCCACCGCCTGCCCGCAGGCAAGTCTAGTCGGTTTCGCTTCGCATATCGATTTGAAGCCGCTGGCCGCTGCCCGTTCGGCCGGTTTCTCTCAAACCCTCTCACGCAGCGAATTTGTCAGCCACTTGCCCGCCCTGCTCAAGGCGCAACGCGAGCCCGCAGCGACCTGATCTAAGGCTCGCGCGGCGAGTATTTTCGCAATCTTCGCGCAGACCGATACGGTCAGATTGTCGCTGCTTGGGGAGAGCGCGGGATCGCCAGAGCTTGCTCAACCGTCTGGCTTAATGCCTTCAATTGCTTCGCCAGCGGGCTCTCGGCATATTCCCGCGCGAACAAGGTTCCACGATCACAACATTCCGCCAGACGAGGATCGAACGGCAGCCGTGCCATTATCGCTGCTCCCGCTTCCTTGGCCACTGCCGCCAAGTCGCCATGGGGCATCAATGGCCGCACCGTATGGCACCCATCGCAATTGAATCCGGCCATATTCTCGACCAGGCCGATCACCCGAATTCCGCTACTAGCTGCCATTTCAAGCGCCGTTCGCGCTGCATGCGCGCTCTGCGCGGACGGCCGTGTAACGATGATCGCGCCCGTCAATGGCACCATCCGGGCTATCTGATGGAGTTGACCCAATCCTGGAGCCAAGTCGATCAACAAAACCTCTACCCCAACCAGGCGCGTCTCAGTGAGCAGACGGCTCAGCGCATCCGTATAGTTCAGCTCGACTGGGCCATGCCCGTTCGCCGATAACGCAGGCATTGCCTCTTCATCGAGAAAGCTCACCGGCGGTGGCTCACCTTCCGTCAACAGGCTACTCGCCGTGACGCGTAATCCGAGCGGCCCCGCCATAGGCTCGATCATATCCGACGCGAGGATTCGGCGTGGCGCCTTAAGCCCCATCATCGCGAGCACACTCGGCGCATTGAGATCTGCATCGAGCACGGCAACTTTGCGCCCGGCCTGAGCCATCGCTACCGCAAGATTCACCGCCAGCATGCTCTTGCCGGTCCCGCCCTTGGCGCTTGCGATCGCCACGATCGCTCTGACCTCCGTTAGGTTTCCGCTGGCCACACGCGTTTCGGCCGCTTCATGCCGATGCCCGGGGAGCGTCCCGTTTTCACTGAAAATTCTCATTATTACCGTTCAGCCGCTGCTACTTTCTTTCGCCCGAGTCTACGGCTTGGCCTGGATAGGTAGCTGCAAGACACCGAATGACTTCGGATAAAATGCCCGGTTGGCGAGCTTTGGTAAAGCCACGCTATCAAGAAATGTTCCATCTTTACGCTGGTCATATGCTGAGCTGTGCTTTGGCTCGCGCCTCGATGCTTCCGATGTCTGCGAACAGTCCCCGGCACTATTGTCATCCCTAACCGTCACTCGCGCCCAGATTTCCCCCTTACCGGCGCGCTCAGTATCCGGCCGTCATGACAGAGCCGAATGAGCCGCTCTCGATCAATAACCTCATCGAGCTCTAAATATTGTCTTCGTCAGCGTCAGTTGATCCTATTTTGCGATAGGCGTTGCGTTCATCGTCGAACCGCCGCTGCGTCCGCGCCTCGCGTTCTTGATCTTGCTGACAATCCCGGCACAGCCGCGTAAAGGGCATCGCTTCCAGCCGCTCCTCCGCGATCTCCAGCCCGCACGACTCGCACTCGCCGTAGCTCCCATCTTCCATCCGCTCGAACACATCGTCGATCTGTCTGATCTTGTCCCGCTCGCGATCTGACAGGATCGAGTTGATCTCGCGGTCACGCTCCTCCGACGCAAGATCGTACGTGTCCATCCCTTCGTCTTTATTACCTTCCCGCTCAGCCTTGAGCTCTGATTCGATTTCGGCGACGATTTTCGCCTTCATGTCGAGCAGATGCTGTCTCAGGCCGACCAGAAATTTCTCACGATCAGCCGCCGTCGTTTTCTTTGCCATCGCTCGCCACCCCTTCAGATTAATAACGTTGAACCAATTATCTCTCCGTGAAGGTCATATGTGAGAGCCCGGCTTATGCGTACTCGCGCGAATTCACCCGGTTGAACCTCACCTTTCAGCGTCACCATTCCGTCAATTTCTGGCGCTTGACCGGCCATTCGCCCACGCATCCGCGTCGATCGTCCGGGCATCGAACTCTCAATCAACACTTCAACTTCCTTTCCAATCAGACTCTGATTCTTCTTGCGTGCAATTCCCGCCTGCAGCTCCATCACGGTCGCCCGACGCTCGCGCTTTACCCGCTCGGAAACCTGCCCCGCCAGTTCATATGCCTCTGTGTTCTCCTCGCGCGAATAGGTAAATACACCAACCCGTTCAAACTGTTGCTCTTGCACGAAGTCCATCAGCTTCCGATGCGCCCGTTCCGTTTCCCCGGGAAATCCCACGATGAAAGACGTCCTTATCGCCACATCGGGAATGCGCTGGCGAATCCGTTCGAGCAGGCGCCGCAGAGCATCGCCCGAGCGCTCCCGCTTCATCGCTCGCAATACGTCGTCATCCGCGTGCTGCAGAGGAATATCAATATAGTTGACGACCTGCGGTAGCTCCGCGATCGTGTCCAGCAACTCGTCGGTAACGAAGTTTGGATAGCAATAGAGCAGGCGAATCCAGCGTACGCCTTCAACTTCAGCCAACTTGCGCAGCAGCGCCGCCAGTGAACTCGCCGGTCTCAGATCGCGCCCGTAGGCAGTCAAATCCTGAGCGATTAGATTAATTTCGCGCACGCCCGAAGCCGCCAACGTGCGCGCTTCGGCCACTACATCATCGGGCTGTCGGCTCTCATGCAATCCGCGAATTTTCGGAATGATACAGAAGGCGCATTTATGGTTGCAGCCCTCGGAAATCTTCAAGTAAGCGGTGAAGAAATCGCCAGTCGTTACCCTTGTCATTGCTGCGGCCGGGAGCAGATGAGCCGCACCCGGGTACGGCAGCGGCCGCGCTTCGGGGGTCTCCGTTTGCCGTAACAACTCGGGCAAATCGAGAAAATTGCCAGTGCCGACGAAAACATCGACCTCCGGCATTTCCTCGCGCAACTCGGCGCCATAACGCTGTGCGAGGCACCCCGCCACGACCAGACGGCGTCCCGGAGCGTGCCGCTTCACTTCCGCCGCTTCCAATATCGCCGCGATCGATTCCTTCTTCGCCGCTTCTATGAACGCACAGGTATTCACCACCAGCACCTGTGCGCTTTCCGGATCAAACGTAATCTCAAAGCCCGCCCCAGTGAGCGCGCCAAGCATCAATTCACTGTCGGCCGCGTTCTTCGGACAGCCCAAAGTCAAAAAGTGGACTTTCTCCATCAGCTTTTAATTGTCGGGGTTTTAGCTCTTCCCGTTGGCACAGTGTCCTGCAATGCGTACTTCGGCTTCACCTTAGCACGAGGCGCGCCAAGACCGAATCGACTTCTCCTATTGTCGGTTAACTCTGACTGTTAGGCTCTATTGCGTCCCGGATGGACTGACGATATCCGCGCCTGCGGGTACTTTGAATGCGAACAACGATTCTTCAAGCGGTACATTAATTCGGATGTCGTCGAAATGAAAAAGTGTGACATTCCCTAGCGCATCATTAAGCTGCAGCGTCACGATATTAAAATTGGCCGGATCCATTCCTAGGTCGATTCGGTCTCCACCACCTTTGGGCGTCAGCTGAATCGTTTCTAGATTATCTTCGCTCGGCGGTCCTGGCGCAGCGTCAAACTCGCGCTCCAGATTGCCCGCTCCCATCAAAAACGCAGCCGCGCTGCGCGTTTTAAGAACGTTGTTCAGCGGCGTTTCCATAACCTGATTCAGCCCGGGATCGTAGTCATAGAAAGTCGTCCCATCGCTCACCAGCGTTTCCGGCTGCGGCGACGTGAAATCGAAACGGATCTGTCCGGGCTTGCGATAATAGACCGTGCCCTGGCGTTCTTGAGGCGGCGCCCCGACCCGCGTGATCGTCTCGCCAAACTTTGCGCTGAACGACTGCGTAGCCTGGTAGTGCTTCTGCAGATGCTCAACCGTCATCTTGAGTTGAGAGGAATTTGCGATCGTCGCCGCCTGCGCCCCAGGAGCTGACACGGCTTGCCCTGTTGCTATCCCTGCGACGAATGCCGCGGTCAGCGCCATCCGACTCGCACACGCCACCACTAATGACCGCATAGATCCCAGTCGGCTGCTGCCGCTCTGTTCACCAATTTCTCGCAACTTTATAACGAACATCCTCAGATAGGAGCTTCAAGCAAAACCTGAGTTTATGCCCGCAGCTCAGCTCGATGGCCGCATCCGCACTTCCCGTGGCCGTGCTCCGTCAGCCGGCATCACCAAGCCCTCATGCTCCATCAATTCGACCATCCGCGCCGCCCGATTGTAACCAATGCGCAACCGCCGCTGGATCATCGAAATCGACGCTTGGTTGGTCTCGAGCACAATTCGCACGGCCTCATCGTAAAGCTCATCGCGCTCGAACCCACCTTCGCCATCGCTTTCACCTGGTGCAGCAGTCTCGAGAATCTCCATCTGATAGTCCGGCGCGCCCTGCGCTCGCAGAAAATCACAAACCTTGCGAATCTCGATTTCCGACACGAACGGCCCGTGAAGCCGCCGCAGTTTCGCGGTCCCCGGCGGCATAAACAACATATCACCGGCTCCCAGCAACCGCTCCGCTCCA
Organism: Binataceae bacterium (SeqCode); assembly: GCA_035524095.1. Taxonomy (GTDB): domain Bacteria; phylum Desulfobacterota; class Binatia; order Binatales; family Binataceae; genus DATJUF01. Next base: position 9,815 of record DATKPK010000266.1, on the reverse strand, counting down.
ATGGAATCGAGAATCGTCCGGGAATCGACCCGCGAGGTCACCTGCAGCGAGATTCGCGCCGGCAAATTCGCCTTGATCAATCCCGTCAACACGTCCACCGACGGCCGTTGTGTTGCGAGAATTAGATGGATACCGGACGCACGTGCCTTTTGTGCCAGCCGGGTAATATCGCGCTCGACTGTCTTGCCTTCACTCAGCAGAAGGTCGGCCAACTCGTCGATGATGATCACGATCTTGGGCAGCTTTGTATATTTGACCGGCGTGTCGACCCATTCCTCGTCGTCTCCGCTGTTCTGCTCGACAGTGCCTCTCCTCAATTCTACCAACTCGCCCCCGTCACCGACCGCCCGGTTGTAGCCGTCGATATTGCGCACACCCAAATCGCGCATCATCCGATAACGCCGTTCCATTTCTTGCGTTGCCCACAACAGCGCCGCCGCCGCTTTCTCCGGGTCTACCACCACCGGCACCAGCAGATGCGGGATTCCTTCGTAGACCGAAAGCTCAAGCATCTTCGGGTCAATCAGGATAAACCGCACGTCGTCTGCCGTGGCGTCAAAGAGGATCGATGCGATCATCGTATGGATCGACACCGATTTACCTGTCCCGGTCGCTCCCGCAATCAGCAGATGGGGCATCGTCGCGAGATCTGCTGCCGCCGGATTGCCCGCGATATCCTTGCCCAACGCGATTGTCAGATGGCTCTGCGCGGCGCTGAACTCGTTCGCTTCAATTATCTCGCGCAGATAGATTCGCTCGCGCTGGCGGTTAGGCACCTCGATTCCTACCACCGCCTCACCGGGCACCGGCGCCTGAATCCGCACCGTCGCCGCGCGCAATGCCATAGATAGGTCGTCCGCCAGATTCACGATCTGGCTGACCTTGATTCCCGAGCCAGGCTCCAGCTTGTACATCGTCACGACCGGCCCGGGCTGAACCTCCACAACTTGCCCCTCGACTCCAAAGTCGGCCAGCTTCTGTTCAAGTATCCGCGCGCTACGCTGCAAACCTGCCTCATCAACCTGCGCATGTTCGACCGGCGGCAGGTCGAGCAGCGTCAGCGGGGGTAATTTGAAACCACCGCTACCCCGAGGCCGTGGCGCCGCCGGAATCTCAGCCGTAGGCTCGCGCTCACGAATGATTTTAGTCAGGCGTGGACTCGGCTCACTTGAGGCCTGTGATGCCTCAATCGAAGACAACTCCCTCAGCAATACTGCAGCATTCACTTGATTCGTCAAAGCTGCCGTCCTGCTCTCGCCGCATTGATTACCGCTGCCACGCCCTCCCATCCGGCCAAAGGCTCCGCTTAGCACAGCCAGCAGATCCGCCGGCGCGCGCCTCAGCATCAACGCCAATCCCCCGACAAGCGCGACCACCACGACAATAGACCCGCCGGCAATACTGATGTATTGGTTGAGAATTTGCGCGAGGCCCGCACCCATCAGGCCGCCCGCCTCGATTCTCCGAAGATTCAGCAGACCTGCTGCTGTGCAGAGCGCCAGGATAACCGCCGCGCCACCAATGACCTCCCGCACCAATGACGCGATTGGTGGCATTCTCCATAAGCGCCACCCAATCACTCCTCCCATAACGACGACGATGTACGCCTGATAGCCGAAAGCTCTCGTCAACGCTTCAGCAAAGGCTTTACCCAGCGGGCCGCCCGGATTCGCAAAGCGTCCAAGGCTGAACGCGATCAGGCTTAGCAGCGCCCATCCCGTAATCGCCAGGATCGCGAGCGTAAGCATTTCTCCGGCGATCCGCCCGCTTCGCTTCGGTTCGGCGATCGTGGTCAGCGGAATCGGCTGAGTTTTCGCTGCGCGCGCGATACCCTTCAGACCTCCACGACATACGGGATGACAATCGGCCGTTTGCCGGTTTCATCGCTGAAGTAGCGCCGCAACACCCGCACCATCTCATCCTTCAATCGTTCGGGATCGGCCGACGCCTCCCCTCGCAGTGCGCGAAGACGCTCTGCCAGCTCAGCCCGCGCACGCCTCATGTGCGGCGACGCGCCGTTTTCATTGACTAGCCCCCGTGCCATCAAGTCTGGACCCGCCACCAGCTTGCCGCTGCGCGCAGACACCGCCACGACCGCCATCAAAGTACCGTCCCGCGCCAGCGCTCGCCGTTCGCGCAATAACGAATCAGCCGCGATCTCACCCCCATCAGCTACGACGCGCCCGGCCGTCACATTCCGACCCCGCCGTGCCGCACCATCCTCTAGTACTAGCGTCTCGCCATCCTCTAACAGGAAGCAATTTGCAGCAGGTAGTCCAGTCTCGATCGCCAGTCGGCGATGGCGCGTGAGATGCCGGTATTCACCGTGCACCGGCACGAAATGGCGCGGCTTGACCAACCGAATCAGCTCACTCAACTCGTCGCGGTTCGCATGGCCCGAGACGTGCACCCGCGCCACTGCATCGTAATAGACCTCGGCCCCGCGCTTATAAAGATTGTTGATCACTCCATTTATCAGCCGTTCATTACCGGGAATCGATCGCGATGACAGTACCACCACATCGCCCTCGTCCAGATGAACCTGCGGATGCGTATCCGTCGCGAGCTTGGCCATTGCCGATAGCGGCTCACCCTGGCTGCCGCTGGCGAGAAAAGCGAGTCGTCGCGGCTCCAGAAAGTCCGCCTCAGTCCGATCTATAAACGTCCCCGGCGGCAAGTTCAGCTGACCCGTCTCAGCTCCCAGCCGTACACTCTCTGCCATCCGCCGCCCCAGCGGAACGACGTAGCGGCCCGACTCGTGCGCGACTTCAGCAAACTGCCGTATCCGATGGAGATGCGACGAAAACGACGTCAGCAGGAAGCGGCCTTTCGTCCGCCTGATCAAATCGGTCAGGACCGGCTTGATTGAGCTTTCCGATCCCGCCCGTCCCTCGCGCTCGACGTTGGTCGAGTCCGCTAGCAGCAGCGTTACTCCTTCTTCACCAAGCTGCCCAAAGCGCGCGGTGTCAAACCGCTGTCCATCGATCGGCGTCGGATCGATCTTGAAGTCGCCCGAATGGATGATTAGCCCGGCTGGCGTGCGTATCGCGAGCGCCACCGAATCAGGCGTCGAATGAGTCACGCGGATCGGCTCAACCGCGAACGGCCCCAGCTCGATTGAGCGCCCGAGCAACATCTCACGCAGGTCGGCACCCGCCAGTCCATCCTCGGCCAGGCTCCGCCGTGCAAATGCAAGTGTTACTTCAGTTCCGTAGACCGGCGCCGGGAAGCGCCGCAGCAGATCCGGCAACGCCCCGATATGGTCCTCATGGCCATGGGTCAGAATGATTCCATGGAGTATGGGACGGCTCTGTTCGAGGTAGACTAGTTCCGGCAGAATGAGGCCGATCCCAAGATCGCGCTCCTCAGGAAACATCACTCCCGCGTCGATAATGATGGCGTGCGTGCCGCACTCGACCACCATCAGGTTGAGCCCAATTTCGCCCAGCCCTCCAAGCGGAACTATTCTGACTGGATTCGTTTCGCGCGCGCCGTTGGAGATTTCCTTCGCCATCGTTTCAGCCACTGCACCGCACCCCTCAAGCGTCCCGCAGAAACGCGGCGCTGAATTATATTAAGGTAAAAGAACCTGTGAAAGCAGCGCTTTCACCCACCCCGTCGATGTTAATCGCTTCTCGACGCAATCTTATCCGCCGATCGTCCACAAGCTATGCACGAAAATCACCGTCCTTTGTGCATAGCCGCAATCTATCGCTGCTTGCGTTGAACCGTTGGCGGGCTTACCGTTTCTAGAGAGGCGTGATGCGATGGCGGTGAACAAGGCGATTCTGGTCGGAAATCTCGGTCGCGATCCGGAACTACGCTACCTGCCATCCGGGCAGACGGTTGCCAACTTCACCATTGCGACCAGCGACTCCTACACCGACCGTGGCGGTGCCAAGCAGGAGCGCACCGATTGGCACAACATCGTTGTCTACGGCAAACAGGCTGAACTGTGCGGTCAGTACCTTAAGAAAGGCCGCCAGGTCTACGTCGAAGGCCGCATTTCCAATCGCCAATGGGAAGCGAAGGACGGCACTGGCAAACGCTATCGTACCGAAATCGTCGCCCAGCGTATCCAGTTCCTCGGCGGACGCGCCGGTGCGGGCGCCAACGGCGGGATGGACGAACCAGCCGATTTTGGCCCTTCTGATATGCCCCACGCGATGGACGACGAAGACATTCCGTTTTAAACTTCCGGGTCGGCTACTCATCATACAAAATCCAATCTGACCTTCCGTTGGACGCGCGGTTCGTCGAGCGGTGATAGAACCTCGGCGATAATCTGCTTTAACGTCCATCGGAACTGTCCGAGCCGAAGCCCCATGCAATCCTCCGAAGCCAACTCCAGATTCCGCATGGCCTTGCGATATACCGACTGCGCCCCCCGATAGTTTCCCCGTTCGGCATGCAAAATCGCCACTGCGACCTGAATTAATCCTTGTAGCGCTGCCCGTTCCTCGCCCTCACTGCGCTTCCACAACTCTTCCCACACCTCATGACACGCAAAGTATTCGCCGTCGTTGAACAACCCGACCCCCCGCGCCAATAATGCCTTCGCGTCCGCATTCATCAGCCCCATCATACCGGACGTACGATCGCTCTCTGCAGTTTGCATGACTGAAGACTACCTGCTTAATTGCGCCGCAAATCATTAATTTTGGTCCATACCGCCTTGAAGCATTCTCACGGTCCTTCCATTTCACTCACCACCGGCGCCGTTCTCTTGATCGCGATCGTATGCGCGTCACCCGCCCACGCTTTTCAGTTCCGCTGGCTGACCCATCCGCAAGGCGCGATTGACTATTGGCCGCGCTTCTCCCCCGACGGCAAGACCATTCTTTTCACCCGTCAGCAGGGGCAAACCGACGTCTTCGACACCGTGCTGTTTAGTGGCGGCAAAGTCACTCCCTTCCTTGACCTGACTAACGACGGCTATAACATCACCCGCGCCGACTGGGATTGGACTACCAACCAAATCGCCTATACCGCCCTCGACACCAATGACGACCCCGTCGTCTTATCGACCTGGATTATCAATGGTGCCGGAACCATTCTGACCCAGATCCCACTCACCTCCCCGGTGTCGCAGCCAGCCTACCCTTCGTTTCGTGAGGACGCCTCCGATGCCGACGAAACCGTCATCGAGACCGCCCTCAACAGCAATGATAGCGATGTCTACAATTCGTTGAACGAAGTCGATATCACGACTGGCGCCCTCGTCGCCGAATACACCAGCACCTCGGTCATCTGGACAGGCGAGCCGTCGGTCTCCCACGGCAAAGGCCAAATTGCCTTCGCCGGTCAGTTGCCTTATCCACCTGGTGCGTACAGCGACACCAACAACCAGATATGGATTCTGACCACCGACCCGACAGGCAACGCGCTGCATCAACTCGACGGCTTGCAGGGGCGCACTCCCGATTGGTCACCGGATGATACCTTCCTGCTATTCGAATCGGCCCGCGGGTGCGCCAACGGCAACTATGCGATATTCATCGAGGCGAGTACCGGCGGCAAAGCCGTCCAGCTGACGAATTGTAGCCTTAATGCGAATCACGCCGTCTGGGCTCCCGACGGCAAGCACTTCGCGTTCGCCGGTGAATACTTCAATTCAAAGGACTGCACGAACGGCTGCCGAGGCATAGCGATCAGCCCAGTCCCCTCGAAATTTCGTCCGCGCTTCGACCCGAGCGGCTCTTTTGGACCCTCAGAGCCAAATCCATAGCGGTTATCCATTCTGCCGAGGCCTTGCTGCGTTGGCCGCAGGACATCTCAATATGCTCATCTTCTGACGCGATCGCTGCCCCTCTCCCGTCACGATCTGAAAGCGCTGATAAGGGTGAAATTGGATTTTGGTCCGATAAACGCACACGCGGCCAAATCGGACGCTCTCCCTTAATAGCCTTGGTTTAACTGCAGACCCTTCCGCGTTGCAGGAAAGGCGTGTATCGAGCCGCGGATGCGTCAACCGCATTCCACCCGGTTCGTCTGTATAGTGGAGCTGCCAGCCAGTTCTCGACGGTTATATGCGCTATGCAATTTAAGCTGCGAGGATCACCATGAGTTCGCCCAAACGCGCCGGTCATGGCTTCCGATGGCTTTCGTTAGCCATCATCGTTTGCCTCGCGCTTGGCGCTGGCTACTGGTGGACCCAGCGCCCAGATGCCGCGCGTTTCGTCACCGCCGAGGTCACCCGCGGTCCGATTGTTCGCTCAGTCACTGCGACCGGTACCGTCAATCCGGTTACGGTAGTTCAGGTCGGTACTTATGTCTCTGGGCCTATCGTCGCTATCCCGACCGATTTCAACGCGTCGGTTAAGTCCGGCCAGTTAATCGCCAAGATCGATCCTCGGCCCTTCGCCGCACAGGTCGATCTGAATAAAGCCGCGCTGGCCAATGCTCGCGCCCAGCTCATCAAGGACAAGGCCAATCTCGCGTACCAGAAGGTTACGTACCAGCGTGATCAGGTTTTGCGGCGGCAAGATGTAATTTCGCAGGACCAACTCGATAGCCAGTTCAGCACCTACAATCAGGCGGTGGCACAAATAGCTCTCGACCAGGCGGCCATCCAGCAGCAGGAAGCGAATCTGAAAGCCGCCGAACTGAACCTCTATTACACCAACATCATTTCGCCTGTTGATGGCACCGTGGTCTCGGTTAACGTCGCGGTCGGCCAGACCGTTGCTGCCAGCTATCAAACGCCTACCCTGTTCCTCGTCGCGAAGGATCTTACCAAGATGCAGGTCGACAGCAACGTTAGCGAGTCCGATGTCGGCAGCGTTCAGGTCGGCCAACCAGTAGATTTCACCGTTGACGCCTACACCACTCGCGTCTTCAAGGGCACGGTCACCCAAATTCGCCAGGCTCCCATCACCGTGCAAAATGTCGTTACGTACGACGTCGTAATTGATGTCGCCAACCCTGAGTTGCTGCTAATGCCCGGCATGACTGCCAACGCCACTATCGTTGAGGCGCGGCGCGAAAACGTTCTTCGCGTACCGTTGCGCGCCCTCTCGTTCTCACCGCGCCATCACGCCTCCGCCGCGACCGATGATGATGAAGTTGCCGCCAGCCAGCATTCGGCGCGCGTATTCGTCCTCGATGACGGCCATCTGCGGCCTGTCAAAATCGTCCGCGGCCTCGACGACGGCAGTAATGTCGAAGTGATCAGTGGTGACCTCAAAGAGGGTGATGAAGTCGTTACCGATCGCATCAAGATTAACGACGAGTCGTCGAGCAATCCGTTGGCCGCTCAACATGGTCTCCATCTGCACATGTGAGGCTCCGCTAATGCCCGCATATGCTCGTGGGCGGCTTTAGATCTTTCGCGAGCCGGCTTGCAGACATACGGACGCATGCCTTTGCGAGCAAAGCCCATCTACGATGGAAAAAGTCATTGAAATAATCGAGGTCAGCAAGACTTATACGCTGGGCGACGAAATCAAGATTCACGCACTGCGCGGAGTCAGTTTTGCGATCGAGCGCGGCGAGTTCGTGGCGATAATGGGCGCGTCGGGCTCCGGCAAATCCACTCTGATGAATCTCATCGGATGCCTCGACCGGCCAACCAGCGGCCGGTATCTGCTCGAAGGAGTTGACGTCGACTCGCTCGACGAAGTCGAATTAGCGCTCATTCGCAGCCGTCGCATCGGCTTCGTCTTCCAGAATTTCAATCTGCTGTCGCGCACCACCACGGTCGAGAATATCGAGCTGCCTTTGTTCTACTCGGGTTGGCCGGCCGACGGCGCCGCCCGCGCGCAGAGCCTGATCGATATGCTCGGACTCGACGGCCGTGAGCGTAACCATCCAAGCCAGCTGTCTGGCGGCCAGCAACAGCGCGTCGCAATCGCGCGGGCGTTGATCAACGAACCAGCGATCCTGCTGGCAGACGAACCTACCGGAAATCTCGATTCAACCAATTCGGCCGAGATTCTCGAGATCATCACGCGGCTCAATCGCGAGCGGGGTCTGACTGTAATCGTAGTAACGCACGACGCCGAGGTGGCCGCTTACGCAGCACGTGTCATCACTTTCCGCGACGGCATTATAGTCTCCGACGTCCGCAACGATCCGGCGAAACGCGCGTCGCTGGCGCCTTCGCTAACCGTCGCGCCAGAGCCCGCAACGGATCAAAGCAGCTCCGCCGCAGGCAGCCACGAGAATCTCTGGACCTTCGGCGTAATGGCGATGACTGCCGCTGCACGCGCAATCAATCGCAACAAGCTGCGCGCGGCGCTGACAATGCTTGGGATTTTTATTGGCGTCGCGGCGGTAATTGCGATGGTCGCGGTCGGCGATGGTGCGCGCTACTCGGTGCAGCAACAAATTGAGAGTCTTGGAACAAATCTGCTGGTGGTTTTGCCCGGTACGCAGACTTCTAACGGCGTCCACGCGGGCTCGGGTAGCCTTTCGACCCTGCGTGCATCCGACGCCGAAGCGATTGAAAAAGAAGTGGGTGGCACGAGCGCCGTCAGCTACATGGATCGACAGGTGGCCCAAGTGGTTTATGGAGACCATAACTGGAGCACGAGTATCGAGGGGACCACTCCTGCCTATCTTGATATCCGCGATTGGCCGGTGGCTGACGGACGTCCTTTCTCCGATATCGAAACGCGCAGCGCCGCGCCCGTGTGCCTGCTCGGACAGACAGTAGTAAATAATCTGTTCGCGCCGGGCGAGAATCCGATAGGCAAGATAATCCGCGTGAAGAGTTTTCCGCTGCGAGTGGTGGGCGTGCTGTCGGTCAAAGGGCAGTCGGGCTACGGACAGGATCAGGACGACGTTGTTCTGACTCCTTTTTATACGGCTGAACGTAAAGTACTGGGGAACTCGCAAGTGAGCGCCACGGTCACGACCGCAACCGGCAACGGTTCGACTAACCCGGTGCTGAATCCCTATGCCGGCGTGCTGACCACCAATGCGGTTTATGCTTCTGACACTTCGCTAATCGACCCATTCACGAATAACACACCGGTCAAATCCGGAGTGGTGAACAATATTTTTGTACAAGCCGCTTCTGCTGACCTGGTGGGTACGGTGCAGAGCCAGATTCAAGCCTTGCTGCATCGGCGCCATCGGATTCAGCCCGACGAAGAGAATGATTTCTTTGTGCGCAGCCTGAATGAAATCGCTGAGGCGTCGGAGAACGCCTCAGAAGTGATGACGCTGCTGCTGGCGGCGGTCGCGTCGATTTCGCTGCTAGTGGGCGGCATCGGCATCATGAATATCATGCTGGTGTCGGTCACTGAGCGGACGCGCGAAATTGGTATCCGGATGGCAATCGGCGCGCGGCGGCGCCATATCCTGCTGCAATTCCTGGTCGAGTCGTCGATGCTCAGCATCATGGGCGGCGCAGCCGGGATCATTCTCGGAGTAATGACATCAAAAATTCTTTCGGCGCTCGCGCATTGGCCGACGCTGGTGTCGGTGCCATCGGTAGTTGGGGGTTTTCTATTCGCCGCAGCCGTGGGCGTGTTCTTCGGATGGTATCCGGCGCGCAAGGCCTCGATGCTCGATCCGATTGAAGCGCTGCGCTACGAATAATTCAAGGCGATCTGCAAGCTATGTTTCACGTGAAACATAGGCTGCAGAAATAGGGCTCCCGGTGAGCCACTGTGGGCCAAACGAGTCGCGAGTGTAAGAAAACTGCAACGGATGTTTCACGTGAAACATCCGTTGCAGTTTTCTTGTTCTATTTTACGAGCGATTCCGAGCGTGTTGGGGAAGGATTTCACCCATACTCTTTGTGTGCATTTTGCTGATAACGCCGCAGGTACCCGCATGCGCAAGTGCGATCGATGTTTCACCTGAAA